>JAHEMY010000045.1 GCA_024643425.1 Flavobacteriaceae bacterium
GTATACACAGCTTATTGCAAGACGTGTACGTGAGTTGAATATTTATTGTGAAATCCATCCTTATCATAAAATTCCGGAAGATTTGTCCGGATTCAAGGCGGTCATTCTTTCCGGGAGTCCGTTTTCCGTGCGTGCCGAAGACGCTCCGCATCCGGATTTATCAAAAATAAAGGGAATGAAGCCCTTATTGGGGGTTTGTTATGGAGCACAATACTTGGCTCATTTTAACGGAGGAAGCGTAGAGCCTTCCAATATTCGAGAATATGGTCGTGCAAATTTAAATACCATCCTGGACGATTCTAGTCTGTTTATGGGTATTCCGGAAGGTACTCAAGTATGGATGAGTCATAGTGATACCATCGCGCAATTACCGCGAAAAGGAATTCGATTGGCAAGCACCGACGATGTCGCCAATGCTGCTTATCAAATTGAAGGAGAAGAAACCTATGCCATTCAATTTCATCCGGAAGTTTATCATAGCAAACACGGAAAACAGTTGCTTCATAACTTTCTTATTGAAATAGCTGGAATTAAGGCTGAATGGACTCCGGCAGCTTTTGTGGATACCACTGTGGCCGATTTAAAGGCTCAGTTGGGGAATGATAAGGTTGTTCTTGGATTAAGCGGTGGGGTAGACTCCACCGTAGCAGCAGTTTTATTGAATAAAGCCATTGGAAAGAATTTATATTGCATATTCGTAAACAATGGGTTGTTGCGAAAGAATGAGTTTCAAAGTGTCTTAGATCAATACCAACACATGGGGCTTAATGTAAAGGGAGTGGATGCTTCGGCACGTTTCTTGAAAGCTTTGGCCGGAGAGAGCGACCCGGAAGCAAAACGAAAAGCCATTGGTCGAGCATTTATTGAAGTATTTGATGATGAAGCACACCTCTTGGAAGATGTTGGTTGGTTGGCTCAAGGGACTATTTACCCCGATGTGATAGAAAGCGTTTCGGTGAATGGACCATCCGTAACGATTAAGTCGCACCACAATGTGGGAGGGCTACCCGATTTTATGAAATTGAAAGTTGTGGAGCCACTTCGAATGTTGTTTAAAGATGAGGTTCGAAGAGTTGGCGCTGAAATGGGCATCGATCCGGAGTTGTTGGGTCGTCACCCTTTTCCGGGACCGGGATTGGCGATTCGAATCTTAGGAGATATCACCGAAGAAAAAGTTCGTATTTTACAAGAAGTGGATGCTATTTTCATCAACGGATTGAAGAAATGGGATCTATACGATAAAGTTTGGCAAGCTGGAGCAATCTTGTTACCGGTGCAAAGTGTAGGAGTGATGGGGGATGAACGTACCTATGAAAAAGTAGTAGCCTTACGTGCGGTAGAAAGTACCGATGGGATGACTGCCGATTGGGTAAATTTGCCCTACGAGTTTTTGCAGGAGACTTCAAATTATATAATAAATCGAGTGAAAGGCGTTAATAGAGTAGTGTACGACATTAGTTCAAAACCACCGGCCACCATCGAGTGGGAATAAACCGGACATTCAAAAAAAATAGAGTATTGAAATATTTAATTGTAGTTTTTTCGTTTTTATGGTTTTTGGCGGGTATGACAGAAATGTATGCCCAAACCTATCGAAGCCATAAAGTGGAACAAGGAGAAACACTGCAGAGCATTGCTCAAAAGTATCAAGTTAGTGAGGCCTCCATCCTTCAGTTAAATCCGGATGTCCGCAAAGGAGTTTCAGCCAATGCTTTGTTAATCATCCCTGCAACTAGTCCTACTTCAGGAGAGAAGGAAATCATTGGATTTAAAAATCATCGTGTAAAACGAAAAGAGACTCTATACAGCATTGCAAAAGAATATGGGGTAACGATTGATGAAATTAAAAAAGAAAATAAGTTTCTGTATTCCTCCGAGTTAAATAAAGGGGATAAACTTAAGATTCCTCAGTTTGGAGTTCCAAAAGTAATTATCGATGTTACAAATGAAACTAATAATGAAGCTAAACCTCCTCAGTTTTTAAAGCACGAAGTTCAGCCTAAGGAAACCTGGTATGGAATTGCTAGAAAATATGGATTAAGTATTGAAGAGCTTCAGAAGTTAAATCCGGAAATTGGAGAGAATCTTCCCATGGGTACCGAGTTAAAAGTTAATGGACAAGCGGTTGTTGATTCAGCCGTAATAGAGGAAGATGAATTTGAGTTTTATGAAGTCCAACCCAAGGAAGGTTTCTACCGACTGAAAGTAAAACTTGGGCTTACCGAAGATGAAATTGTAGCGCTCAACCCTTATGCTGCCGAGGGTCTAAAGGAAGGAATGATTTTAAAAGTTCCTAAATCTAAAGAAGGAGCAAAATGGGATCGCGCAACGAGTGTTGATTTGTCAAATTCAATTTCAAACACATCCAAAAAGAATTTAGCCCTTTTTCTTCCCTTTGTGCTGAAAAGATACCAGTCAGATTCTCTTGAATTGAACGAGGAACTTTTACAACACAACCGAACGCTACGAATTGCCCTTGATTTTTACAGCGGAGTTTTAATGGCTGCTGAATTTGCTAAAGACAAAGGGATGTCTGTCGATTTACAGGTATTTGATACAGAAGGGAGTGAAACTACCTTAAATAGAATCCTTAGAGAGCATGATCTATCCCAAATCGATGCTGTTATAGGGCCATTGCTTAGTAAAAATGTGGAACTCGCGGCTTCAGCATTAAAAAGTGACGATGTTCCCGTATTTTCTCCATTGAGTAACCGAAATATAAAGCTCACTTCTAATCTTTTTCAAACCTTACCCGACGATAAATTGTTGGCGGATGCCATGATTAATTTTTTGAAGGAAAATAGTGAAGGTAAAAATGTAGTCTTAATTTCTGATCGCACAGGAAGCTCAAAAGAATCCATCATAGAAGCCATTCCGGGAGTAAAGACTTTGTCGCCCAAAGAAAAAGGTTTTTTATACGTCGCCGATGTTAGAAGCAAACTTATCGACAACCAAGAGAATTGGGTCATCTTAGAATCGACCAACCCAATTCTAATTAGTAATGCCATTGGATTGCTTAATGGAATACCTAATACGTTTCAAATACGGTTATTTACAACACACCGCAACGAAGGGTTTGATTATGATGATATTGCGAATACGCACTTGGCAAACTTGCAATTCACTTATCCATCGGTGAGTAAAACCTATTCGATCGATGATGAGAATGCGTTTTTAGTGAGTTATAAGAATCAATATGAAGTGTATCCTAATCGTTATGCCGTGCGAGGTTTTGATCTAACTTATGATATCCTTTTACGTTTAGGAAATGAGGAATCCATTTATGATTCCATCGATGAAACCGTGGAAACCGAATACATCGAAAATAAATTTCGTTACAATAAGAAATTATTTTCCGGCTATACCAATGAGTCTTTTTACATACTCAAATACAATGCAGATCTAAGCCTTGATATTATAAGGTAATGGCGACATCAAGAGTAACTTATTTAGGAAATCTTCGCACTGAAAATGTGCATTTGAAATCGGATGATCATTACATTACCGATGCTCCAGTAGATAATCAAGGAAAAGGAGAAGCTTTTTCTCCAACCGATACGGTGGCGACAGGATTGGCCAATTGCATGCTTACTACCATGGGGATTAAAGCCAGAGATCTTGAAGTCGATTTAACGGGTTCCGTGGCCGATGTAACTAAAGTCATGGCAGCCAATCCTCGCAGAATTTCGCGTATTGAAATAACAATGAAATTGCCTTCGAACGTTTCGGAGAAAAATAAGAAGATATTGGAACACACTGCCCGCACCTGCCCTGTAGAATATAGTTTGCATCCGGATATTGAGCGAGAAGTTTCCTTTCAATGGATTCAGTAGCAATCCATATATCCAATAAGTGCCTTAAATAATCGTTAGATTCTTAATGAAAATCATCTCCTTTATCATCATGCTTCTTATTTCATTTTCATTTATGGAAGATGAAAAAATACCTTGGAGCGTCGATCGAAAGCTAAGTTGGGAAGATTTTAGAGGCATTCCTAATCAAGCGGATGATTTTGTGGCAAGCACAAATTCTGGAATTTCCTTTTCGTTTTCTATCCAAGAAAGCAATCAAAACAGGGCACTTTCGTATAATGTTGTGAGTAATTTTTACCCTGATTTATCGTGGTACCGACCTGATAGAGTTTCTGAATACATTCTTAAGCACGAGCAAACACATTTCGACATCAGCGAACTCTTTGCGCGAAAATTGCGTAAAGAATTAGCACAAATTGAAAATGAACCTGATTTCCAAGATTTGGCAAAAAGACATTACGAGCAAATTGAAGCTCAGCGAAGGGAAATGCAATTGCATTACGACAAAGAGAGTGACCATTCCAATAAAGAAGCAGACGAATTGCGTTGGAGAAAATACATTGCTGCGCAATTAGCTGAATACGATGCATGGAAATAGATAAAAATCACCTGATCGAACTTGCCAATTACAAGATGCCCTTCGGAAAATATGAGGGTCGTTACTTGGTGAATTTACCCGAGGCTTATTTTACGTGGTTTCAACTTAAAGGATTTCCTGAAGGGAAACTGGGTCGTTTGATGAAGGAGATGTACGAAATAAAGGTGAATGGCCTCGAAGAACTTATTCGGCCATTAATTCGTTAAAGCAGTATAAGTCGAATGCCAATTTCTAGGCGCGTGAAATTACGCAGGCCGATAAAAGTTGAAAACAAGGTTCTTTATTTTATTTTTCATTGCAGACCTCGGCAATAAATCAGTATCTTTGCATCCCGTATAGCTAATATCAAGCAACACTTCATGAGCACTACAAAGTACATCTTCGTTACGGGCGGAGTATCATCTTCATTAGGAAAAGGGATTATCGCAGCATCGCTGGCTAAATTATTGCAAGCCAGAGGATACCGCGTGGCAATTCAAAAGTTAGACCCTTATATTAATGTGGATCCCGGAACGCTTAATCCATATGAGCATGGAGAGTGTTATGTAACGGACGACGGAGCTGAAACCGATTTGGATTTAGGACATTACGAGCGCTTTTTAAATGTTCCAACCTCCCAAGCCAATAATGTAACCACAGGAAGAATCTATCAGAGTGTTATTGAAAAAGAACGTCGTGGTGAATTCTTAGGAAAAACGGTTCAGGTAATTCCTCATATTACCAATGAGATTAAAGAACGAATTCAAATCTTAGGCCATAGCGGCGATTACGATATTATCATTACTGAAATTGGTGGAACTGTCGGGGATATTGAATCCTTACCTTACATAGAATCGGTGCGTCAATTAAAATGGGAGTTGGGAGCAACCAATAGTTTGTTCATTCACCTTACGTTGATCCCTTACCTATCGGCTGCCGGAGAATTAAAAACAAAACCCACCCAACATTCGGTAAAAACTTTGATGGAGAGTGGAATCCAGGCCGATATTTTGGTATGTCGTACCGAGCATGAATTAAGTGACGATCTTCGTGCAAAATTAGCCTTGTTTTGTAACGTAGAACGAAATGCGGTGATTCAATCCATTGATGCATCTACCATTTACGATGTGCCAAATTTAATGCTGGAAGAGGGCTTGGATCAAATAGCCTTAAAAAAATTAAACCTAGACGATACGCAAGAACCGATACTTCAGCGTTGGAATCAATTCCTAGACCGACTTAAAAATCCAAAAGGAACCGTAAAGATTGGATTGATTGGAAAGTACGTCGAATTACAAGATAGTTATAAGTCCATTCAAGAAGCGTTCATTCATGCAGGAGCCGAGAATGAGGTTGCCGTAGATGTGGTTTCCATCCATTCTGAATATTTGGACCCGTCCAATATCGAAAAGCAATTAAAAGGGCTCGATGGAATCTTGGTAGCGCCGGGATTCGGAGAACGTGGAATTGAAGGCAAAGTTGAAGCGGTTCGATATGCTCGTGAACATAATTTACCATTTTTAGGAATATGTTTAGGAATGCAAATGGCGGTAATAGAATATTCCAGAAACATCTTAGGGCTAAAAAATGCCAACAGTACGGAAATGGATGCTAAAACTTCGAATCCTGTAATCGATCTTATGGAGGAGCAGAAGCACATTACCGAAAAAGGAGGAACTATGCGACTTGGAGCTTGGAAATGCGATCTCAAAAAAGGAAGCATTGTTCATGATATCTATCAAGCAGATTCAATTTTGGAACGTCACCGTCATCGATATGAATACAACAATGCGTATCGTGAACAATTAGAAAATGCTGGTCTTGTTGCTACAGGGATAAATCCGGATACCGGTTTGGTTGAAATTGTTGAAATTCCAACGCATCCATGGTTTGTGGGAGTTCAATACCATCCGGAATATAAAAGTACGGTTGCCAATCCACACCCTCTTTTTGTAGGGTTTGTTGCAGCTGCCTATAAACATAAAAAACAATAGGAAGACAATTTGTCGGTTTGAAATTTCAGGCCGAATTATTGTATTAGATTAAATAACGTTTCCGCTTTGGTCGGAATGTTTTACAAAATAGAATGGAAGAAAAAAAATTCGATCTCAATTCGTTAATAGGTTTTTTACTTATTGGGGGTATCCTGCTTTGGATGCTCTATCAAAATCAGCCAACACCGGAAGAACTAGAGGCTGAAAAAGCAAAAACAGAACAGGTTGTTGAAGAAACGCCCGAAAGTTTGCAAGAGGTGCCCGTGGTTGAAACTGAGACCGCAGTCGAGAATGCGCTTCAGGAAAATGATACCTTGGCATTGCAAAACCTAGAGAATAGATTAGGATCATTTGCATATTCCGGAACCTTACCTTCTGCAAAAGATCAAACCACCACCATCGAAAATGATGTTCTTGCGCTAACCATTAGCAATAAAGGGGGGTATATTGTTGAAGCAAAACTAAAAGAGCAAACCCAATTCGAGGGGAATCCTGTCTATCTCATAAAAGATGGAAATAACGATTTCAATCTACAATTTTCAGCCGAGAATAGGCTTTTAAACACTAGAGACCTATATTTTGAACCGGCCGTATCGCGCAATGGTGATAATAAGGTGCTTTCCATGAAGTTAAAGACTTCCGAGAATGCTTATATCGAATACCGTTATGAATTGAAACCGGGCGATTATATGCTCGACTTTTCACTTCGTTCTCAAGGCCTTGAAGGGGTGTTGAATACCTCTCAGCCAATGACGCTGGATTGGAATTTCAAAGGATACCGACAAGCGAAGAGCATCACTTACGAAAATAGATACACTCGTCTTACTTACGAATTTGAAAATGGTGAAGACCATTCTAAACTATCTCCGACAGGAAGCGATGAAGAAACCGAAGTGGATGTGAAATGGTTGAATTTCCGTCAGCATTTCTTTAGTTCAATGTTGCTCACTGATGCACCTTTCAAGGAAGTTAAATTTATTTCTGAAGATCTGGTTAAAAATGAAGAGGTGGATACCGTTTTTACGAAGAAATACGGTGCAAGAATGTTGTTGGAGCCAAAAGCGGGCGCTTTATCGTACGACATGAATATGTACTACGGCCCAACCGACTACCAGATTTTCAAAACCTACGATCGTAATTTGGATGAGGCTATGCCACTAGGATGGGGGTTGTTCGGATTCTTGAATAAATACCTTATTATTCCTGTATTTAGTTTATTAAGTGATTGGTTCCCGGCGGGAATTGCCATTATCGTCCTTACCATCCTATTCAAATTATTGCTCTCTCCGGTGCAATACAAACAATATCTCTCTCAGGCAAAATTGAAGGTATTAAAACCGGAATTAGACGAAATAAGAAAGAAGTACGAAGGGAATTCTATGAAAATTCAGCAAGAAACCTTGAAGCTTCAGAATATTGCAGGCGCGAGTCCGTTAAAGGGCTGTTTGCCGGCGCTCCTTCAGATACCGGTATTTTACGCCTTGTTTACCTTTTTCCCAACCGCTTTCGATCTGCGTCAGAAGAGCTTTCTTTGGGCAGAAGATTTAGCGAGTTATGATGTTGTGGCCGAGTTGCCGTTCAACATTCCATTCTATGGAGATCACGTGAGTTTGTTTCCCATCTTAGCATCCATTGCAATCTTTATCTATATGATGATGAGTACCGGGCAGCAAATGCAACAACAGCAGCAACCGGGGATGCCAAACATGAAGTTTTTAATGTACTTATCTCCTTTGTTCATGCTTGTATTCTTTAATAACTATGCGAGTGGACTTTCGGTGTATTATTTAACTTCGAACGTAATTACCATTGGAATTATGTTGGTGATTAAAAACTTTATCATCGATGAGGATAAGATTCACGCAAAAATTCAGGAGAATAAAAAGAAGCCTAAAAAGCAAAATCGTTTTCAGCGAAAAATGGCGGAGATGATGGAACAGGCCGAAGAGCAAAAAAAGGTACAAAAAGGCCGTAAGAAATAATCAATAAATTCTCACGTTTCTAAATAAAATGGAATTTCAGTGAAAATACACAGATTGCTAATCGGACTTGTCTTGTTTAGTTTCTTTACGGTCCAATCACAAGAAGATATAAATCAATTGGATGCTCAAGGAGCACGTCATGGTCTTTGGAAAAAAAAGTATCCGGATAGTGATCAATTGCGTTACGAAGGGACTTTTGAACACGGAAAGGAAGTAGGCGTTTTTAAATTTTACTGTGAAGATTGCGGAAAACAACCTACCGCGATTCGAACGTTTAACAAAAAAGACAAATCTGTTTTTGTCCAATATTTCACCGCAAAAGGAAAATTAGTTAGTGAAGGGGGTATGGTCGATCGAGATCGTGAAGGGGAATGGAAGTATTATCATGAAAAGTCTGATCGGGTAATGTCGAGGGAATTTTACAAAAATGGAAAACTCAATGGTACCCAAACTACCTATTATCCCGATGGTGCTAAAACTGAGGAGCTGAACTTTGTGAATGATGTAAGAGAAGGGGAGAACCTATATTATTCCCCGGAAGGAGTAGTGATTAAAAAATTACAATACCGCAATGGACAGCTGCAAGGTCCTGCTTTTTATTACGATGCCTCGGGAGTTCTTGTGATTGAAGGTTTTTACAAAGACGGACAAAAACACGGGCTTTGGAAATATTTCAAGAATGGCGTCTTAGAATTGGAGGAGACCTATCCTAAACCACTCAATAAAACCGAGTAAGCGTAAGTATTTTGTACCTTTACCGACTCAAATTCCTATGAAAAAAAGAGTTGTCGTTGGATTAAGTGGGGGTGTAGACTCCAGTGTAGCTGCTTACCTTTTAAAAGAACAGGGGTATGAAGTGATCGGGCTATTTATGAAGAATTGGCACGACGACACAGTAACCATTTCTAATGAATGTCCTTGGCTCGATGATAGCAATGATGCGATGCTAGTCGCTCAAAAGCTTGGAATTCCTTTTCAAACGGTCGATTTAAGCGAACAATATAAAGAGCGTATCGTTGATTATATGTTTCATGAATATAAAATGGGACGTACCCCAAATCCGGATGTTTTATGCAACCGTGAGATCAAGTTCGATGTGTTCATGAAAATAGCCATGAATTTAGGAGCAGATTTCGTAGCTACCGGACATTATTGTAGAAAAGGGGTTATTGAAAAACAAGGCAAAGAAATTTATCAGTTACGCTCAGGAAAAGACCCTAATAAGGATCAATCTTATTTTCTTTGTCAGCTTTCACAAGAACAACTTTCGAAAACGCTTTTTCCGATTGGAGAATTAATCAAATCTGAAGTTAGAAAAATCGCCGCTGAACAAAACTTAGTCACAGCAGAAAAACGCGATTCACAAGGGTTGTGTTTCATTGGCAAAGTGCGGTTGCCCGATTTTCTTCAGCAACAATTAAAACCCAAAGAAGGCGCCATTGTTGAGGTTCCTGATACTTGTGAGGCCTATAAAAAAATAACTCCTAAGTTTGAAAATTCCCTAGAAGAACTGGAATATTTAGCTGCAAAATTTCATTATAATCCTAGCGACGGAAAAGTTGTAGGGACGCATCAAGGAGCACATTTTTTTACGAAAGGTCAGCGAAAAGGATTGGCGGTAGGGGGAACCAAGGAACCTCTTTTTGTGATTGATACCGATGTCGAAGAAAATATTATTTATACCGGCCAAGGAAAACAACATCCCGGACTATATCGACGAGGACTTTTTGTAAAAAATGCTGAAATCCACTGGATCAGAACCGATCAAACTCTTTCGGTCGATGAAACCAGAGAAGTGAAAGCAAGAATTCGTTATCGTCAACCTCTCGAAAAGGCAACACTTCATAAGGTAGATTCGGGCCTTTATGTTATATTTGATCAACCACAATCTGCTATTACCGAAGGACAGTTTGTAGCATGGTACGAAGGTGAAGAACTCTTAGGTAGTGGTGTAATCTCTTAATTATGATAAAGAAACTATTATTTTTAGCTATTCTTATAAGCGCGCAGCTTGGAATGGCTCAGGTTCAGGATGCATGGGTGTATTTTGCCGATAAGGAAAATGTTCAAGCATCCATTGATAACCCTATCACAATTTTAACGCAGGAAGCCCTTGATCGCAAGGCGTTACACGACGTAGTAATCGACGAGCGGGATGTGCCCGTGACCGATGCTTACGTTCAAGAAATTAAAAACGCTCCGGGAATTACTTTGTGGGCTAAATCCAAATGGATGAACTGCGTGTACGTGCAAGGAACTTTAACCGATATAGAAGATTTACAGAGCTTTCCATATGTGGTAGGGATTGAATATGCCGATAAGGATTTGAATTTTCCTGTACCGGCTGCTCCGGATGATAAATTTGAAGTAGAAGAAACAGCTTCGAGAATAGAATATAATTATGGTGCCGCTGCCAATCAAATTGAAATGATTCATGGTGACTATTTGCATGAGCAGGATTACACCGGAGAAGGTATGATTGTCGCCGTCATGGATAGTGGTTTTCCAAATTTCCAATCGAATCCAGGATTTTCGCACATTATGGATGATGGTCGTTTATTGGGAACTTTTGACTTTTTCAGCAGAACGGAAGATGTTACAGGTACCGGGTCACATGGTGTCAATACTACAAGTGACATCGGGGGATATTTAGAAAATCAATTTGTGGGTACCGCACCCAATGCTTCATTTTATTTATTTCGTACAGAATACGGACCGGATGAGAATCCGCGGGAAGAAGCTTGGTGGGTTGCCGCCTTGGAACGAGCCGATAGTCTGGGAGTGGATGTTACGAATACGTCTTTATCATATCAGGCATATGATAATTCGAATTATGATCATTCCTATGAAGATTTGGACGGAGTGACCACCTTTGCCGCAAGAGGAGCGAATATCGCAACTGAAAAAGGTATGATTGTGGTTTCTTCTGCAGGGAATGCTGGCAATGGTTTTGGAACCGTGGCTACTCCCGCAGATGCATTGAATATATTGACCGTAGGAGCCGTAAATCCAAGTGGAAATTACGTAAGTTTTAGTTCTAGAGGTCCAACAGTGGACGGTAGAATAAAACCGGATGTGATGGCTCAAGGGCAAAACGCGGCAGTGATTAGTTCGAACGGGAATGTAGATTTTAGCAATGGTACTTCATTTAGTTCTCCAATTCTGGCGGGAGCTGTAACTTGTTTATGGCAATCCAAACCAGAAGCCACAAATTTCGAAGTGATGGAGGCGGTTCGGGCATCAGCTCATTTATACGAAAATCCAACCGACCAGATGGGGTATGGAATCCCTAATTTTCAAACTGCTTATAATTTGTTGAATGGATTGGGTATTGAAGATCAGTTGCTAAAAAGTAATTTTGCCGTCTATCCAAACCCTGTGAAAGATCGACTTTTTGTTTCCTTTCCGGAGAGTGAAGTTTCTGGAAAAATTGAATTGTATACCGTCTTGGGGGAAAGAGTACTTGAGTTTAAGCTTTCCTTAGAAAACAATTGGATTGACCTTAGTGCATTGTCTTCCGGAATTTATATCGCCAATGTACGAGGTGATTCTGCTCAGAATTCTTTTAAAATAGTGAAGCAATAGTGCCAAATAAGATTACAAACTTATTTCAGATTGAATATCCTATCATTCAAGCAGGAATGATTTGGAACAGTGGGTGGCGACTGGCTAGTGCTGTGAGTAATGCAGGTGGTTTAGGACTGCTTGGTGCAGGCTCTATGTATCCTGAAGTGCTTCGGGAACATATTCAAAAGTGCAAGAAGGCTACTAAAAAGCCTTTTGGGGTCAATGTTCCCATGTTGTATCCCAACTTGGAAGAAATTATTCAAATTATTATTGAAGAAGGCGTAAAAATTGTTTTTACCTCAGCCGGAAATCCAAAAACCTATACGCAACATTTAAAGGGCCACGGAGTTACAGTGGTTCATGTAGTAAGTAGTGTGAAATTCGCCTTAAAATCGCAGGAGGCCGGAGTAGATGCGGTGGTCGCCGAAGGCTTTGAAGCCGGAGGGCATAATGGCCGAGAAGAAACTACGACGCTCACCCTAATTCCGATGGTAAAAGAAAAATTATCCATCCCATTAATTGCTGCCGGGGGAATTGCCACTGGTAGAGGAATGCTTGCCGCAATGATTTTGGGCGCCGATGGCGTTCAGGTGGGGAGTCGTTTTGTTGCCTCGGAAGAGAGTAGTGCCCATCCTTCCTTTAAACAAGTGGTGGTCGATGCTCAAGAAGGAGATACCGAACTTACCCTAAAAGAATTAGCTCCTGTTCGATTGATAAAAAATAAATTTTATCAGGATGTAAAGGAACTTTATAAAAAGAATCCCTCTCCGGACGAATTAAAAGAACTTCTTGGGCGTGCACGAGCGAAGAAAGGGATGTTTGAAGGAGATCTAAATGAAGGTGAATTGGAAATTGGACAAATTGCCGGGCTTATTCACGATATTAAACCTGCCGCGCAAATCGTTCGAGATATAATTGAAGAATATACGGTGGCCAAAGGTGAAGTAAATTCCTTATTCTAACTTTCTGGCCCTTTCTTGTAGGTAGATTTCACGGCCCAACTGCGCTAAAAACGGGATTCCGATAGCGTCGTATTCATAATGGTCATCGTTAAAAATCCTGTTCTCATTTACCAAAATGGTAGCAGTCAGCAAGAATTCTATATCATTAGCTTCATCCACAATATAAGCAGTATCGGTTAGCGTCCCATAGGCATAGCCAACTTTGTTATAAATCTTCACCGTTTCAGGCATGTGCTCTTTGGAATCACCATACATGAAAAACTTCCCATAACTATCGTAATAATCCTGTTCGTTAAAATTATTTTTTCGAGGAACAGTATGCATTTGCTCTTTTAAAAAGTGCCTGGTTGATTCCTCCAAACGAAGTTGTTCATTTTGAGGGAAATACTCAGGAAAGAAAATTCGCTTCATAAATTCGTGTTGCGCCGAAATTGGAAAATAGTTCTTTTTGGAAAAATCCATCGGTTCGTTTACTAAAACACTATCCCTGAAGTACCCTTTCCCTTTTTTTAAAGCTTTAAGGCTCAAAGGTGCAAGGATACTATCAATACCACCCCCAATCAATAAAGTGTCTGGTTCCGTTAGAAAACGCAATACTTTTCTAGAAGCTTGATCGGCATTTTCCGTAGCGAGGCGATGGGCCAATCGGAAATTTGAAATTCCAAGGGACTTCATCCGCTTATTCACGTAATCCCTCCCCAACATTTCATAGAGACGGTTGTAGGCTTCATTGTCGCTCACGGCAAAAATCTCACGAACATCTTCCGAAATGGAATGTTGTATGCTGTCCTTAGGGATCACATAATTTGTATTTCTTGAGATAAGCGGCAAGGAATCGATATACTCTAAAGCAATTACAGCCAACGGTAATTTCACAGTACTGGCCGGATAGAAATAGGATTCATCGTTTTTTCGAAATTCAAAATCATGCATGCTTACAACCCCCGAATCGTTGTGATCAATCTGGGTATAAGCAATCTGAATTTCATAATACTTTGGGTCATGTAGTACCTTTAACATAGCAGGATGCGCACTCCATAAGGTTTTTTCCAAAGGGGAAATGTCCGGCGATTGACATCCTAATAAAAATAGGATCAGCACCAGAACGTTTATCAAACGAATAAGGTAAGGCATGCTTATAAGGTAATAGATACTTGATTTCTTAGCAAATCATCGAAGGTTTCACGTTTTCGAATTAGATGAGCTTTGTCTTGATACCACAATACTTCAGCGGGACGGTAACGAGAATTGTAATTGCTAGCCATGGTAAAACAATAGGCACCGGCATTGTGAAAGGATAAGATATCACCTTCTCTAATTTCCCCAATGCGGCGGTTGTTCGCAAAGGTGTCGGTTTCACAAATATAGCCCACAACACTATAGAATCGCTCTTTACCTTTAGGGTTGCTTATGTTTTCAATTTCATGCTGACTCCCATACAACATAGGGCGTATCAGGTGGTTGAAACCACTGTCTACTTGTGCAAAAACGGTCGAGGTAGTTTGTTTAACCACATTTACTTTGACCAAAAACTGCCCTGCTTCACTCACTAAGAACTTCCCCGGTTCGAAGGCTAAAGTGAGCTCTTTTCCATAACTTTTGCAAAACTCATTAAAACGAGCACTTAGTTTTTCACCGAATTCTTCAATATTGGTCTCAATATCCCCTTCTTTATAAGGTACTTTGAATCCGCTTCCGAAATCTAAGAACTCAAGATCTTTAAAATGCGTGGCCGCTTCAAACAAAATTTCAGAAGCATAAAGGAAAACATCAATGTCCAGAATATCACTACCCGTGTGCATGTGAATTCCATTGATGTTCATCCCGGTATTCTTTACAATGCGTTCGATATGAGGCATTTGATGGATGGAAATCCCGAATTTACTATCGATGTGTCCTACCGAAATATTTGTGTTACCCCCGGCCATCACATGAGGGTTAATTCGAATACAAACAGGAATTGAGGGGTGTTTCGTTCCAAATTGCTCTAAAATGGATAAGTTGTCAATATTAATTTGAACCCCCATCTCCACGGCCCGTTCAATTTCTTCTAAAGAAACTCCATTAGGCGTATAGATAATCATGGAAGGAGGAACTCCTGCTTCTAAGGCCAATTTTACTTCTTGAATGGAAACCGTATCCATTCCGGCACCAAAAGAATGAAGCAGTTTCAAAACAGAAACATTGGAAAGTGCTTTAACCGCATAATTTACCTTCACCTTCTTAACCTTTTTAAACGCATTGGTTAAACGGTTGTATTGGAACTCCATTTTGGAGGCATCATATACGTAAATTGGACTTCCAAATTCACGTGTAATACCTAAAAGGTCTTGGTTTGTCATGACGGTTCAATTAAATTTTCACTTTTGAGACTGTAAAAGTAAGGGGTAACAATTAAAAGATGGTATAAATTATTCTGAAAACTTAAAAACTCAGCGCAAAAACATAATTTATAAAGAGATTCCCCGCAACATTTATTACTTTTGTGCTGCTGAAATAAATCATGATCAAATGAATTTACACGAATACCAAGGAAAAGAAATATTAAGTAGTTTCGGAGTAGAAATACAACGAGGAATTGTGGCACAAACTCCGGAAGGAGCGGTGGCTGCTGCCAATAAACTATCGGAAGAAACCGGTACGGAATGGTACGTAGTAAAAGCACAAGTGCATGCTGGAGGAAGAGGAAAAGGAGGAGGTGTGAAGCTTGCCAAAAGCCGTGAGGAGGTTGCTCGAATTTCTGGTGAAATAATTGGAATGAACCTAATAACTCCGCAGACCAGTGCTGAAGGTAAAAAAGTTCATCAAGTGCTGATTGCAGAGGATGTTTATTATCCTGGTGCATCTGAACCTGAAGAATACTATATGAGTGTTTTATTAAACCGAGCTACCGGAAGAAATATGATTATGTATTCAACCGAAGGAGGTATGGATATTGAAACCGTAGCTGAAAAAACACCACATTTAATTTTTACCGAAGAAATCGATCCTGCCGTTGGATTGCAGCCTTTTCAAGCGCGTAAAGTGGCCTTTAATTTAGGCTTAAGCGGACAAGCATTTAAGCAAATGACGAAATTCGTAACGGCATTGTACAATGCCTATGATGCTTCCGATTCGTCGCTTTTTGAAATCAATCCGGTATTAAAAACCAGTGACGATCGCGTCATTGCGGTTGATGCTAAAGTAACGATAGACGACAATGCTTTGTACCGTCACAAAGATTATGCTTCCATGCGTGATTTGCGTGAAGAGAACCCTGTAGAAGTAGAGGCGAAAGAGGCTGGTTTGAATTATGTAGATCTAGATGGAAATGTGGGGTGTATGGTAAATGGAGCTGGTTTGGCCATGGCAACCATGGACTTAATTAAACAAGCAGGTGGTGAGCCGGCGAACTTTTTAGATGTAGGAGGAACTGCCGATGCAGAACGTGTAGAAACTGCGTTTAAATTAATTTTAAAGGATCCCAACGTGAAAGCAATTTTGGTCAATATTTTTGGAGGAATCGTTCGTTGTGATCGAGTAGCCCAAGGAATTGTGGATGCCTACAAGAACATGGGAACGATCAATGTTCCAATCATCGTTAGATTGCAAGGAACGAATGCAGACATTGCGAAAGAACTAATAGACAATAGCGGACTTGATGTTCATTCTGCGATTGAATTTCAAGAAGCTGCAGATAAAGTGCAAGCGGTTCTCGCTTAATTACAGCATATTATGATAAATAAAAGCCCCGATTTCGGGGCTTTTTTTATGGGCTAACGTTAATAATGCGTTAAACAACAATGTTTTATGTAACATTAGTTACAGAACAAAGTCTATTAAGTATCAATCACAAAATCGAACATTATGAAAACAATCAAATCAATTTTACTCGGAATTGTATTATTATGTGCAACAACGTTATCTGCAGCAGAGAAACCAAAAATAGGACCAGATGTGCTAAATGAAGTTTCTAAAGAAATTGCAGATTTATTGAAAAGTCCATCCTTTGAAGTAAATGAAGAAATGAATGCCTTTATTTCTTTGGTCGTAAATGACGAAAACGAATTAGTTGTACTTTCTGTGGAAAGTGAAAATCAGCTAGTAGAGAATTTTGTTAAATCTAGACTGAATTATAGAAAAATGACAACTCATTTAGAAGGAAGTCATTTTAAAGTGCCATTAAAAATCACTTCCACATATTAATCAAAGAACTGGAAAATAAAAACCCGGTCTTCCGGGTTTTTTTTTAAGTTTATTTTTATAGTATTGCCAAATGAATTTAGATCGAAATAAATCGTTAATAAGCGACCTTATAGTGCTTGCCAAGGCAGATGGAATTATTGATGCTGCCGAACATGACTTCATTCATCGTATTGGTGCTCGAATGCTTTTAGATTTCGACACGATTGAGGAACTTTTTGAACATCCGGAGCCTTCAATCCCGCTTTTTAATGAACTTGATCGAATCACGCATTTTCATAAATTATTATTAGTGATGAATGTTGATCAAGAATCCCATGAATCTGAAATTGTTGCGCTGCGAAATTTTGGATTAAAGATGGGTATTCGGCCGGAAGCGATAGATCAAATCCTTTTGAAGATGCATGAATTTGAAAATAAAATTATCCCTTCTGAAGAATTGATCGGTATTTTTCAATCTTACTACAACTAAG
>JAHEMY010000152.1 GCA_024643425.1 Flavobacteriaceae bacterium
TTCCGAGTTACCAAGCCAAGCTTGCGAGCTACATTGCCGGTATGGACATCTAAGGGACATGATAGCTGACTCGCATTTATTTTTTTCCAAATACCAAAATCGACTCCGGTACTCGAATCACGTACCATCCAACGCAAAAACATATGGATGCGCTTTGCAGCAGAGTTTTTCAATGGATCACTCACGTGCTTTTGTGTGCGTTGCGGATGCGGCAATTCAAAAAATACTTTTTTAAAGGTGTGAATGGCTTCGTGCATAAAAGGAGATTGACTGTTTTGAGCAAATACTGCTTCGAGTCCGCCATGATACCTATATATATGGTTCAAGGATTTGATAAAATATTGCAAGTCGATTCCATTAAAGGTTCGGTGCACAAAACTTCCTAATGGCTCCAAATCTTCCTCAGACTGATTCATAACAAAATCGTACGGCGCGTTGCCTAAAAGCATCATCATTCGTTCAGCACTGTTTATGATGCTCTTGCGATTTCCCCAAGCGATGGTTGCCGTCAAGAATGCGGCAATTTCAATATCTTCCTTTAGATCGTATTGATGGGGAATTTGAATGGGGTCTGTGGTAACAAAGCGCGGATGATTATAATAAGCTGCTTTTTCATCCAAAAATGTTTTCAGCTCGGCTCGATTCATTTATGAAACAATTACGCCATCTTGCATCACCAATTTACGATCGGCCATTTCTGCTAAGTCTTCGTTGTGGGTCACAATGATAAAAGTCTGCCCAAACTCGTCTCGTAACTTAAAAAATAATTCATGCAAATTTTCAGCACTTTCCGTATCTAGATTTCCGCTGGGCTCATCTGCTAAAATAATCGATGGTTTATTCATCAATGCACGGGCGACGGCCACCCGCTGCTGTTCACCACCGGACAATTCGTTAGGCTTATGATGAATACGATGGGAAAGTCCTAAGTAACCTAATAGTTCTTCGGCACGTTTTTCTGCTTCTGCTTTTCCCGTATTTTTAATAAAAGCTGGAATACATACATTCTCAAGGGCTGTAAATTCAGGAAGTAATTGATGAAACTGAAAAATAAATCCCAGTTTCTCATTTCGAAACTTCGCCAAGGCCTTTTTCGGTAATGAAGCAATATCAATTCCATCGATTTGTAAGGTTCCTTGATCAAAGCGGTCTAAGGTACCCAGAATTTGTAGTAAGGTAGTTTTTCCGGCTCCGGAAGCTCCAACAATAGAAACAATCTCGCCTGGTTCTATCGTGAGGCTTACGCCTTTGAGCACATGAAGCTGGTCGTAGTATTTATGAATGTCACGGGCGTTTATCATGAATCTGTTTAAAGTGTGAAATTACTATTTTAATCAGGATCTTGCAACGACTTATTTTTCCTGCCTTCGGATATATAATTAAACGTTAAATAAGGAGCAGAAAAATCGATGAGACAGAATAAAATGTAATTTTGTTTAAAGATATATGAAAAAAGTAGAACACATAGTATTTGCAGGAGGTTGTTTTTGGTGCACCGAAGCTGTTTTTCAGCGCATTGATGGTGTGGAGGAAGTCATTCCCGGATTTTCGGGAGGCACCATCAAGAATCCCGCCTATCGTGAAGTATGCACGGGACGCACGGGGCATACGGAGAGCGTTTCGGTTTTATTTGACCCAGACATCGTTTCTTTGAATACTTTATTGGAGGTGTTTTTTGTAACCCATGACCCCACCACCTTGAACCGACAAGGAAATGATGTGGGAACGCATTACAGAAGTGCTATTTTTTATACTTCTGAAGCGCAAAAAAACACGATTGAGAAATTTATTGAAACGTTGGTTAAAGAGGAGGTTTTTAATGATCCGATTGTTACTGAAGTAAAGCCTTTTGAAACATTTTACAAAGCTGAAATTGAACATCTTAATTATTACAACGATCATAGTGAGCAACCTTATTGTACCTTTATCATAAATCCGAAGATTGAAAAGATTAAAAAATATTATTCAGACAAATTGAAAACATCGTAATGGGATCGTATAAGTACTTTGAAGAATACAACGAGAAGGTCACCGGCCAACTCAAGAATAATTACAGCGAATTATTAACGGGAGTAGGCGAGGACATTTCTCGTGAAGGAATTGTAAAGACTCCGGAGCGGGCGGCAAAAGCCCTTCAGTTTTTGACATCAGGAAATGGTCAGGACCCAGCAGAGATTTTAAGAAGTGCGATGTTCGCTGAATCGTATCACGATATGGTGATTGTAAAAGACATAGAGTTATATTCCCTTTGCGAACATCATATTTTACCTTTTTTCGGAAAAGCCCATATCGCTTACATTCCAAATGGGTACATTGTAGGACTGAGTAAAATACCGAGAGTGGTGGATGTGTTTTCACGTCGATTGCAAGTGCAAGAGCGTCTAACTCACGATATTTTGGAATGTATTAATAATACGCTAAAACCAAAAGGGGTTGCCGTGGTAATAGAAGCATCCCACATGTGCATGATGATGCGGGGTGTACAGAAACAAAATAGTGTTACAACTACCTCAGGATTTAGAGGTCAGTTTGAAAAGATTGAAACCCGAAATGAATTTCTAAAATTGCTTGGCGCAGATTTATCATAATTTTGGTACGCTTCTTGTTTTAGTATCATAAACACAACAACATTCAAATGGAGAAAAATAAATACAAATTATTACGCCAAGGAATCTTAATGGACCTTGGAGGTATGGCAACCGGATTAATTCCTGTAGTGGGGCCTTTTTTAGATATTATTTGGGCACCTTTCGCAGCGAAGAAAATGAACGATATGTACGACGGAACTTCAGGAAAAATTGCTAGTGCCATCGTATTTTTAGAAGAAATTATGCTCTTCGATTTTATCCCAACGTTTACACTCATGTGGCTTTATACTTTTGTTTTCGCTCCAAAGAAAACTCCTAAAGCACAACCCATAAAGATTCGAGTGAATGAATAAAAAAAGCCCCGATTTCGGGGCTTTTTTATTTATAGGGATATTCCTAGGTTCATATTGATGCTTCTTCCCATATTGGCTATATCATCAACTTTCAATCGTGATAAATGATTTATATAAACTTCATCGGTGAGGTTTGTGATACTCAAGCCCCAATTCAATTGAACATTGCCCAGTTTCACATCACTTCCAAGCCCAAGACTCAATAAATTGTATCCAGGTGTCGAAGTTTCAAATACTCCTTCTGAGTTTTGATCGAAGGTATTTTGATAGGTAACAAATCCATATGGGCTTTTTAAACCACCAATGGCTTCCCATTCGAATCGCAAGGTATTCTTTAATTGATTTGCAGGAATTAGGGGTAAATTTCCACCCGAATCTAATTTTCCTGTCACCATTTCAAAACTGCTTTCCCAATGCAACCAATCCAAAGGATGTGGATGCCAGTGAAATCCTATTTCACCTCCATATAGTTTTGAATCAAACTGTTCGTACAAAAACACCGCTTCTTGATCGATAAATTCACCCGTAGGAGAGATGAAGATATAATTTGCAACGATGTTATAAAACCCATTTATAAAAACCTCCAAGTGAGGACTTTTATATTCTAAGGCTAGATCGGTTTGAATGTTTTGTTCGTTCTCGAGATTCGGATTCCCAATTTCATAACGATTGGTTCCTTCATGTACACCATTTGAGGCTAATTCAGCTAAGTTAGGAGCCCTGAATCCACTGGCAATATTTAGACGTGTTGTTATTTTTTCTCCTAAGTCGTATTTAGCACCTATGGCTGCGTTAAAACTATTGAAGTCTCTATTGATTGCCGGAGTTAAATTACCTTCATCAATAGCGCCGCTTTCTTCCGTTTCAATAGAACGAAAGTCGTATCGTACACCCATTTGAAGATCAAGCTTTGTTAAATGATAGTGTGTCGTGGTAAAAATTCCGATGTCGGTTTTCGTGGCATCGGGAATTAATGTCTCTTCACCCAAGTTTTCATTTTGTTGAAACATTCCTTGAACACCTGCAATGGTTTCAAATTGACCCATTAATGGGAGGTGGTATTTTAGATCGTAATTGAATGTTTTTAATTTCATACGAAGGGCCGCTTCCTCCGAAGATTCTTCAAATTCCTTTCGATCGTTAAATAAATACCCTGCCTTTAAATCTAAACTTGACGTCTCGAAAAACACATTGTTTTCCCAACTTAAAATATGATTATCGATGTTTTGATAGGGCAGCAGGAGTTCACGATCTGTCGTTTGTATTCCTATTTCTTCAGGAATTCCAATGTTCGATCGGTTATAATTATAACGAACGGTAGACTTCCATCGATTGTTCTGAAATCGCAATCCCGTATTAAAATCGTATTCATTAAATCGTGAGTTGGTAACCTTTTCCTTAGCTCCAGTTTCGTAATCGGCCGATGACGAATGCGTGACACGAACTAACCATTTCAAATGTTCTCGTGAAGATTTTACAGACCACGAAGTGTTGTACGCTTGCGCATTCGAAAAATACCCGCCATTTCCAGATAATGTGGTTTTTCCAACATTCTCAAAAGATTCCGGATTTAGGTATAATACACCTCCTAACGCGTCACTTCCGTAAAGGAGGGAGGCAGGACCTTTAATCACCTCCACAC
>JAHEMY010000046.1 GCA_024643425.1 Flavobacteriaceae bacterium
GGATCGGATCATGGAAGTGGTTACGAATACGATACGCACGTCCCTTTGCTGTTTTATGGGTGCGGAATTACTCCGGGGAGCACCACCGAACTTACACATCCTGTTGACATTGTAACTACGCTATCTGCTTTATTGAACATCCCTAAATTCGATACGTTTGTGGGTCGCATTATTTCTGAAGTATTTGAATAGCTTCAAAGTGTTAAATTAAATTTTATCTTTGAGAGACGGCATCATAGTCATGGATAAATTACAACTTTCAAAAATCATTGTATTTCTTTCTGAAGTTCCCTTCTTTTCTGAGGTGTCCGAGAAAAGCCTAATGCATTTAAGTGAAGGTCTCCAAATAACAGATTTTCGTAAGAATGCAACTATTTTTAACAAGGATGATTCCGGAGATTCAATGTTTGTGATTCTTAAGGGAAAGGTGAAAGTTCATGAAAACCTACATGTTTTTGATCATCTCTCTGAAAAAGATTGTTTCGGAGAGTATGCGTTAATCGATAATAAAGTGCGCTCGGCCTCGGTGACTGCTGTAGAGTCAACTCAAGTACTTGAAATAAAGAGAGATCATTTTTTGAAGTTGATGGCTACGGATAGCGGATTTTCACAAGGAATTTTATCGGTTATGATAAAGCGACACCGTGAGTTGGACCGTATACAAGAACGACTATCGGTTTCGAAGAACGAATTGGAGTTAGCCCATGATCAATTAAGTGCTCTTATTAAAGGAGCCATGGATGCAATTATCATGTTCGATACAAAATTTAGAATTCTCTTAACGAATCCTTCCGCCGAAAAACTATTTGAGAGTACCGACGTACTGCAGCGAAACGTTCTATTTTTTTTAGATGAAGAAGGTGCTTCCGTGATTGAAAAAATAGTTACAGAGAATAAGAACAATACAATAAATTCATTTTTACCAAGTCCTATAACGGTGATTGGGACAAATGAAAAATCTGTGATAACCGAAGGCACCATTAGCAAGCACGGAAAAGAATCGGAAGTGTTTTATACCTTGATTCTTAGGAATATTGAAGATAGGCTTCAAGATGCAGCTACCATTAATTTGTTGACCTCTCAAACTTATTATTTGAAAGAGGAAATCAAGGAACTAACAAATACTCATGGAATCATTGCAGAGGATGAGTCGATGAAATCTGTGTTAAAAGCAATAAGTCAAGTCGCTAAAACCGATGCCACAGTTTTAATAACAGGCGAAACAGGAACGGGAAAAGAATTAGTCGCACATGCTATTCATAATGCCAGTTTAAGACATGAGCAGCCTTTGATTAGAATAAATTGCGGTGCTATTCCTGCTAATTTAATTGAGAGTGAATTGTTTGGACATGAGAAAGGGGCCTTTACGGGGGCTACAGCAAGTAGAAAAGGTCGTTTTTTATTGGCTCATAAAGGAACCATTTTTCTAGATGAAATAGGAGAGTTACCTATCGACTTACAACCAAAGTTACTTCGTGTCATTCAGGAAGGGGAATTTGACCCTGTGGGGAGTTCAGAAACAATAAAAGTGGATGTACGTATTATTGCAGCCACCCATCGTGATTTATTAACCCACGCAGCTGAAGGAAAGTTTAGGGAAGATTTATATTATCGTTTGAATGTATTTCCCATTGATGTCCCCGCATTGCGAAAACGAGGAAATGATATTTGTTTAATCGCTCAGGCAATGATGGATCGTATTGCCAAAAAACTTAGTAAGCAGATACACCCTTTGTCAAATGAAGATCAAACCATTTTATTAAAATATAATTGGCCAGGAAATGTTAGAGAACTCCAGAACCTTATCGAGCGAGCAGTTATTATAGCCCGTGATGGTGAAATACAATGGAATCAGGTAATACCATCAAAGAATAACACTTCCGAATCGTTAGGATTGGTGGAAACCACCGAGTATGAAATATTAACATCAGATCAATTACTCGAATTCGAAAAAGCAAATATTATAAAAGCCTTAAAGAAGACCCATTGGAAAATCTCGGGTGCTAACGGGGCAGCAAACCTTCTTCAAATGGCGCCAACCACATTGGCATCTAAATTAAAGGCACTGGGCATTACACGCCCTGTGTAAATTCACGAAATCTCATCATTTTAGTTACGATATTTCGTTATTTTACGATATATCGTAACATTTTTTAGTTTTAAAAATACTCATAAAATATTGATTATCAATATTTTATATTGTTTGGCACGGCAAATGCAATTACAGTATCAAACAATAATGTTTCACAATTTTAAAACTTAAAAAAATGATTACAACAGCAAATGTTAAAAACGGAGTAAACGTAGATCAACTAGTAGAAACGATCGGCGCAGTACAAACAAATCCTGAATTGGCTAAGTTCCAATTTCGTTCAAAGAACAACTGGATTGATGGCGGACATTGTGTGTCCAGTATTAAAGGATTTTATGGTGTAGGTGCCGAAGACGAGTCTCGTCAAGAAACTTTCACCATGGAATGTGACCATCCAAATGTTTTATTAGGAAAAGACCAAGCACCAACACCTCCGGAGGTTGTGTTACATGCGCTAGGTTCTTGTTTAACAGCGGCCATGACCTATCATGCAGCAGCAAATGGCATCGACATCGAAAGTGCAGAATCATTTCTAGACGGAGGGGTTGACCTTCATGGATTCTTAGGATTGGATCCTGAGGTAAGAAAAGGGTTTGATGGTATCAAAGTACGCCTTAAAGTAAAGTCGGATGCCTCTGCGGAGCAATTGGAAAATTTAGCAAAATTTTCTCCGGTATTCGACATGATTACCAACCCAACTCCGGTTTCTATCGAAATCGTAAAGTAAATTCTTCAAAAAAGGCTGTCCGGATTTAAGGACAGCCTTTTTTAATATTTAACAATCCAATCACAACCACCATGATAACATCAAAAACTGCAATAAAATCCGGTAATGAAGCCGCTGCATTTATTGCTTATAAAATTAATGAGGTATTTCCCATTTATCCAATAACACCGGCTTCAGGGATGTCTGAATTAGTAGAACAATGGGCTGCTGAGGGAAGGAAGAATATTTTTGGAAGTACCCCGGAAGTGATTGTGATGCAAAGCGAAGGGGGAGTTGCCGGAGCCCTGCATGGGGCTTTACAAACGGGCGGATTGGGAAGTACATTTACTGCGTCTCAAGGTCTGTTGCTGATGGCTCCTAATATGTATAAAATGGCTGGTGAATTAACACCACATATTATTCATGTTGCGACCAGATCCATAGCGACACATGCATTATCTGTATTTGGTGACCACAGTGATATCATGGCCGTTAGGCAAACCGGATACGCTTTTTTAGGTGCTTGTAATGTGCAAGAAACCATGGATTTTGCTTTAATTTCTCAAATAGCAAGCCTAAAGTCTCGAATTCCTTTTGTGCATTTCTTCGATGGGTTTCAAACCTCTCATGAACATACCACAGTGGAACTCATTTCGGATGAAGTCATTAAAGAATTACTCCCAAATGAATCAATTATAGCACATCGTACAAGAGCCTTAACACCCAACAATCCAGTAATTCGAGGGACTTCTCAAGAAGCTGATGTATTCTTTCAAAGCAGAGAAGCAATAAATTCCTTTTATGATGCTTGTCCTAATATCGTGCAGGAATCCATGGATCAATTTGCTTTGTGTACAGGACGTTCTTACAAGATCTTTGAGTATGTGGGTCATCCTGAAGCAGAGCATGTAATAATTGCGATGGCATCGGCTTGTGACGTCATTGAAGAAACTATTGAACATTTAAACCTAGAAGGAAATCGTTACGGACTTATTAAAGTTAGGCTTTTTAGACCTTTTAGTTCAAAACATCTCATGGAGGCCTTACCAAAAGCTTGTAAGACCATTTCTGTACTAGATCGCTGTAAAGAACCGGGTGCCGATGGAGAACCGCTATACAAAGATGTATCGGCTTCGATTTTTCGAAGCCAAGTAAATGGAAGTCTAGCACCGGGCATTAAAGTAGTAGGAGGCCGTTTCGGATTATCCTCAAAGGAAATCACACCTCATTTGGTACAATCTGTTCTTAAGAATGGTGGATTAAAAATGCCACAGAATAATTTTACTGTAGGAATTGAGGATGATATAACTTTTTTAAACTTGCCTTCAAGTCCATCGCCTTTAAAACTTGATGATTTAAGCGAAATCCTATTTCTCGAAAAAGAAGCACAGGATCAATTTCCCATTCAAAATCTTATGAAATTTATTCATTTGACCAGTCGGAAACATACACAAGGTTTTGTGAATTGTAACTACGATAAATCAAACTTAAACCAGCAGGTCAACTTCAGGTATGGATCGAAACCAATCAAAGCACATTACGAAATAGCTTCTGCCAACTTTGTGGTCTGTGACGATATATTAAAACTGACCACTAAGATATTAAGCAATCTAAAACCCGAAGCAACAATATTAATCCATAGTGATCGCAATTACAAAACTTTGAAGTTGAATATTTCGGAAGAAACAAAACAACAATTAATTAACAAAGGGGTATCCATGTACGTGGTGGACGTTAATAAATTAAAAACATCTTACAGGTATGGATCTCTCAAATTATCTCCTTTACAAGCATGTTATGTGATGCTAAATCCACAATTCGCGCTGAAAACGCAATGGCATTCTATTTATCTTCATTTAGAGCATGTTGCTTTGTCTAAAGTGAGTATACTTCCAACGTTGAATACCAAGAGTGAAACTTCTAATGAATTAATATACAAACTATTAGAGGGTAATGGGAATGAAGTTCCTGTAAGCTTGCTTCCCGTGGATGGAACATTTCCAACCAACACCTCGCAATACAATACCAGTCAAAATGGTGCCTTTTTGCCGGAATGGAACCCCAATCGATGCATCCAATGTGGGGCTTGCAGCATCGCTTGTCCGCAGTCTGCAATACGGATGAAAATATTTAATGCAAGTCAATTGGAAGAAGCACCGCCAACTTTCAAAAGTTCTTATGCCTACGATTGGGTTGATGATATGGATTTGCTGCGATTTACATTACAAGTCAATCCTGATCAATGTACTTCCTGTGAACAATGCATTGAAGTTTGTCCGGTAAGTGCTTTGAACTTGGTACATCGGGAAGAGGTTAAATCTGAACAACTGTCAAACTGGAATTATTCAGAAAGTTTTCTGGAAATAGATCGAAGCAAGATTGATCCAACCGATTTGAAACAGCAACAATTACAGGAACCGTTATTTAAATATCCAAGAGGATCCGTGGGTTGCGGTGAAGCTCCATATTTAAAAGTGCTTTCTCAACTATTTGGAGATCGTTTATTAATAGCGAACGCTACAGGATCAAGTTCCATCTTAGGTGGAGCTTTGCCAACAACTCCTTGGTCAAAGAATAAAGAGGGTAGAGGTCCTGCTTGGTCAAATTCGTTATTTGAGGATAATGCAGAGTTTGGACTAGGGTTCCGACTTACTTTAGACCAACAAAAAAACCATTGTATTCAAAAGCTGAATGCTTTAAAAGATAAAATCGACCCTTACCTTATTGATACCATTTGTGCATCAAAACAACAAACAGAAAGTGAATTACAATTACAACGAAATAGGGTGGCACAGCTAAAATCAATCCTAAGGAGATTGAATACACTGGAAGCGAGTCAAATTATTCCGTTATTGGATAGTTTAGTAGATACCAGTATCTGGATGGTAGGAGGTGATGGATGGGCGTATGATATAGGATTTGGAGGGCTGGATCATGTATTAGCTTCCGGAAGGAATGTAAATATTTTGGTTTTGGATAATGAAGTATACGACAATACAGGGGGACAAATATCAAAATCAACCCCAATGGGAGCTCAGGCTAAATTTGGTTTTAGCGGAAAAACAAAGCAGAAAAAAGATTTAGGAGCTATGGCAATGTGTTACGAAGATGTTTATGTGGCTTCCATTTCAATAGGAGCCAATCCGGAGCAAACATTAAAAGTATTTAAGGAGGCGAATGAGCACAAGGGTCCCTCCTTAATCATCGCATATTGTCACAGTACTGCGCATGGAATCGATTTAAAAAACCCGGCCAGGTTACATAAGGCTGCCGTAGCATCAGGACGATGGTTATTGTATAGAAACAATCCTAATCGCATAAATAAAGGCCTCAATTCTTTCCAATTGGATAGTTCGGAGCCCAGCATTCAATTAGAAGACTATCTAAAAATGGAAAAGAGATTTCAAAAGTTACTTAGCCTAAATCAAGAGGACTTATTACCTATCCTAGATACTATGCAAAGGAAACTTACAGATCGATATTACCAGTATAAAAGTTTGAACGATTCAAAACCTAAAGGAGTGAATCGAGATGTGCTGCTTTATGTATAGTTATTCTTGAATTTGGTGAGCTCGCAATAAATAAGGAAATCTAGGATCTTCTTTAATACCTTGAAAAAAATCATCTAACTCTCTACTAAATAATTTACTGTGTTTCGTTTTCAAGGTGTCCAAAAAATAAAATACACTATCTATATTATTTAGCCCGGAATGTACTACCGCTAACTGATAGTTGCGATCATCATCAGAATTCATGGGAATTCTATGAATTTTACGAAGGATTTTTCGAGCATTGATTGTATCTCCAATTTTAGCATAGGCAAATCCAAGGAATCGATAATATGCATATTCTTCTTCTGCTAATTTTATCAAATGAGGAATAGACTTTTCAAATTCTTTAGTGGCACTGTAGAGACGGAAAAAAGAGCGGTTAATCACAAACTTATTATTACTATCACTACTCTTTTCAACTGTTTTCATCAAATTTTCGGCATCCTTAAATTTATCGTTTTCAACAAGTGCTGTGAAATAGGCATTGGCCGCTACAAATGAAAGTGGATCTAATCGGTAGGCAATTTTTGCCTGTACCAATTGTTTCTCATACTCATGATTATAATAATAAAATGTAGCGTATTGGTGATGGGCTGTAACATCATTCGGAGATAGAAAAATCGCACGTTCGAAGGATTTTTTTGCTTCTTCCTTTTTTCCTTCAATATTGTAAATAAGGCCACGAACAGAATATATTCTAGAAACCTTATTATTAATTGCTTCAGCTTGATCCAAATAAGCATTGGCAGTCCTTGATGCTTCCTCCGGATCTCTTCCAGCATAATACGTTTCTAAATAGACCGAATTCGCAATTTCTGCAAGTGCCTCTGCATATTTAGGATCTAGATCTAAGGCGCGTTTATACAATTCTATACTTTTCGCAATACTTTCTTCATTCCGCTTATCAACTTCTTTGCGACCAAGAAGAAATAATTTATAGGCTTCAATATTTTTTGTAGGTATTACTGCAAACCGCTCTTGTTCCTCTGAAGTAAGATTGATTTGCAGAGCTAAAACAATTTCTTCTGAAATTTCAGTTTGCAAGGCAAAAATATCCACTAATGTTTTATCGTACTCTTCTCCCCATAGTCGCTCGTCTGTTTTAGCATTAATTAATTGTGCATTTACTCGAACCTTATCTCCGTATTTTCTAATACTTCCTTCAAGGATCAAGCTTACTCCTAACTCCTTAGCAATTTCAGGGAGTGTTTTGTTTGAGTTTTTAAAGCGTTCAACAGAGGTTCGAGAGATGACGTGTAAATCTTTTAGCTTTGAAAGCTGCGATAATATATCTTCGGTGATACCGTCTCGAAAAATCTCTGAATCTTCGTCGGTGCTTAAATTCTCAAATGGAAGGACAGCAATGGAAAGGTCATCCGGTTGTGTTGCCCTTGTAAAATAGTAAATAGCACTGATTAAGACAAGAACACTAAGTATTGCGAATCCCCACCGAATTAACTTTCTATTTCTTCGTTTTTTGCTCTTTTCAAGTTCTCGATACTGACTTAACTTTCCTTTAATTTCTTTCGGATTTGGAATGGCAAGACCTTCATTTGAAATAGCGAAAATAGGTAGTGCTGAATCCACATTCTTTAATTCATAAGCATCTAAAAATTTGGATTCTATATGACGATGACTTCTAATTTGGTCATGGACTTTGTCTGAAATTAGGATGCTTCCAGAAATAGCGCAGGATTCAATTCGTGAGGCTACATTTACAGCATCACCTACGATATCTTCTTCCGTATACACAATATCACCAACATGGATTCCAATACGAACAGGAATCTTGTTCTCAATAAATTGTTTTTGGAGGTCTATAGCGCATTCAACGGCTTCAACACTACTTTTAAATACACTTAGGGTACCGTCACCAAAATACTGTACAATTTCTCCTTGGTGATTTGTAGTACACGAATTAAAAATAGTTCTATGTGTATCGCGAATAGAGATAGCTTCTTGTTCATCTTTTTGCATAATTGAAGTGTATCCTTCAATATCAGTGAACATAATTGCAGCGAGCAGTCTTTTTTGAGCCATTTGAAAGTGGTTGTCGAACTTTTACCTAAAAGTAATGTTAAATGAAACAACATCAAAGCTAATTTATTCAGTCTATTATGAATTAAAAAACAGCTATGTAACCAAATCCTATTTTTATTCGTCATAATAAAACAACAACCAAAATTTACGTATTATGAAATGGATAAAAAGCCCAAATAGTGTGCTCATTTTATTTTTAACAACGATACTTCAAGGAATCGCTCAACCCAACTACCCGTTACAACCTGAGCAGGCGCAATTAATCACATCAGATATAAAGAATTTTTTAGAGGCCTACGAACAACTCACTATCGAAAGCGATACGATTCAGATTCTTCAAACTCATTATTTTGACGGGGCCTCCGTTGGATTGAAGGAATATATTTCCCGCTTTTCTTTAAATGCAAACGACCTTAGTAAATCAATTGCCAAATTTCCGGATGATTATCAAAAGATTCGGAGTTTTTATAATGAAGCAGAAACCACTAAAATTGGATATATAAACGAACTAATCAGGTATAAGGAAGTGCTTCCTCAGGCGATGTTTCCACCAACGTATTTGATCGTTGCGGATCATAAAGGAATTGCACAAGCTTCAAAATATGGGCAATTAATTTCAATAGAACTTAAGTATACGGATAATTCCGAAGCCTTGAAGAACACTTGCGTTCATGAACTCACCCATTTTCAACAGGCAATGACAATGGGAATTCAAAAATACACGGGCATGTATTCAAAGGAAAATAATATGTTAGACATGATTCTTAGAGAAGGAACTGCCGAATTTATTACGTATAAACTTGTAAGAAAGAATCCGGAACAATTTAAAAAGCTTTCACATTACGAAGCCGATGAAATGAACTTATGGAAAAAATTTCAAGCCGATTTAAAAAGCCAGGCATCGGATTACTGGCTAAATGTCACTTATGACGATAACAATAAAGGTGTTCCTATACAAATGGGATATGGTCTAGGATATAAAATTGTAGAAGCATATTACAATAAACAAGAGGATAAAAATCAAGCTCTTAAAGATATTTTAATGATGGAAGATGTTACTTCTTTATATCAGCAAAGCGGTTATCAAGGGTCAAACTAAACATTAATTAGCATCTTCAACTTTAAATAAGATGGGCAAAGCATAAAGCACTCCAACCGGTTTTCCGCGCTGTTTCCCGGGAATCATTTTAGGCAAACCTTGAATAAGTTTAACAGCCTCTTTTTCGAGGGTTGGGTGAGGGGCGCGAGCACGAACATCGACAACCGAACCAGTTTTATCAATTTTAAATTGCACGCTAATTCGCTGTTGACCTTCTAAGCCTAATTCACCTGCCAGTTCGGTATGGAAATTTCTTTGTACGAATTCCATTACTTTATCCGACATACATTTCTTTTTAGCATCGTTGTTCTTTCCATTTTCACAACCTGGGTAAATAGGAACGTCTTCAATAACTGCGAAGGGAATAAATACAATTTCCTCTTCCTCAACCACTTCTTCAATATCTTCTATTTCAACAATATCTTGATTTTGATCGGTTTCTGAGGATTCGATTACGGTTTCCTCTATTTCCAAATCATTTTCAACTACCTCTATCACTTGCTGAGAGATGGAAGGAGGTGGCGGAGGCGGAGGCGGAGGAGGGGTTAATAGGTCGATTATTGGAATATCATCTTCCAAATCGTCACCAACAACAAGTACGTCTCCAGTGATATCTCCTTTATCGAACGACTTCCATTCCAAACCAAAATAGGAAATGGAAAGCATAACGACCAATCCGGATAAGAAGAATATTTGGCTCCAGCTACCAAGGTCGGCTTTTGGATATTTTTTAGGTTTCATAACAGTATCTATTAAATTGAAAAAGACTCCTTTAATTCTTATGAAAAATTATTAAAGAATTCAATTGACAACAATGATAAATATCATGTGCGAAATTTTTTAATCAATAGGGGCTGAGATACTTAAATCATTCTGAAATCCGATTCACTTCGAAGAGTTCGATAAATTCTTCTTTGCCCCTTAGTTGAATTTTTTCTATCGATTTGGCAACATACGAATCGTTTAAATCCACAATTTTAAGTAGTTGACCGGATACAATAAGCTCTGCATTATTTTTATTGCATTGCTCTTGAATTCTGGCTGTGGTATTCAAAACATCACCATTGAAGACCAATTCTCGCTTCAGATCTCCAATCTGTGCGCTAATCACCTCTCCGTAATGCATTCCTGCCTTAAACTGAGGAATTTCACCGTAAGTATTCAAATAATACCCACGATGCATCTGCACTTGGTCCTTTACTTTGAAAAACAAATCAATGGAATTCGCTTTATAGTCATTCTTACTTAGAGGCCAAGAAAAAACCACTTCGTCGCCCACATATTGATAAATTTCTGCCTTGGTTTCTTTCACAGGCTCGGTAATTTCATGGAAGAAATCGTCCAGGAAGGAATAGTACTTTTCAAGCCCAAGGTTTTCTGCCAGACGAGTAGAGGATTTAATGTCCATGAACATGAACACTCGATATTCTTTATGGGGTTTTCGGTATTTGCCCCAAAGAATTTCAGACAGGGTATTTTGTCCGAAGAAATTTTTCAATTGCATATAAAACGACAAGGAGAAAAATAGAATGAGGACATACAGGTAGAGCACCAGTTGTTCTATAGTGAAATGCGGTGTGATGTATTCTAAAAACGATTTTCCTTCTAAGAGGTTTCTAAAGATTCCAACGCCTCGGTTTACAAGGACAATAATCACTAAAAAGATAAGGGACTTTACGATGATGGAGAACAACAGTGGTTGTTTTAACAAGACTTTCTTCCATTTCTGTACCCAATAAAGTTCCATGGCCCAAAATCCCACTCCAAAAAAGATTCCTTGAATAAACCCAGACAAGGTGACTTGCTTGATATCGATGAGTTCATAAAATATTCCTGATAACCCTGAAATAATGCAAATTTCCAGCAGGAGTTTGAGCCCTTCCTTTTGCGTGATATTTACCTTGCGCAATTGATGCATAGTGTTAAAATCGTATTTTAGGTGTAGGTACTTTTATTTTTTAAAAAGACGGGGCGGGAAACTTCGGGATCCTAAGGGCTTTTGGGCAATCCTTGAAATCTAGCTTGAAGATATACAAAATTTTAACACCGCTCCTAAAATTTGAAAACAGGTTTCAATGGAAGAAATGAATACCTAAAGCTAATGACGCAATAAGCATCCTATTAATTAATATATTATCTTAGTGGTATACGCTAAAACGGGAATAGCCGATACTAGAAATACTATGAAAAATATACTTCGATTAGTTACCATGACATGTTTGTTTCTGATATTGTTTTCAGTAAAGATAGAGGCGCAATACACCATTAACGATGTATTTGCCGATCCTAATGAATGCACTTACATGACACGAGATATTTATGTGGTTTGGTGGGATAACGATTTTGATTATACCGCGGAAGTAGACGTTATGCTAGATCAAATGATAGCCTACAGAGATACGTGCTTAAACGAATTGAACATGATGGATCCTCCCAACCCCATCGATGGTTATTACTACAACGTATACCTGCACGGGGATGGTGGGTATTTTGACGTGTATGGTTGGGGAAATGGGCAGGGAACAGATAGTAATGGATATCCCTATTTAACGCTTCCTTATTGGATCACACCCGATTTGGTAAACCTCGCCCACGAAACGTTTCATATTTTTCAATACAATGCAAACTCACCCGGATTTTCATATTCAGGTGATAGTCAGTGGTACATAGAAGCCTCTGCCAATTGGTTTGCGGGAACAGAAAATATTGACGATCCACGAGCCTTTATCGAAGCAGAAAGCCTGGTCCGACTGCCGCATGTGCCTTTATGGTTGAGTTATGATAATTTTCCGAGCACCTATCCTCAAAACTGGCAGCGTTATGTGCACCAGTATGCCATGGCCTTATTTTTATTCTATCTCACCGACGAACTAGGAGTATCACCCAACTTATTAACGGAAGGATTTTTTACCGGAACCTCCGAGCGGCCTCAGGAATATTTGTACAATCAAATTGGAAGCACCGATTTTAGAAACCATTTTATGAATTGGGCCGCGCATATGACCAACCATTTCGACTTTATTACCGTTGAACAGGCAGAAGCGAATGAAATGGAATGGAACAATTATGCCGATCCCGAAGATGACAATGAATTTACAGCAACTTTCGATGAAAATGGCACGAACGGGTGGTATCAAGCAGAAAACGAACTAATTACCAATGCCTGGTCTTTTAACACCTACAAACTCGAGAATAACGGTAACAATACCTATACTTTCGAAATAAATGGTGAGCCAACGGGCACCTTTAGTGACCCAGCTTTCTTTCAAGGAAAAGTCCTGGTCATAAACGATGCAAATGAATCGTCTTTTTACGATGTTCCAATGAGTACTAACTTGCAAGGAGCATTAACACTAGAGCTTACCTCCACCGAAACAGATGTCTTTTTTATTGTGGGTTCTATGCCTGAATTATTTGAAGACGATAACGCAGAATTTCAGCAATTCCCTTACCAAATAAGGATTACCAATGGTCTTTTAGGGACTCCATCATTTAATTCAACGGATCTGGAAAAGATTGAGGTAGCACGCTACAACCTCTTGGGTCAAAAAATAGTTAAATCTGCAAAAGGAATACAAATCATTCTCTATGAGGATGGTTCAACAAGAAAAGTGTTCGAATACTAGAACCCATATAGTTTTGATTACTTACCAATACAGAAATTGGCAAAGATGTTCCCCAATAGCTCATCGTTTGATATCTCCCCGGTAATCTCTCCGAAGTGGTAAAGTGCCTGCCGAATATCGATGGCTAATAGGTCTCCGCTTAGATCGTTATCAATTCCTTGTTGTACTCGTTGGATTTCTTCCAATGCCTTGAGCAGGGCATCATAATGCCGCGAATTGGTCACAATGGTTTCGTTATTTCGCAGCGCACCTGTGTTGATAAAATGTAGCAAGACATTTTTTAATTCGTCAACGCCACGTCCAGTTTTAGCTGAAAGCAAATGAATTTCCGGAAATTGTTGAGTAAGATGCGTTTGGTCTTTTTCGGATAGCTGGTCAACTTTATTAGCGAGAATTACTAAAGCTTTTTGAGGAAATTTGTTTTTAACCTTTTCAATTTCTAGCAATAATGCGGCTTCATTATCGATGAACTTTTGCGCACTCAACATCAAGATAACCACTTGTGCCTGCTCCATCTTTTGGAACGTCTTTTGAATTCCTAAGCCTTCGATCACATCCACCGTTTCACGAATTCCGGCGGTATCAATAAACCGAAATCCAATCCCTCCAATGGTAATTTCATCTTCAATGGTATCTCTCGTAGTTCCGGCAATATCGCTTACAATGGCACGATCTTCATTTAAAAGCGCATTTAGTAGGGTCGACTTTCCAACGTTGGGTTCTCCTACGATAGCCACCGGGATTCCATTCTTCAATACGTTTCCGGTTGCAAAAGAATCGATAAGTCTTTTCAAGACTTGAATAATTTTTGTGATGAGCTGCTGAAATGCTTCACGATTGGCAAATTCTACGTCTTCTTCTGCAAAATCAAGCTCTAGCTCGATCATAGAGGCAAAGTGCAGCAATTCTTCTCTTAGCCGCTGTATTTCAGATGAAAAACCGCCACGCATTTGTTGTATCGCGAGTTGATGGCTTGCAGCACTGTCGCTCGCAATTAAATCGGCCACTGCTTCCGCCTGACTCAAATCCATTTTACCATTTAAAAAAGCTCTAAGGGTAAACTCTCCGGCTTGCGCCATTCGACATCCTTTGCGAAGTAAGAGTTGTATAATTTCTTGTTGTATATAATTACTTCCATGACAAGAAAGTTCCACCACATCTTCTCCAGTGTAACTGTGCGGGTTTTTAAAGAGGGTTGCTAACACTTCATCAATCACACGTGCATCGTCATTTATATGACCCAAATGCACTGTATGCGTTTTCTGAGCTTTCAATACCTTTCCGGACACCGATGTAAATACGTTAGAGGCAATCTCGATGGCTCGAGGTCCTGAAAGTCTTATAACAGCAATGGCACCCGCACCGGATGGTGTTGCTAATGCGACAATGGTATCTTGGTGATTCATGGTACAAAAATAGAAATTAACAATGGTTCGATGGCTATTTTGTAACATTCAAAGAAAATTTACTACTTATTTATTGTTATCAAACTTTAAAAGTTATTAGTACCATGGAAACCCTTGATGAATCTTACAAGCGATTAGACAGTCAGTTATTAGTGATTACGCACTTATCTCAATTACTTACCTATATTACCGGATTTGGAGGATTGATCGTTCCACTAATCCTGTGGGTAACGCAAAAAGATAAAGTCGAAGCTATGGATGAGCATGGAAAGGCTATTATCAATTTTCAATTGAGTATTATCCTTTATGCGATCATAAGCATTCCTGCCATCTTACTATTGGGATTAGGAATCTTGATGCTTATAATCATTGGAATCGCCGGGTTTGTATTTCCAATCATCAATGCGGTGAAAGCAAGTAAGGGTGAGCCCCCAAGTTATTTTGGTGCAATTCAATTTATCAAATAAAAAAACCCACCGCAAGGTGGGTTTTCCATTTTAAAGAAATATAATTGGGTAGTTAGTTGTTAAGCATTACCGGCATTACGAGCATGGTCACATGTTCTCCTTCGTCCAAGCCATCTACTGGAGTTAATATTCCGGCGCGATTAGGTAGTGACATCTCTAACGAAACTTCATCGCTGGTTAAATTATTCAACATTTCGGTTAAGAAACGTGAGTTAAATCCTATTTGAATATCATCTCCTTGGTAATCACAAGTAAGACGCTCGTCGGCTTTATTGCTGTAATCAATATCTTCAGCAGAGACATTAAGTTCGGCTCCGGCTATTTTCAAACGAATTTGATGCGTGGTCTTATTACTAAAAATACTAACCCTACGCACCGAATTGAGAAACTGATTTCGATCGATGGTTAATTTATTCGGGTTTTCTTTTGGGATCACCGCTTCATAGTTAGGGTACTTTCCGTCGATTAATCGACAGATCATTTCAGTATTGTCAAAGCTAAACTTAGCATTGCTTTCGTTGTATTCGATGGTTACATCTTCTTCGCTGCCGGCTAATATTCCCTTTAGAAGATTTAAAGGTTTTTTGGGCATAATAAATTCAGCAGCTTGATTTGCCGATACATCAGCTCGTGTATACTTCACCAATTTATGTGCATCGGTTGCCACAAAAGTGACATCTTCTGTGGACAATTGAAAGAATACACCGCTCATCACAGGACGAAGGTCGTCGTTACCTGCGGCAAAGATGGTTTTACTGATAGCCGTTGCTAAGATATCTCCTTGAATGATGGTCGCACTTGGGTCTTTCAGTTCCACAGCATTCGGAAAATCTTCTCCTGCCGCATAAGCCAAGGCATATTTACCACTGTTAGAACTTATCTCAACCGTATGATTGTCTTCTACAGTGAAAGTAAGCGGTTGTTCTGGAAAGGTTTTTAAAGTATCCAATAACAAACGAGCAGGAATACAAACACTCCCTTTTTCGCTGCTTTCTACCGTAAGGGTAGAGACAATGGTGGTTTCAAGATCGGAAGCAGATACATTCAACGAATTACCGTTCAAATCGAATAGAAAGTTATCTAAAATAGGAAGGGTGTTATTATTATTAATGATCCCTCCAAGCACTTGCAATTGTTTCAATAAATAAGAACTCGATACAATAAATTTCATCTATTTTTTATTTCAAAATTTAATGGAAAAGTGGCATTAACGCCTTCTACAAATATATCCCAAATGCCTTGGTTGCTAAAACAAACTTATTAACAACTAACGTACATATTTACGTCTGCGAAAATAGCGAAATAAAATTCCGAAGACAGCCAATAAAGTGAGAGGCAGCAATAGATTAACAGCTTGCCACATGCCTCTTTTCTCGGCAGTTTTTTGCGGATCGAGGAAGGGAAGTGCTATTTCTTTGGTTCGAATGTTTATAAGTCCGCTGTCGTCCAAGAGATAATTCACCGAGTTCATTAAAAACTCCTTATTTCCATAGAAGGAATTGGTCCATTTATCGAACCCTAATTCTAAAGGTCTGCCGCGATCCAACTGATTTTTAATGACGTCTCCATCGCTTACCACAATCATTTTCGCAGGAATGCTCTTATCCTGATGATTCTTTATTTGAAAGGGTTTCACACGGTTGGAATACATGGAAGTAAATGGTCCTTCCAAAAGTACCGCCAAGGGAATTTCTCCTCCGTTAAACTCGCCTGGGTTAGGACCTTCATTAATTATTTTGAGATTCGCAGGAATTTCTTGGTTCACATCGATCTCTGCCGGAACCCCAATAATTTTTGATAGGGGAGAAGTGCTCAGAAGAATCGTTTTTTGAATGCCATTGGCCAAGGTGTCGATGGAGCTGGCATAATCAAATTTCACTGCCTCAATATTGGTTACGATGGGATGGTTATTACCGCTCGAAGACAAAGGGCTAAAGAGCCATGGGTAACGGCTATACTGACTTTCAGAACTCTGTCCCGTCGCTAACGTAATGGGAGCAGCGTAGACATCTTTCACTAAATTAGGATTCACTCGAAGTCCATATTTAAAGAAAAAATCGTTCAAATTTAAATCGAGTCCAAAGGCAAATGCATTTCCACTGGTAGTGTCGATTCGTTGGGTTGTCGCGTCTACAAGCCATAATGAGGCACCACCGGACATAGTAAATTGATCGAGCACGTATTTTTCTTCGTCGGTAAAGGGAATTTCAGGTTGTGCAGCCAGGACAAGATCGTATTTCTTCAATTCCTCCAAGGTGCGAACGGGATCGATCGCAACCGAATCTAAGGTGAATTTCCCGATGTAATAATATTCACGGAGGGAAGCAATGAAATCGGCTAAATACACATCTTCCAACTCGTCGTTTCCTTTCAAGACCGCAATCTTTTTAAATTTTGGGCGGACAAGCTTTGCAAATCCGTCGGCAAAGGCATATTCCAAATTCTGAAGGGACGCATTAACACGTTCTTCGGAAGTAGCTCC
>JAHEMY010000047.1 GCA_024643425.1 Flavobacteriaceae bacterium
TCGATTTACTTCAAGACTTATACGACGAATTGTTTTCGGTTAGGGATAATCCCCTTTATAAGAAAGTAACTGTTTTTCCCAATCCGGCAATCAATGAGTTAAAAATAAAAACAGATCCTTCGATTACCGCGAGTTCATTTCAAATATTCGATTTAAATGGAAAAAAGGTGTTTTCAGACAATGTTAACAGCCCTGTTCAATCCATTAATATTACCCAATTCGCTAAAGGACTTTATTTTGTGAAGGTCCAAGCAAAAGAAGGTACCATTACCTTGAAGTTCGTTAAAAAATAACTCTTATGAATGAAGTTGATCCGGTCAAAGCCTATATCGCGAAGCATGCGAATTGGAAAAAAGAACTGGCAATACTTCGCGAGATTTTTAAACAAACAGAACTAGAAGAGGAAATTAAATGGGGTGCTCCGCATTATTGTTTAAACAATAAACTTGTCGCGGGGATTGCCGGTTTTAAAAATCATTATGCCCTTTGGTTTCACCAAGGGGTTTTTCTTAAAGACGAAAAAAGGGTTTTACTTAATGCCCAAGAAGGAGTTACCAAAGCCCTTCGCCAATGGCGATTCTTTAAGGGTGACGAGATCCCGCAAGCGCTGGTTTTAGATTATGTGAATGAGGCTATTGCGAACGTAAAAGCCGGGAAGGAATTAAAACCTAAGAAGAAGGCGGCCATTGAACCTCCCTTAATTTTCAAGGCATGTTTAAAACAAAATACGCGCCTAAAGAATGCGTTTGAAAACCTAAGTCCAGGAAAGCAAAGAGAATATATCACCTATATTTCCGAGGCAAAGAAAGAATCCACACAACAATCCCGACTTGATAAAATAATCCCACTTATTCTACAAGGGAAAGGCTTACACGACAAATACAAGAATTGTTAACCCTATTAAATTTTGAACTTTTCATTTCTGGAATGTTCTTTGAACTGATCTCAACACATAACCATAAAAGAATAATTATTATGAAAACCGATGTTTATACGAAATCTGTACTTACCATCATCGCCTTTTGTCTTTGCCTTATCGTGGTAAAAGATTATGAATTAATTTCTTCAGTTCACGCATCCGAACCAGCAGAAGAAACCAACTCAAATTATACCTTGGTTCCGCTTAGCAACAACACTTTGGATGTGCGAATTGTAGATATTAATACCTACGATGAATTAAATGTTAACCTAAAAAGTGTGGATACCTATGATGAAGTGAAAGTGAATTTAAAAAGTATCGATACCAACGATGAATTGGATGTAAACATTGATGAAGTTGGTGGAAGTTGGATTAACGCAGGCAGCCCTATTCCGGTGAGTATAAAACAATAAATCTTCCGATTTGTTTGTAACAAATCTAAGGATTGGATTACTAACTATTCAGTTAACAAAAAACCATTGACCCAAGAACTCGAACATCGTTTTGTAGCTCAACTAGAAGAGAATCAAAACATTGTGCATAAAATTTGCAGACTCTACACCAACGATAGTGATGCGCACAATGATCTTTTTCAAGAGATTACGATTCAACTATGGAAGGCTTACCCAAAATTTCGGGGAGACGCTAAGTTTAGTACTTGGATGTATCGAGTGGCTCTTAACACAGCCATAACGCTCTTTAGAAAAAGTAAACGCAAAATTCAAACACAAGATTTTGAAGGTGTTAGTTTTAAGATCTCTACCGAAGAATACGACCCCATTATTGAGGAACAACTTCAATTGATGTATCAAGCAGTGAAAACACTAAACGACATAGACAAAGCCCTTGTGTTTCTATATCTTGAAAATAAAAATTATAGTGAAATTTCCGATACACTTGGAATTACCGAAGTGAACGCAAGAGTTAAAATGAATCGAATTAAAGAAAAATTAAGAACCATTCTTAACCCATAAATTATGGATCAATTAGATATTCTTAAAAAAGAATGGCAGTCGAGGGAGCAGGAGTTTCCCAAATTGACGCACAAGGATATTTATCCTATGCTGCTTAAAAAATCTTCCTCTATGGTGAAATGGATTTTTTATATAAGCATTGCTGAAATTATTTTGTGGACTTGTTTGTACTTTCTAGTTCCGGAATCGAGCAAGAAATTCCAAGAAGGCATGGGCCTGGAGCCTATTTTCATGTGGGTGAACCTATTCAATTACCTTGTGGTGTTTGCTTTTATTTACTTATTTTATAAAAACCATCAAAAAATTCAAGCGACGCATTCTGTAAAGGAATTGATGGCCAATATTCTAAAAGCGCGAAAGACAGTTCATTATTTTGTATACTACAACATTGGGATGGCTGCTGTACTTATGGTACTTGCGAATCTATTTTATTATTTTCATAAGGAAACCTTGCAGACAATCTTAGAAAGCGATGAATTTTACTCGACAATTCCGGCAGATACTTTTATTCAGTTCAACATTATTGGAGGACTTATCGTTATTGTTGGACTCATCGTTTTTTACTCGCTGATTTACGGACTGTTACTACGCCGACTTAAACGGAATTACAAAGAGTTGAAAAAAATTGAAGTCTAATAGCGCCACTGGCGAGTTTTATTTAATTCCTCCTCACTATGTAGTTCGTCCTGCGGAATAACCTTTAAAAATGAAGGGTGTTGTTCGATGGCATACTCCAATTTTTTAACGATGTCCTCTACCCTATCGTTTTCATAATCGAACTCTAAAGGAGGTTTAATCTCCATGGTTTGAAGAATTCCTCGCTTCTTGATGCGAATTCCTTTTTTATCAAAAGATCTTCGAAAACCATCAATAACAATAGGAACTACAATGGGGCGGTTTTGTTTAATGATATGCGCAGTACCTCTTCGAATTGGTTTCCAAGGCGTCGTTGTCCCTTGCGGAAAGGTAATAACCCACCCATCGTTTAAGGCTTTGGTGATACTGCTTACATCGCTCAATTTTACTTGACGATTCACATTTTTCCCCTCGCTCCGCCATGTGCGATCGATACTCACAGATCCCGCATAAGCCAAAATTTTTGGTAATAAGCCGGCTTGCATGGTTTCTCGTGCAGCTACGAAATATAAATTAAGCTTCGGGTTCCACAGATACCCTATATTTTTAATATTATCTGTCCGACCGCTTAAACTGGCATTAAACACATGAAACATCGCTACGACATCGGCAAAATAGGTTTGGTGGTTAGAGACAAATAAAACATTTGTGTCCGGTAAATTTTTTATGATTTCACTTCCTTCAATTTGTAATTGATTAAACCCTTTGAAGCGTCGGTGTGTTGCTGCACCTAGAATACGGATCAACCATTTTTTAAGGAAAAGAATATGTCCGAATGGATTTTTTTTGAACAGCCCCATAAATAGTTCCTAAAACATTTATTTAGTAAGATTCACACCTTTATTGGATTCACAAAGATACTAAAAAAGCATTGTTACAGTACCTTAATCAGTATTTCACGTACCTCATTCAGCATCATGGCGGTAGCACCCCAAACTACATGGCCTTGTAATTTGAAGGCGGGCACTTCAATATTCTTGGCATAACTGGTTGATAGCGTTTGGACAATTTTGGTCTGATCGGACAAGAACTCCGCCACTGGAACTTCAATCAAGGCTTCTACTTCCTCGTCTTGTGCTATGAAATTTGGAGTATGTTCGGTTATTCCCAAAAAGGGATGCACAAAAAAATTACTGGGTGGAATATACACTTCCGTGAGCTGCTTCAGTACGGTAACCCGATTTTGAGAAACTCCAACTTCTTCTTCAGCTTCCCGTAAAGCCGTTTCCGATAAGTTCGCATCAGCATCTTCAACTTTCCCTCCCGGGAATCCCACTTGTGCGGAATGAACCCCTTTATAGGTTTTCCGGAGAATCAACATGAAATGTGTGTCTTGCTTTAACGAAGGATAAAAAAGGCACAAAACCGCCGCAGTTTTTGCGGTATTTTGAAGTTCGGCTGAACGTTTCAATTCCTGTAAACGCTCCAAGGGAGCCATTTTAAAATGATGCGCCTCTCCGGGAAGTTCCAAATTTTTTACCTTTATAACCTTATTTTGAAAATCTGAAAAATTCATTAATGAACAATCGTATCTTATTCCTGTTGGTGCTTATTGTGCTTTTTAGCTCCTGTGAAGATAAAAAAAAGTCGGTCGTTTCCACGACTTCTATTGAAGTGGACACAACAAAAAAAATAGTTGAAGAAAAAGCGGCGACTCTAAAGAACGATATAACACCAAAATACCCTTTAATTACCAACAAAAATGTGGTCGATTTTTTAACGGAATACGGCAAAAATAATCCAGAAAATAAGGTCCGAATCACCACCCAACACGGCAGTATCGAAATCGAACTGTATCGAGACACCCCGCTGCATCGTGCTAATTTCATTTACCTAATCAAACAAAAATATTTCGACGGCACCTTTTTTCACCGTATCGTGCCAAATTTTATCATTCAAGGTGGAAATAGCGACAATGTGAGTACCCCGGAAAAGCGAAACAAGTTGGGACCTGCATATTTAATTCCTGCAGAATTAGGAAACAATCGAATCCACACCTATGGAACCTTATCAGGAGCGAAGGAGTATCGAGAAAATCCGGATAAGCAAACTGCTCCCTATGAATTTTTCATTTTTTTAGGCCCCGACAAGAATGCGAGTCATTTAAATGGAAATTACACCATTTTTGGCCATGTGGTTAAAGGCATGGAGGTCGTGGAAAAAATTGCGAATCTTCCGGCCGACGAAGCAGAATGGCCAAAGCAGAATGTTTACATCACCGCCGAAGTACTTGATTAATTTTCCAATTCTTCAGAAGAATAAAAACTAGGTAGTCTTAAATGAAATACAACTGCCAGCAATCGAATGCTAATCACCACCGATCCGGAGAGAATCACAATCCAATCTGTGGGAACATTAAATTTTAAAAGAATAAAGTAGGTTACCCCTCCCATGATGCAAGCTGTGGCATAAATCTCTTTTCTGAAAATTACCGGAATTTCGTTGCATAAAATATCGCGAATCACTCCTCCGAAACAGGCCGAGATAGTTCCGAGTGCAATACAAATAAGTACCGGAAACTCTGCTTCAATCCCTTTTTCGACACCTACTACGGTGTACAATGCAATTCCAACTGTATCGAACAAGAACAACGACTTCCTTAAGTGTTTCAATCGTTTTCTAAAAACAATGGCAAAAATTGCTGCAATTACAATCACGTAAATAAACGTTAAATCGCGCATCCAAGATATTGGAGCATCAATAAGCACATCGCGTAATGTTCCTCCTCCTACCGCCGTCACAAAGGCAATAATGAAAATCCCGAAAGGATCCATCTTTTTGTTGAATGCTGTTAACACGCCCGATATTGAAAAGGCTATGGTTCCGAGGATATCAATAACAAAAAACAAACTCATGGTATTTTAATTAAAATTTACGGCTTCTAAATCGTTATATGAGAGCGTAATATTTGAGCAATAAAAGTAACATTTTTTTTAAGGGTTCGTCTTCTTACTATGAAGCAAGGAAACACAAGCCGGCATAAATTTTTAATAATAGTATATTGGTGTTCAAAGGTATCACTAGGACTAGGGTTTATCCTATCAGGAATTCGTAAGCTTCCGGGAATTAAATTTACTGAACTTCCCATTGAAAATCCCGTTGGACTCTTTTTTGAAGGCATGTATGCGGCAGGATTTTACTGGAATTTTATCGGTGTCTATCAAATTATGGTAGGCTTTCTCTTATGCACTCCCTTTTGGTCTCGATTAACACCCTTGTTGAGTATTGTGGTAACCGTCAACATCTTTTTGGTTTCGGTAGGCCTGCATATGCAGGGAACGCCTATGATCACAACCTTGATGCTCTTAGCGAATAGTATTCTAATTTTTTACCATTGGAAATCTTATGCCCCTATCTTAGTTAAAAGACCTCAATAAACATTTGAGTAACGAAAAACTACAATTCAGTAGTTCATTTTAAAAAACATTATTAATTTGGAGCATCTTTGAAGTGTTCAAATGAATTACACTTTAAAACCAATAATTATGAAAACAATTTTTTTATCCATTGCCCTTATAATCTCAGGGTTTGCTGTTAACGCTCAATCCAATAACGAGTCTTCTTTAAACGGAACTACCATCACTGTACATGTACCTATTAGAGGGTTTGGTGGAAGTCTAATTGCCGGACTTTATAATGAAGCTACATTCATGAAAGCGGCGCCTCTACAAGGCGTGGACACACAAGTTATGGAAGGGTTCGCAACGGTTGTCTTTACAGATGTACCCCCAGGGACCTATGCCATTTCTTTGTTTCATGACAAAAATGGAAATAAAACTATGGATTTTGAAGCAAATGGAATGCCTAAAGAATCTTACGGTGTTTCAAACAATAATATGAGTATGGGGCCTCCGCAATGGAGCGATGCAAAATTTGAAGTTGGTACATCTCCCATCAAAATGGAAATTAGATTATAATCATCCCAATCCAATGAAAAAAGCCAGTGTTAAATCACTGGCTTTTTTTATAGACAAAACTTTGATAAAAATGAGTTGTGATAGTTTTTGACTATTAAATTCGTATTTTTGAAGGAAAGAGGCTAACCATGACAATAACCCAATTAAAATATGTGCTGGCGGTTGCAGAACATCAAAACTTCACCAAGGCGGCAGAGAAAACCTTCGTAACGCAACCTACGTTGAGCATGCAGATTCAAAAATTGGAAGAGGAATTAGATATTCTAATTTTCGATCGAAGCAAAAAGCCCATAGAGCTTACCGCTGTTGGTAAAAAGATAGTAAATCAGGCAAAGAGCATTGTAAATGAAGCCGAACGCATGCAAGATGTGGTGGATCAAGAAAAAGGATTTGTGGGAGGTGAATTCAAACTAGGAATGATCCCTACCGTAATGCCCACGCTTTTACCCATGTTTTTGAAAACATTTGCCCTACGATACCCGAAAGTACATTTAAAGATAGAAGAGCTTTCAACGGAAGAAATTATTTATAAATTATCCGAAGGTCATTTAGACGCTGCTATTGCCGCCACTCCGCTCTATAATGAAAAAATAAAGGAGCGAGCTTTGTACTATGAACCCTTTGTTGGGTATATACCGGAGAGTCATCGATTATTCCAATTGGCTAAAATAAAGCCAACCGATTTAGATATTGACGATATATTGTTGCTGGAAGATGGGCACTGCTTTCGCGATGGGGTAATTAATTTATGTAAGTCTTCCAAGCTCTCCAAAGACGATGCTTTCCAACTTACAAGTGGGAGTTTTGAAACATTAATAAAACTATCTCACGAAGGATTAGGCATGACCTTATTGCCGTATCTGCACACTTTAGATCTAAACCCACGACAACAAGAACACCTGAGGTATTTTCAAGATCCGCCACCCGCCAGGGAAGTAAGTATTATTTACCCAAAAAGTGAATTAAAGCTCCAAATTATCGATGCCCTCTATAATGTGATTTCAGGAATCGTTCGAGGCGCAATACGCTTTCAGGATGTAAAAATAGTAAGCCCTGTTTCATAAAAAAGGCCTTCATAATGAAGGCCTTTTTTTTATTCTTTTAGATAGATTAAACATTGGTTAAGTTGCGGGTTCTGCAAAATCAGGGAATTCACCCAAATTTTAAGCTCTTCAATTTCATGGGGAAGGAGCCTTTGTAGCGCCTTTTTCAACTCCTTGCAGAACAGATTCACATCAAAACTTACTTTATTCAGTACAGCCTTGGTGTAATCAAACATTGCTCTAGCCATAGTTATTAAGATATTAGAGTTAGGTTACGTAGTTATTCTCTCAATAAGCAAAGAATTTTAAGATTTGTGCACTTAAATATAACGAAAAATAAAATACAAAAATTACATCCAAGGCAAATAAGTCTCTTAAAACTTATATAAAAGTTTGTTAACTCCTCAATTTTACTGACCATTCGAAGCGAAAGTTGGAAACAATATTTTCGTGTTCATCCTTTCCAATGGAGATCATTTGTATGGTTTGCCCCTCTTTTGTTTCAATACAACGCTGTAATACTTCTTTAAACTTTAAACCGTCATTGCATTCGAAGGTGATCTTTCCAATCGCCTTTTTTGTAAATTCTCCCTCCTGTTTCACTAACAACATAGATACGGGCATCCCGCATTCTTTTATTTGTTGCATCACCAAAGCTCCGGTGGCCAATTCGGCCGCCATTCCTTGAACTGCCCAGAACATCGACTTAAACGGATTTTGGTTGATCCATCGAAAACGCACTGAAGTACTGCATGAAATCGAGGAAATACTTTTTACCCGCACACCACAAAAAAAGGCTGACGGTAGTTTCGTGATAATAAAAAGGTTGATTTTTCTGGCTGTTAGTCCCATAGCGACACAAAGGTAATCCTTAATTATTGTATATAATCATTTCTCTAATTGTTAATTATTTGTTAAATATTAGTACTATGCGTAACATAATACCAAGTTAAAGACATATATTTGTATAAGAAATTAATAAGTAATGGAAACAACTAGTAACGAAAACCACAAAAACATCGCAGCATTGATCCATGTATCAACCTTTGCAAAGTTCTTTTTTCCTTTCGGAAATATTATTCTACCTCTCCTATTATGGGGCACGAATAAAGAAAAGCCTTTTGTGAATGAGCATGGCCGGCAAGCGATTAATTTTCAATTAAGTATTTTCTTATACAGTATCGTTATTGGACTTATTTGCCTCCCCTTTTTCATTGCATTTGCTTCTAATTTTGTGTCATTGGTTGATGTAATCGATCACCATGCACATAATATTGGTTACAACGACCTCAAAAATCTATCAGGATACTTCATCCTTTTCTTTGTGGCCATAGTGATCCTATTAGGGCTCTTCGTATTTGAATTGTACGCCGTGATTACAGCTGCTGTTCATGCGGGCAGAGGCGAGCATTATAAGTACCCGTTAAGTATTTCATTCATCAAACAATCTGTTCCTGAACCCATTGGGAACGTAAATCAATCAGAAAATGAGCACGTTAGTTAAATTTTTATTAGCGGCGGTCCTTCAGGTAGCGCACGCCGGAGATGATCCTAAAATTGTGGATCAATCTTCAAGAATTGAACAAAGTACCTGTGAGATCAAATTACAAGATCTCAACCCTCATTACATTATCACGAGAGAGGAATTTATCTCTCAATTAAATGAAAGAGCACTATGAAAATTGAAAACACAAAAGCCCAAATGCGCAAGGGAGTCCTGGAATTCTGCATTCTTTCCATCCTAAAAGATGGGGAAGCCTATACCAGTGATATTCTCGAAACGCTGAAGGATGCCAAGATGCTGGTCGTTGAAGGAACGGTGTATCCGCTCCTTACCCGTCTAAAAAACGACGGACTGCTCAGCTATCGTTGGGAAGAATCTACCAGCGGACCCCCACGGAAGTATTACGGACTTACCGAAACAGGAAAATTATTTTTAAAAGAATTGAACACTACCTGGCAGGAATTGCAAGGAGCAGTGAATCGAGTAACCAGTGAAAAAACCACAAAATGAACAAGACAGTAAACATCAATTTAGCGGGAACGTTTTTCCACATCGATGAAGATGCCTACGGAAAACTGCAACGGTACCTGGATGCCATCCGAAAATCTTTGAGTGATCCTCGAGGAAGTGATGAAATTATAAAAGATATCGAAGCCCGAATCGCCGAGCTCTTCTCTGAAAAACTTGAGCGTAGCACCCAAGTAGTAACGCTCAAAGAATTAGACGAAGTAATTGCTGTAATGGGGCAACCCGAAGATTATGCGGTCGATGAAGAAATATTTGAGGACAATGCTCCTAGAAGTCATCAGCGCAGATCGAACCACAAACAATTGTTCCGTGATGTTGACAACAAATACATCGCTGGTGTTGCTTCAGGACTAAGTCATTACCTAGGAATTGACGCCATATGGGTTCGCCTGTTATGGGTATTATTGACATTCTTTTCAGGAGGTACGTTTATCTTTATCTATATACTCTTCTGGATCCTCGTTCCAGGAGCTGAAACAACTTCCGATAAACTTAAAATGACCGGAGAGGCAATAAACATCTCTAATATTGAAAAAAAGTTCAAGGAAGGATATGAAAATGTCGCCGAAAGAGTAAAAAACGTCGACTATGACAAATACGGGCAAAAAGTAAAAAGTAGCACCAATAACTTTTTTGACACGCTTGGTAATGTCCTTCTTACACTTTTTAAAATATTTGTCAAATTCTTAGGAGCCCTCATTATTATTGTCGCTTTAAGCACGCTTGTAGGGCTTATCGTTGGACTGTTTACAGCCGGAACCTTTGGTTTTTGGGGACATGGTGAATTCATGGACTGGTATCAAATGGTCGACACTACCAATGTACCTCTTTGGCTTATATCCTTACTGGTACTTTTTGCTGTAGGAATTCCATTCTTTGCGCTGTTTATTTTAGGCTTGAAGATGTTGGTTTCCAACCTTAAATCAATTGGTATTGCCACCAAGATTGCATTGTTTGTAATTTGGTTGGCATCAATCATTACGCTTGGGATTTTTGGTATTCGCCAAGCTACGGAAACAGCTTACGATGGTGAATTCAGAATTGAAGAAACACTTCCCGTGCGCAGTGGTGATACATTGACAATAAAAATGCGTTCAAACGATCGCTACGAATACGATGCCAGCCGAAGAGGAGGCTTGGATATCGAGCTCAACGAAAATGATGAGAAAATTATCTATTCAACCGACGTTCGACTTATTGTGCGCTCTTCCACAGATTCCATTGGAAAAATGGTGGTAAATAAAAGGGCTGAAAGTTTTGACAACCTCAATGCCAAGAAAAAAGCACAAGCCATAAATTATGGCTATTCCCAAGACGGAAACATCCTGCTTTTAGATGCGTATTTAACCACTTCCCTAGAAGAGAAATACCGCAACCAAGAAATTGAGGTAATTGTATACTTGCCGATAGGCAGTGTATTGTATGCGGATGATAACACCTACTCGTACCATCGAAACGACTATTACCATCAGGACATTTTGCAAAATGGCGATGAAGAACACTATTTGTTGATTGAAAAAGACAAAACCAGTTGTTTAGATTGTCCGGAACGCGAAATCCCTTCTTGGGAAGAAGAGATGACTGAAGAAGATGAGGTGACAACAAGTATTGAAAATACTGAAAGCACCTCTGCTATTTCAACTGACTCGGTCCAATAAATTGCACATCAATCAAAATCAATAAATCATGAAAACAATCAAAATCACATTACTTTTATTCTTGGCTACGATGGCAAGTAGTTGTCAATTCGATCTCCAATGGGGACAGGTCAATGGCAATGGCAACGTCGTAACCGAAGAGCGAGCTGTCTCCGATTTTTCCGGGGTACGCGGAAGTGCAGGTATGGATGTGTACCTTACTGAAGGGGATGAAAACCTCGTTGTTGTTGAAGCCGATGAAAATCTTATGGAGGTAATCGAAACCTATGTAGAAGGAAATACCCTCAAAATTAGCACTACAAAAAGTATCGGGAAGTCCAAATCTCGAAAAGTACATGTTACTTTCAAAAGCCTAGATAAAATTGAAGCTTCCAGTGGTGCCGACGTGACCAGTAATTCCATTATCCGAAGTGAAACCTTAAGTTTGGACAGTAGCAGCGGTGCCGATTTAGAAGTAGAGATATTCGCCAAAGAGGTCTATATTAACACTAGCAGTGGGTCTGATTTAAAGGTATCCGGTCGTGCAAATCGAGTAATTGCCGATGCTTCAAGTGGAAGCGATCTTCGTGCACGCGCCCTCGAAACAAAAAGCTGTCGAGCGGAAGCCAGTAGTGGCGCGACCATTTCGATCACTGTGTTAGATCAGATGGAAGGTTCCGCTTCTAGTGGTGGAGACATTCGCTATTACGGAAACCCTTCCGATGTATCGGTCCGAGAAAATCCTTCAGGCGATATCCGTAAAATGTAATAGAAACCCTAACCAACCCAAGAACCCGGAGTGAAGTCCATAGCACTTCGGGTTTTTAATTTTAAAACCATGCATAAAAACATTGTAATCCTCATTATTAGTCTCACCACTACACTTTCGTTTGCCCAAGTAAGCCAAGATTCTGAACTTTTTAAAACCATCGTCGCCAATGACAGCATCGTGTTCGAACAAGGTTTCAACCAATGTAACTTCCCTCCTATGATCGAACTTCTTTCAGACGATTTGGAATTTTATCATGATCAAGCAGGGATTCAAAACAAAGAACTCTTCATCAAAGCCATGGAGAAAAATATCTGTGGAAATTCTATTCAAAAACCTATAAGAAAGTTAGTCGATGGATCCACAAAAATATTTCCTCTATATAATGATTCAGAATTATACGGCGCCATTCAAGAAGGCAAACACGAATTCTATATAAAAGAACCCAATAAAGAACTGTACATTACCGGTGAAGCACTCTTTACTATTTTATGGGTAAAAGACCATGAGCAATGGAAGGCAAAAAGAGTTTTAAGTTATGACCACCGGGCACGATAAAAAAAACCGAAGCATTGCTTCGGTTTTTATCAGTTTTGAGAATTGTTAGGCCTCAATTTCTTCTTTGCTTTCTACGGCTGCTAAATAGCGCTCCGCATCCAACGCTGCCATACAACCGGTTCCTGCCGCAGTAACCGCTTGTCTGTACTCTTTATCCTGAACATCCCCACTGGCAAAAACTCCTGGTTTGTTCGTTTTGGTACTTTTACCTTTTGTGATGATGTATCCGGTCTCATCCATGTCCAACTGTCCTTTAAAGATGTCGGTATTTGGTTTGTGACCAATGGCAATGAATAAACCAGTAATAGGAAATTCATCTTTTTTTCCTGAAATATTATTTACCACTCGAATTCCTTCAACGACCATACCTCCTAATACTTCATCTACTTCAGTATTGTAGCGTACTTCAAGGTTCTTAGTTGAATTCACTCGATGCTGCATCGCTTTGGAAGCACGCATTTGATCCTTTCGAACCAACATGGTTACCTTGTTACAAATATTTGCCAAATAGGTGGCTTCTTCAGCAGCAGTATCCCCTGCTCCTACAATGGCAACATCCTGTCCTTTATAAAAGAATCCGTCACAAACTGCACAAGCAGAAACTCCCCCTCCTCGTAATCGCTGTTCACTTGGTAGCCCTAAATATTTCGCAGTAGCTCCGGTAGAAATGATAATGGTTTCAGCTTCAATATGCTTCGAATTATCCACCGTTACTTTGTGAATTCCTCCAACTTCATTACTAAATTCAACAGAAGTTACCATACCAATCCGAACATCGGTTCCAAAGCGTTCCGCCTGTTGTTGCAATTGCACCATCATGGTTGGACCGTCCACTCCTTCCGGATAGCCAGGAAAATTATCTACTTCTGTAGTTGTGGTCAATTGACCTCCAGGTTCCATTCCAGTGTATAATACAGGTTTTAGATCGGCTCTAGACGCATATATCGCTGCAGTATACCCTGCAGGACCTGAGCCAATGATAAGGCATTTTATATGTTCGGTTGTTTCAGACATAACTCAAATTTATTTAGGGTACAAAAGTAATGACTTTCATTTAAAAACCACTTCAAAAGTTATCAAGAATTCAGATCAAAATATCAAGGAAACCTATATAAATGGGCGTATTACACCCCTTTCTTTTGTTTAAATATTTAAACCCCAAAACTCAAACAAAAAACATCCAACTAAAAATAATTTACTCGAAAGCAGTCAATTATAGTAGCTCTATTATATAAATGTTTTGTATTTTGAAGCGCTAAAACTTTAAGTGAACTATTTGTGATGACATTCAAAAAACTATTCCTAGTGTATTTGCTGTTTGCTATGGCCGCGGTACATGCCCAAACTTATTCTACATCCTTTATCAAGGAGCAAATTGAAACCCTAAAAAAAGACGCCAGAGGTCCCTACAAGGACATTCGGTGGTTTTGTAAAGACGGAAGTGTTCGAGACCCTAAGGATCCTTGTCCCAAAGAGATTGGACCGGGAGTGCAACATGCCCGTTATAAGGATATTGTTGAGAAAATAGGATCTAAAAATCATATTTTCCTTGGTCAGATTTTGGCCTATACCGATAAAGAAACACTATGGGACGAGAGCAATTCGAATTCGAGACTCAAGCAATACCAATTAGGCAAGTACCTCGCCAGCGTCGATGATGGATGGGTAGTTCGTAAAGGACAATTTTACCGAGGAGCCCTTCAGGTAGAAGATGAAGAAGAGTCCGGAAAGGACTTTTACAAATGGCTTCTTGCAAACGACAAAAATTTAGAGGAAAAATTCTTTTTGGTGCGTGAATCCATGAAAGATGTTCCACACAGCGGGGATAATAATTTATCTCAACAAATGAGAAGTCAGTCGAAAGCCATAAGTGATCAGGAATCGAGTTTCATGAAGACACGAATCAAGATTCACGGACAGCCAAGTAAATCGGATATTCAAGCCGTAAAAGAGTACAAAGCATCGCATGCCAGTAAGCTTTCTGCTTCAATTAACAAGCAATTGGACGAATTATTGGTAACTTTAAATGAATTCTACAAGCCGGTGGATGGTTCTAAATTACTGAACAATGACACCTTGCTCAAAGGAACTGCCATAGGTGATGTGGTTAAAGATTACACCACTAAGACTAATTTCAGCAGTCCGTCGGAGGTTACCATTGAAAGTGCAAAGTTGTTGCTGCACATTCGAAAGAATATTCTTTCTGAAAAACGTGTAATCACGCGTTTGAAACTAATGAACATTTCTTTGAAATTAGAGCAATACGTCTTCCGTCAAGTTCAAGAATGGAATCCTTCAAGCATCAAGGAATTATTAACTAAGATTTATTATCTCGGTATGGCGAATGCCGGTGCAGGATATATTGAATTATGGGAATGGAACGAACTAGAGCCATTGCTCTCCCCTTCCGCTAAAGATGAGTTGAGCCTAGGTGAATTGACGAAAATTCTCGATGCTGCGCGCAGTGAGGTAGAATGGAGTTCTTCTATGGTGAAAGCCTATTATCAAGACATTGTGAATACATACGGAGCTTTTGAACCTTTAAGTTTTAGTTTTATCGATGATCGAGTAAGAGGTTCCTCTACGTTAGCTTTAGGAAAAGCAGTAAGTGAATTGGGTGCGATTTTAACCAAAGAATCAAAATTGACGAATAAAATCTTGGACTTTGATAATACCACAACGGTACGAGGCTTAAATCCGGGATATGCTTTTGGTGAATTGGTGGTGGTTGAAGACAATCCCGATGATGCTGAAGTTTCCTCCAACAAGATTTATATCTTTCAACGCCCTCCTTCCGATCTCAAGCCGGTAGCGGGAATTGCAACTGTAGAGGAAGGAAATATGGTCTCTCACGTTCAACTTTTAGCGAGAAACTTGGGAATCCCTAATGCAGCCTTATCTGCAAATGATTTAATGAGTTTGAAAAAATTTGAAGGCAAGAAAGTCTTTTATGCCGTATCAAATAAAGGAACTGTGATCATGAAATTGGAAGATGACATGAGTGCAACTGAAAAAGCACTTTTTGAAGTCAAAGAAGTAGAACGCAAAAATGAAAAAATCGCTGTTCCCATCGATAAACTTAGACTTGACCTTAAGAACGTTCTTAACCTTAGAGACGTTGATGCCTCTGCTTCCGGAAATATTTCCGGTCCAAAGGCCGCTAATTTGGGTCAGCTGAAAAAAGTTTTCCCCGATCACGTGGTGGAAGGGCTTATCATTCCATTTGGAATTTTCAAGAATCATATGGATCAACCAATGCCTGGTCAGAACACCAGTTACTGGGGCTATTTGACGAATATGTTTAACGAAGCTGAAAAAATGCGTTCAGCAGGAACGAACGAAAGCGAAGTTGAATCTTTTCAATTAGGAAAACTTGAAGTGCTGCGCAAAGCAATTAAAGATATGCCACTTCGAAAAGAATTCACCGATGAGTTAAAAGATGGCTTTAGTTCAGTACTAGGTAAAAAAATGGGCGACATTCCTGTATTCCTCCGAAGTGATACCAATATGGAAGACCTAAAAGAATTCACCGGAGCTGGATTGAATCTTACTTTATTTAATGTAAAAGATTCGCAAAAAATCTGGGATGGTATTAAAGAAGTATGGGCATCCCCTTATACAGAGCGCAGCTTTAAATGGCGTCAAAAATACTTGTTGAATCCCGAAAATGTTTTCCCTTCCATTTTGCTAATTCCCGGAGTTAACGTGGACTTTAGTGGTGTAATGATCACAAAAGGAATTAAATCCGGAATCGATAATGACCTTACTGTAGCGTTCAGTCGAGGAGCCGGAGGTGCCGTAGACGGACAAATTGCGGAAACCTATTTGGTTCGAATGGATCAAACCTACGATTTAATAGCACCTTCACGTGAAAGTGACTTCAATTACCTGTTGGACTCAGGAGGTGTTGAAAAAAGATCGGCAACTCTGGAGGAACGTATCGTGACTCAAGATCATATTGATAAAATTTGCCGTATGGCAGAACAAATAAGAGCCGAACTACCTAAAGCTACTGAATCGGGTTATACCGGTGCATACGATGTGGAATTAGGATTTAAAGACGGAAAGATATGGTTGTTCCAAGTGCGCCCTTTTGTGGAGAACAAGAAAGCTTTGAGTTCAGACTACTTGGTATCGATTACCCCTGAAATAAACACCAAAAAATTAATCTCCTTAAACACTACTTTATAATGAAACGTATTATCACACTATCGGCGTGTCTATTTATTTTGGCAGGCTTCACATCAGCTTATTTTTACCCAATAGACGGATATGAATATTCCGGAATTAAACGATTAAAACGACTCGAACTTATTAAGAGTGGTGAAATAAAAGATTCAAAAGCACTTCCTCCGGGAGCTATGAAATCGTTTAACGATATTCAATTAAATCTTGCTGCAGAGAAAGGGAAGAGTGTGGATGCTATTATGGTTGCGAATGAGGGTTTCCAAGAAAAAATCAATGCCTTGTTTCGCAATATGGACAGTCATTATTCTGTAGCTGTATTGGACGTGACGGATCCTAAAAATTTACGCTTCGCAGAAAAAAACCCGACAGCGGGTTACCAGCCGGGAAGTGTTGGGAAATTGGCAGTTTTAACCGGTTTCTTCACTCAATTGGCAAAGATTTATCCAAATTCTTATGAAGATCGTATCGCACTCCTAAAATCAAAACGTGTAAAGGCCGGTAAATTTGGTGTTGGTGATCATCACACCATTCCTGTTTATAATATGGAAACTAAAAAACAGGTGAAAAGAACGGT
>JAHEMY010000153.1 GCA_024643425.1 Flavobacteriaceae bacterium
ACATTACAACGTGAGCATGAACATTGGTGAAACAAAATTATTTCCTGCCCTTCGAAAGTTGGATGCTGAAACATTAATTGCAGCCAATGGAACTTCATGCAGGCATCAAATTTTGGATGGTACCGGGAGGAATGCGAAGCATCCCATTACTATTTTGAGAGAAGCCTTGTTGTAAAATTTTATAGTGAAAGGGGACACCTTTCTTGATTTATCCAAAAAATTTTTCGAATTGATTAAGCTGGTATATATTTTTTATATTCAATAGCAATGAATTACATTTGTTGAAAACACCCCTTATGGCAGGTAATTCCTTCGGAACAGTCTTTAAGCTTACCACATTTGGAGAATCACATGGAGAAGCCCTTGGTGGTATAATCGATGGCTGCCCGGCGGGTTTAACCATTGATTTTAAAGCCATTGAAGCTGAAATGCAGCGGAGGAAACCCGGGCAATCCAATATTGTTACCCAGCGAAAAGAACCGGATACCGTTAAATTTCTTTCAGGCATTTTTGAGGGAGTCTCTACGGGAAGTCCAATTGGTTTTGTGATTGAGAACACCAACCAGAAATCGAAAGATTACAGTCATATAAAAGATACCTACCGACCTTCACATGCCGATTATACCTACGATCAGAAGTATGGTGTTAGAGATTATCGAGGCGGTGGACGGTCTTCTGCGAGGGAAACTGCTTGTCGTGTGGCTGCAGGTGCTATTGCAAAACAGCTGCTCAAAGGAGTTAAGATTACAGCCTATGTATCGAGTGTAGGTTCTTTAGAAGTTCAAAAACCCTATCAGGAATTGGACTTTTCTACCATTGAAAATAATCCCGTTCGTTGTGCAGATCCCGATGTAGCAATTCAGATGGAATCCTTGATAAAAGAAATTAGAAAACAAGGGGATACCGTTGGAGGCAGTATTAGCTGTGTGATACAGCATGTTCCCGTGGGACTCGGGGAACCCGTGTTCGACAAATTACATGCGCAGTTGGGAAAAGCGATGCTTTCCATTAATGCGGTGAAAGGGTTTGAATATGGAAGCGGATTTGCCGGTACCCGATTAAAAGGCAGTGAGCACAACGACCTCTTCAATTCGGATGGAACCACAAAAACAAATTACAGTGGTGGTGTACAAGGTGGTATAAGCAATGGAGCCGATATCTATTTCAATGTTGCGTTCAAACCAGTAGCGACCATCATGCAAAAGCAAGATACCATCGATTCCAAAGGCAACCAGGTAGAAATGGAAGGAAAAGGAAGACACGACCCTTGTGTTGTTCCAAGAGCAGTGCCTATTGTAGAGGCAATGGCAGCCTTGGTGTTGGCCGATTTTTATTTACTCAATAAAGTTTCAAAAATAGAACATACATAGATGAAGAAATTAGCATTGCATTGGCAAATCCTGTTAGGTATGGTCCTTGGAGTCTTGGTGGCCTTGTTATTAAATAACTTTTCATGGGGTGCCAATTTTATCGGCGATTGGATAAAACCATTCGGGACCATCTTTATCAATGCGCTCAAATTAATTGCAGTTCCATTGATTCTAGCCTCCCTAATTAAAGGGGTTTCCGATCTAAAAGATATTTCAAGTTTGTCCAAGATGGGTCTTCGGACCATTAGCACCTATGTAATTACCACCGTTATTGCCGTGTCGATTGGATTGATGGTTGTGAATGTCGTAAAGCCTGGAAGTACCATTACCGAAGATACGCGTAATGAGCTCGTGGAGGCTTATGGCGGAGAAGCACAGAAAAGAAAAGAGCAGGCCGATATGCAAAAGGAAGCCGGACCGCTTCAAGCATTGGTCGACATTGTTCCTGATAATATTATTGGAGCATCATCAAACAATCGGAATATGCTGCAAGTAATCTTCTTTGCCATTTTCTTTGGTATAGGTTTGATTCTTATTCCTGAAGCAACTTCAAAACCGGTAAAAGACTTTTTCGATGGTTTCAATGAAGTAATTTTAAAAATGATAGACATTATTATGCTGGCCGCACCCTATGGGGTTTTCGCGTTGCTGGCAGCGCTTGTGGTTGAAGCGCCAAGTGCCGATTTGTTTGCGGCTTTAGGAATGTATGCTGTTAGTGTAATCATTGGATTAGCACTAATGATAGGAGTTTACCTTTTATTAGTTTGGGGATTTACAAAAAAGACCCCGAAATTTTTCTTAAACGGAATAAGCCCAGCTCAATTACTTGCGTTTTCTACAAGTTCCAGCGCAGCGACCTTACCTGTGACAATGGAACGGGTAGAAGAACATTTAGGTGTTAAGAAAGAAGTCACCAGTTTTGTGCTGCCTATTGGTGCAACCATTAATATGGATGGAACAAGTTTGTACCAAGCAGTGGCTGCCGTTTTTATTGCACAAGCCTTTGGTATGGATTTATCATTAGGCGCTCAGCTAGGAATTATTGTTACTGCGACCTTAGCATCCATTGGTTCGGCGGCAGTTCCCGGAGCCGGTATGGTAATGTTGGTAATTGTTTTGGCACAAGCTGGAATTCCTGAGGCTGGTCTAGCCCTAATTTTTGCGGTCGATCGACCCTTAGATATGTGTCGTACTGTGGTAAATGTTACCGGTGATGCGGCAGTATCGATGATGGTGGCTAAATCGCAAGGAAAGCTAGGGGAGCCCCACGTTAAAAATTGGGATGACGACTACAAACATTAAGAATAAAAAAAAGCCGCTTTAAGCGGCTTTTTTAATGATTAACTTTTTTTCTGAATTTCAACTTGATGTGGATAAGGTATTTCGATACCGGCCGCATCTAAGTCTTCTTTTATTGTAGCTATTAACGCAAATTGCGTCGGCCAAAAGAAATCGTTTGGAACGGAACAACGCACGGCAAAATCGACAGAACTATCTCCTAACCCTGAAACTTCTACCAAAGGTGCAGGATCTTCCATTGCGTGTTCTTGTTTCAAAATTGCATTCATCAAGACTTCTTTCGTTTGCTTGATATCGGCATCATAGGAAACGCCAATGGTCAAATAAATCTTTTGAAATCCTTCTGCAGTGAAATTAGTAATGTTGTTATTTGATAAAGCCCCATTAGGAACAATCACTAATCTATTTTGGGGAGTAATTAATTTTGTAGTAAAAATATCAATCTCTTTAACGGTTCCTAATTCACCTTGCGCCTGAATTACATCTCCCACCTTAAAAGGTCTGAACAGCATAATCAAGACCCCTCCCGCAAAGTTGGCTAAGGACCCTTGCAGCGCTAAACCAACCGCTAAGGAAGCGGCACCTAATACAGCGACCAAGGAGGTAGACTCGATGCCTAACTGACCTAGAACCGCAATAATAAGGACTATTTTTAAAACCCAATTAACAAGATTGGCTAAGAACTTTTGAAGCGTCTCATCAAGGTGGCCTTTAGCCAATCCCTTTTTGATCATGCGCAACAATATTTTAATCACCCATAACCCTATAAATAGGACCGCCAAGGCCTTTAATAATTCAGGGCCGTAGGTAAAAAGTATTTCTTTCAGATGTTCTAATATTTTGTCTGTATCCATAGTTGGTTTTTTTATTATTGCCGAAAGTTAAGAAATGCATTAGGTTTCTACAATTCAATTCGGCCCGATTCAACAATTATAACAAAAGTTTAAGGATGACTTTTTAAATAAAGTCCTTGATTCAATTATTATTTCGATAAAAGCGAAGAAATGTTATCTTTAGAATTCTTAAAGAATTTACTATGAATGTTTGTTTTATAATGTATCCATGGTCAGAAATTAAACCTGAAGACGATTCTACTTTGGCGATGATTCATGAATTTGTAAAAAGAGGTCATGGAATGGCAATTACAACGCCGGCAAACCTTACCATTAGAGACAGTGTCGCACATGCTTTTTGTCGTTGTATAAAGCGCAAGGACAAAATTTCTAATTCTTTGAAATCTTTTCATGCTAAGGCCGAGTTTTATGACGAAATGCTTCCCTTGGCAGGCTTTGATGTGATTGTGTTAAGAAGCAATCCTCCTTTAGATATGATTATGTTAAACTTCCTAGATAGTGTAAAAGACGATGTATTTATAATGAACGACTTAGATGGAATTCGTCGTGCCAATAATAAATTATATACGGCTGTTTTTGAAGATGAAAACAATGAAATAATCCCTAGAACTCATGTCACTAAGAACAAGGAGTATCTAAAAAATATTATCAAAGAAGGACCGGATAAGATGATTTTAAAACCTTTGAATGGTTTTGGAGGTTCTGGAGTAATTCTACTAGAAAAGAGCGCAATGAAGAGCATTAATTCGTTATTGGATTTCTATATCGATAATAAAGACGGCACCTCCAATTATGTGATTCTTCAGGAATACATAGAAGGCGCAGACCAAGGAGACGTTCGAATACTTCTTTTAAACGGAAAACCCATCGGTGCCATGAAGAGGGTTCCAGGAGATGAAGACCATCGCTCTAATGTGAGTGCAGGGGGGAGGGTCGAAAAGCATACGTTATCCAAACATGAGAAAGAACTCTGTCGAAAAATAGGGCCAAAACTTGTTAAGGATGGGTTA
>JAHEMY010000004.1:0-49352 GCA_024643425.1 Flavobacteriaceae bacterium
CCAATATGGGGTGGCGAGCTTCAAAGCGAGCCGTTTTATTCTTTCCCATAACAACTGTTTACCCTTCTTTTATTTATATAAAATAGAGTGTCATGCTATAGAAGTCACTCGTATTATTACTATCCATATCGATCTTTACCTTTTTTTTATTGCTAGCCGCTGCCGCGGGTATCTCCATCAAATGTCCTCAGGACATTCGATTTTGCTCCGCAAAATTTTATTTCAATAAGGTGGCGAGCTTCAAAGCGAGCCGTTTTATTCTTTCCCATAACAACTGTTTACCCTTCTTTTAATTATATAAAATAGAGTGTCACGCCTCAGAAGTCACTCGTATTATAACATCCCAGATGGACCTTTACCTTTTTTTATGAATTAAATTTTCTTCCTAAACAATCTAAGTTCTCGTAATAAATTTATCATCCATAACAAACTCTTCTTTAATTTTGCCTAGTGAACAGAGCTATTCTGTTTTATATAAAAATCTAAGCCTATGAAATTCGTGATTCTAGCTCTTGCTTCCCTATGCACGCTCATGCAGACAAACTGGGAGCTTAAAAAAGAAAAGGATGGTATTAAGGTGTATCTCGCCAATAGTGATGAAACTAATATGAAGCAGTTCAAGGTAGAAACCTTTGTAAAGGCAAATCCTCGTAAAATTGCAGATGCTGTAGTTGATCTAGAGAACAACTATAAATGGTTTTTAGATGTAGAGCAGGCCGAGCTTCTGAAGCAAATTGGAAAGAATGAGTTTGTCTTTAAGCAAGTCATTCAGATGCCCTTCCCTTTTAAAAATCGAGAAGTGATAGAATATTGTAAAGTAACCGAGCTGCCCAATGGTGTGGTGCGCATCGACCTAAAAGAAGACAATACCTTTATTCCGGAATCCAAAGATTATGTTCGAATGCCTATTTCCAGAGGATATTGGATTCTCACCCCTGCCGGAGCCGGAACAGACATTGAATATTCCTTCCTGGCAGACCCGGGGGGTAGCATTCCGGCTTGGATTGCGAATCAATTTATTGTGAGTAATCCATTGAAAACCATAAAAAACCTAAGGGAATATCTAAAAACGTAATTAATCCATTCAAATTCAATCCATAAAAAAGGCCGTTCTTTTGGAACGGCCTTTTCATTAAAGTATGATTTATTATTTCCCTGCTTCAAATCTTGAAGCTACTTCATTCCAGTTGATTACATTAAAGAATGAAGAAACGTAGTCTGGTCGACGGTTTTGATAATTTAAGTAATACGCATGTTCCCAAACATCAATTCCTAGGATGGGAGTTCCACCACAACCTATGCCCGGCATTAAAGGATTGTCCTGATTTGGAGTACCGCAAACATCTAATTTTCCTCCTTTATGAACACACAACCAAGCCCAACCTGAACCAAATTGCGTTTTCGCAGCATTTGAAAATTTTTCTTTAAAAGCATCGAAACTTCCAAAGGAATCGTCAATGGCTTTTGCCAGAGCACCGGAAGGGTTTCCTCCTCCATTCGGACTCATAACTTCCCAGAAAAGGCAGTGGTTATAATATCCCCCACCATTATTTCTTACCGCCTTGTTATTCATATCCAAGTTCTCGAGGATTGCCTCGATGGATTTTCCTGCCATGGCAGTTCCTTCTATGGCAGCGTTCAAATTATTCGTGTAGCCGGCGTGGTGCTTTCCATGATGAATTTCCATGGTTCGTGCATCTATGTTTGGCTCTAATGCGTTGAATGCGTATTTCAGTGCTGGTAATTCGAATGACATATGATTGAATTTTTAAGATTAGTATGATATTGAACTCCAAATTTAACTATTAATAACGGGAATGTATGTTATAGAATTTATAAGATTTTTATTCCGTCATAGAGATTCTAAATAGTATCTTTAAACGTAATTAGTCGCTGCATGATTATTGACCAAAAACCTACCTTCTTAGTTTACAATGCTTCAGCAGGGAGCGGAAAGACCTATTCGCTCGTAAAGTCCTTTCTATCCAAAATATTGATTCATCCACAACCGGATTATTTCAAACATATTTTGGCAATCACATTCACGAATAAAGCAGTTTCAGAAATGAAATCGCGCATTCTAAGTCTGCTGATTCAATTCGCTAAAGGTCATTTTGAAGGTCAGGCCGGAGCCATGGCAAAGGACTTGTCAAAAGAATTGAATTTTGATTTAAAAACACTTCAGCAACGATCTGAAAAAATACTCAAGGTTCTATTGAATAATTACGCCCTGTTTAGCGTAGAAACCATTGATCAATTCAACCACCGGATCTTACGAACCTTTGCACGTGACCTCAAGCTGTCATCGCAATTCGAAGTGAGTATGGACACCCCCTACCTCCTAGCACAAGCAGTTGACCGACTTATCGATAAGGCCGGGGAAAATGAAGAAATTACGAACATGTTGTTGCAATTTGCCCTTCAAAAGACTACGGAAGATAAGTCTTGGGATATCTCTTTCGATCTAAAAAAATCGGCGGGTTTATTAGTCGACGAAAATAATCGAGAAGAACTTTTCACATTAAAAAATACCACTACCGAACAGTTCGAATCCCTTCAAACTAAATTAAAAAACGCTTTAAACGAGAAAGAGGCTCAAATCTCAGAAGCCGCTTTATCATTGCTGCAACTCTTTGAAGAGCGAGGTATTGAAGCGTCACATTTTACCGGAGGCTACCTCTACAGTTTTTTCGAAAAGATTTCAAAGGGCGATTTCAACCAAAAATTTGATTTGGGATGGCAACAAAAAATTGGTGTAGAAAATTTATACCCTAAAAAAATAACCGACTCGGAAGCGCAAGCCATCGATAGCGTGGTTCCTCAAATCCTAGATGCGTTCAATGCGATTAAGTCGGAAATTTATACCGTTAAGCTTCTCAATAATTTATTGAAAAACCTCGTTCCTCTTGCAACGGTTCATTTGGTTGATTTAGAATTGCAGGCGCTTAAAGAAGAAAACAACCTGCTCCCCATTTACGAGTTCAATCGCATCATCCATAAGGAAATTAAAAATCAGCCCGCTCCCTTTATTTATGAGCGCCTCGGAGACCGTTACAAACACTTTTTTATAGACGAATTCCAAGACACTTCTTCCCTTCAATGGGAGAACCTAATTCCTTTGGCAGACAACTCCTTGTCGCAAATAGATCCACAACTAAGTGGAGGAAGCCTTATGATAGTAGGCGATGCGAAGCAATCGATCTATCGCTGGCGAGGGGGATTGCCGGAACAGTTTATAAATTTGTATCAAGACACGAACCCCTTTCCCTTTGTGGAGAAAGAATGTGTAAATCTAGACACGAACTTTCGCAGTTGTCGGCAAATTGTTGCCTTTAACAACGACTTTTTCAGCTTTGCTGCCAGCTTTTTTGGAGACGATTCACATCAGCTACTCTACAAAACGGGGAATCAACAAAAACAACATCAAGAATGTGAGGGTTATGTTCACATCGATTTTATTGAAGATCTCAAAAAAGAGGAAACTACGCCGCTTTACTCGGCGATGGTTTATGAAAAAATCGAATCCTTATTCGCACGAGGTTATTCGGCTAAAGATATTTGCATACTTACTCGTAAACGTGACGAGGGAGTAGCTATAAGTGAATACTTGGTCGAAAAAAACATTGCTGTAATTTCGGATGAAACCCTGCTTCTAAAAAATTCCAAATGGGTAAAGGCCTTGCTCCATTTATTTCAATTACAACTGGTGCCGAATCACGATGAAGTTAAAATGGAGTTTTTGGAGTTTTTGCATGCCTTTCTGAACATAAACGAAGAATTATACGCATTCTTAGCACCTCAAATAGGTAAACCTTTAAGCGAGCTGTCAAAAAAACTGACCGAATTTGGCATCGTGATAGATTTCAGAAAAGCCCAAAGCCTTGGACTTTATGAAAATTTTGAATACTTCATCCATGCGCTGCAAATACATGAAGAAGCAGATGCATTTGTGACCACTTTTATGGATTGGGTGTTGCAATTCACGAAACGTCCTCAAAATGGAAAACTAGAATTTCTCGATTATTGGGAACTTCAAAAAGACAAATTGAGCGTTTCATCTCAAAATACAACCAATGCCATCACAGTAATGACCATCCATAAGTCAAAAGGTCTTGAATTTCCGGTGGTCATTTTTCCTTTTGCCGATTTAGACATTTACAATGAAATAGACCCCAAGACTTGGTTTCCTTATAATGAAGACGGATTTGAAACATTACTTATCAATTTCAATAAGGACGTCGAACATTTTGGGGAATCGGGCGCTCGAATTTACAATGAACGCCGCAATACTTTAGAGCTGGATAATATCAACCTCCTATACGTAGCACTTACCAGAGCTCGAAATGAGTTGTTTATTGTTACAAAAGATGAGAAAGACAAAGACGATCCCGTGACGTTTAGCAACTATTTTAAGTTGTTTTTAATTCATTCTAAAAAATGGCAAGAGGGAATTACAAGTTATTCGTTCGGTCATCCGCAGGAAATTATTAAAGAACTGGAGAAGGATTTAACAGAGGAAACGCTGAACTACATTGTGAGCTTACCCGAAGAGCATCCCATTAAATTGGCCCATGAACGCAGGTTTGATTTGGGAGAGGAACAAGAAACTGCGATTCAATTTGGAACTATTTTTCATGAATTAATGTCGAGAATTGAAACTGCTATGGACGTTGAAGTGGTACTCGATCAAATGAAAGAAGATGCTGCCTTCGACCAAGAAATTGTTCAAAAAGTTGAAGGAAGTGTCATTAAATTAATAAACCATGCAGGTTTAAAGACTTTATTTTCAGGTGAAGACCAAGTTTTAAACGAAAAGGAAATTGTGACTTCTTCAGGCATCGTTAGACCGGATCGAATAAATTTACACGAGGATGGCAGCCTCACCATAATTGATTTCAAAACCGGATCTGCCAATAGTTCCCATGCGCAACAAATCGAACAGTATGGAATGGTTCTGGAAAATATGAATTATTCTGTTAGAAAAAAGCTTTTGGTCTATGTGGAAGATGAAGGGATTATAATAAATAACCTTTAAATTTGACAATTAAAATTAACTAGTATGTACGGTAAGATTAAACAGCATTTACAAGAAGAACTTGATGATATAAAGGCACAAGGTTTATTTAAAAAAGAACGCATTATCACTTCCCCGCAGGACGCAGTGATTAAAATAAGTACGGGTCAGGAAGTAATTAACTTTTGCGCCAACAACTACCTTGGTTTATCGTCGCACCCTGATGTAATTCAAGCAGCGAAGGATACGATGGATACTCACGGATTTGGAATGTCTTCCGTTCGATTCATTTGCGGAACCCAAGACATTCATAAAACTCTGGAAGAAAAAATTGCAAATTTCTACGAAACAGAAGATACTATTTTATACGCTGCCGCATTTGATGCGAACGGCGGTGTGTTCGAGCCCTTATTTGGCCCAGAAGATGCTATTATTTCGGATTCTTTAAATCACGCTTCAATCATCGATGGAGTGCGCCTCTGCAAAGCGGCAAGATATCGTTATCAAAACAACGATATGGCCGATTTAGAAAAGCAGCTCCAAGCGGCCAATGAAAATGGTGCGCGATTTAAAATTATTGTTACCGACGGTGTATTCTCTATGGACGGATTGGTAGCACCACTTGATAAGATTTGTGATCTCGCAGACAAATACGATGCTTTGGTAATGATCGATGAGTGCCATTCGGCCGGATTCATTGGCCCTCGCGGGCGCGGAACCCTTGAAGAGAAAGGAGTTATGGGTCGTATTGATATAATCACAGGAACCTTAGGAAAAGCACTTGGAGGCGCCATGGGAGGTTATACCACAGGAAAAAAAGAAATTATTGAATTACTTCGTCAGCGATCCAGACCCTATTTGTTCTCAAACTCTCTTGCTCCCGCCATTGTAGGGGCTTCTATAAAAGTTTTTGAAATGCTTGACAAAGACACTCATTTAAGGGATAAACTGGAACAAAACACGGCCTATTTCAAAAAAGGAATGAAAGAAGCCGGCTTTGATATCATTGATGGCGATTCTGCCATTGTACCTGTGATGCTTTACGATGCAAAGCTTTCACAATCCATGGCCGATCTGCTTTTGGAAGAAGGGATCTACGTGATAGGCTTCTTTTACCCCGTAGTTCCTAAAGGTAAAGCTAGAATTAGAGTGCAACTATCTGCGGCTCACACTAGAGAACACCTAGATAAAGCAATCAGTGCCTTTATTAAAGTAAAACAAAAATTAAATATTTAAAACTCATATCCTTATATTTAGCATAACATACGAACGTATTTCTAAAATTTTTAATAGATTTGCTTTTGTTAATAAACTTTAACAACTTACTTTTGTTCTATTAACACTTAAAAATTAAACAATCGAATATGAAACATCTTAACAGTATTTTAGTTGCTGCCGCCTTATTATTTATGGTTGGTGTGGCAAATGCACAAGACAAAAACAATCCCTGGGCGGTAGAAATAGGCATCAATGCCGTTGATGTTTACCCAGTTGGTACTACCGACAACGGACGCTTACCAGTTACTCTTGGTGGGTTAGACGTAAAAGGTAAATTATTTGACGAATATTTCAACCAAAATGACCACTGGAGTATCCTTCCATCAGTTTCTAAAGTAGCTGTAGGTCGTTATTTAGGTGATGGTTTCACCTTTGCGGCTGTAGGTACCATTAACAAAATCGACAAAATTGGTGATGCCAGAGTTGACGATTTAACGTATTATGGTGTAGATGGAGAAATTAAATATAGCTTCCGTGATCTTATTGGCGGACCAGGTGGATGGTTCGATCCAGTACTTGGTATCGGTGGGGGTTACACTTGGGTTGATGAAATCGGATTTGGTACTGCAAACGCAATTGCCGGTGTTCGTTTTTGGTTTACTCAAAACTTTGGTTTGAATTTCCAAAGTACTTATAAGCATGCTTTCCAAGAAGATTATGGAATCGTTCACTTCCAACACTCTATTGGTGTGACTTTCCAATTTGGAGGAAAAGATACTGACGGTGACGGAATCTACGATAACGAAGACGAATGTCCAGAAACTCCAGGTCTTCCTGAGTTCAACGGATGTCCTGATACTGACGGTGACGGAATTGAAGATCGTAACGATGCTTGTCCAGATGTTCCTGGTTTAGCTGAATTCAACGGTTGTCCTGATACTGACGGTGATGGTATTCCTGATAATCAAGATGCTTGTCCTACCGTTCCTGGTATTGCAGCATTGAATGGTTGTCCTGATGCTGACGGTGATGGTATCACTGATGCAGAAGATGAGTGTCCGAACGAGGCTGGTCCAAGAGCTAACAACGGTTGTCCTTACAAAGATCGTGACGGAGACGGTGTTCTTGACAAAGACGATCAGTGTCCAGATGTTCCTGGTACTGTAGCTAACAACGGTTGTCCAGAAGTAACTGTTGAAATCATGAACCAATTGAATGAGTACTCTAAAACTATCTTGTTCGATACTGGTAAAGCGACTATTCGTCCAGAATCATACCCAGTACTTCAAAGTATTGTGGATATCATGAAAGCATATCCTAACACTAACTTTGAAATCGAAGGTCATACTGATAGCGTAGGTTCTGAATCAAGCAACCAAAAACTATCTGACAACAGAGCAAAATCTGTACATGATTACTTAGTTTCAAAAGGAATGGACGATGATCGTACATCTTCTGTTGGATACGGAGAATCTCGTCCAATTGCTACCAACAAAACTAAAGCGGGTAGACAACAAAACAGACGTGTTGAAATTTCTCTAAAAGACTAATTTCATAACCGATATAATTAGAGAAAACGCCTCCATTTTGGAGGCGTTTTTTTATTTTTAGCTATGAAATCTTTTCTAGCAGAATCCCTACAAAAGCTCCTCCATCGAGACCGACCAATATCGGATTATATTATTATTCTGCCAAGCAAACGAGCCTGTGGGTTTTTGAAACAACTGCTAATCTCAGAGGCTACCAACAGCTTCTTTGCCCCTAGAATTCTTAGTATTGAAGAGTTTGTTGAAGAAGTCTCAGGGCTTTCATTAATGAGCCCTACCGAAGTATTAATTGAAAGTCATGCCATTTATGAAAAAATTAAAGCCATTCCTTTTGACGAGTATCTTAATTGGGCAGAAACTATTTTAAACGACTTTAATGAAATTGACCGTCATTTGGTGCCCCCGCATGAATTTTTTCAATACTTATCGGGAATAAAAATTCTTGAAAAATGGGGTGTTAAGGACGCTGAAACTTCCATGATAAAAGATTATTTGGAATTTTGGAAATCCTTAAATCTATTTTATACCCAGCTTAATGAGCACCTTTTGCTTCAACAAAAGGGATACCAAGGGATGATTTATCGTAAAGCTGCCGAGGAAATGGAATTCTACCTTTCTCAGCATAACAATATTCCACATATTTTTCTTGGTTTTAACGCCATGAACAAAGCTGAACAAACCATTGTTCAAGAACTATTGGAACATGGGTCTGCTGAAGTTTTTTGGGATATTGATGAATTCTTTATCAGTGATCCTTTTCATAGCGCCGCTCACTTTTTTAGAAAATATCAAAAGGAATGGAAATTTTATCAATCCCACGAAACACCAATTGGTTCCACAGATTTTACGAACCAGAAAAACATAACCATTACTAAATCACAATCGGATGTAGAGCAGGTAAAATTCCTGGGGAATTTATTGGCAGATATGTCCCCTTCAGAATTAACTAAAACGGCCGTTGTGCTTGCCGATGAAACACTCCTTATTCCTTTGCTGTATTCACTGCCAAAGGAGCTCAAGGAGGTAAATGTTACCATGGGATATCCCTTAAAAGCATTGCCTGTTGTTCAATTTTTCGAATCCCTTCTTGATGCACATAGCAAACCGAAGTTTACTATTTACTACAAAACCATCCAAAACCTGCTTAATAATGCTTCCGGGAAAAAATTAATCTCCGGTGCCGATGCATTACTTCAGCAATTAGCATTGCAAAATAGAAGTTTCATCTCTTTAGATGCCCTTATTGACTTAGGAGCGAACGAGGCTCAACAAAAACAAATAAAACAGATTTTCGATTTTGATTTAAAAAGCCCCAACGAGGTTATTGCTGTAATCAAGGAACTCTTGAAGACCTTGCTCGAAAAACCCAATAACAACGCAATGGATCAACGAGCCTATCAAAAGTTGAACGAGGTATTTACCGAAATCGATAACCTGGAACGACGATATAAATTCCTAAAGAGCAAGGTGGCTTTAAAGCATTTATACGATTCTTTAATTGGCAGTCAGACCCTAGATCTAGAAGGAGATGCCTACAGCGGACTTCAAATAATGGGGGTGCTTGAAACACGTGTGTTAGACTTTGAAAACCTCATTATGTTATCGGTAAATGAAGGAACCCTCCCCACCGGAAAAAGTAATAATTCGTTTATTACCTACGACCTTAAAAAGCAATTTGAGCTGCCTTTACATACCGAAAAAGATGCTATCTACTCTTACCACTTTTTTAGACTCTTGCAGCGAAGTAAACAAATTAATTTAGTATTTAATGGTTCTACAAGCGGACTTCACACCGGAGAGGCTAGTAGATTTCTTCAACAATTGGAAATAGAAAAAGCCCCGGAGCATACCCTATCCTATAAAAATGCCTCAGCAAAATTAAACCCCATTGTATCCCCCCTTAGAACATACCAAAAATCGAATGGGGTACTGGAGCGTATTCAACAAATAGCGGCGAAAGGATTTTCCCCTTCGGCACTTACCTCCTACATTCGAAACCCGAAGGATTTTTATTACCAACGAATTTTAAAAGTGCATGAACTGGACGAAGTTGAAGAAACCATCGCTTACAATACACTGGGAACAATTGTCCATGAATCACTGGAAGAATTGTACAAACCTTTTGTAGGATCGTTACTAACTAAAGAAGCCTTACAAAAAACACTAAAGCAAGTTTCCCGCGTTGTTCCACTCCAATTTGAAAAGCACTATCAATTGGGAGACATCACTAGGGGAAAGAATCTGATCATTTTTGAAGTAGCTAAAAGGTATGTTGAAAATCTAATTCACTGGGATTTGAATCAACTTAAGAACAACAACATTGAACTCTTGAACCTTGAATTATCCTTAAGTGTGACACTCGATAACCTCAATTTAGGGTTTCCCGTAAGGTTGTCTGGATTGGTTGACCGCATTGATTGCTTCAATGGAACCACCCGAATTATTGATTACAAAACAGGGAATGTAGCCCCTGCCGACTTAACTATTTTTGATTGGGATTTACTAATTCAAGACGAAAAGTACAGCAAAGCATTTCAAGTATTAACCTATGCGTATATGCTGAATAAAACTCAACCACAATCCCAAGTCGAAGCAGGAATTGTTTCCTTTAAAAAAATGAAAGAAGGATTTATGCCTTTTGGAACTAAAGCGAGTATGTACGCCCGCAATAAAGATCATGTAATAAATGAAAGTGTTTTGAATGAATTTGAGGTTCATTTAAAAGAACTTATCAAGGAAATCTGCGATCCCATAATTCCCTTTGTTGAAAAAGTATTGGATTAAGCGTTCCCCATTTTCATTGCTGCAGGATTTATATAAATAGCAAAGCAGAAAGCAAGCTTTCTATTTAATCATGGGAGTGGCTGCGCCCAACCCAGCATGCACACGCTACTGAAAACCTGCCCGTTGAAGGCTGGTAGAAAATCTCACGCCCTAAATGTAAACTTTCTCCCTCTTTAACATTTTAACACCCCCCAAATAGGATGAGGGTGGTTCATATATCAATTGAAAATTACTAATCCTATGGAGAACAATTTGGAAAGCTTGGTTTTGGTAGTACCCAACTGTTCGCTCCGTAAGCGAAACCAGAACAATTATATACGTTATCGGTATCCCAAGTGCTAAGGTCTTGATTGAACGCATAACTATTATAAAACATAACTTGCATAATGGTCACATTGCTCACATCCCAATTTCCTATGGGTTGGTTGAATGCGTTATTATAACTAAACATAGCTCCCATTGTGGTCACATTGCTCACATCCCAGTTACCTATGGGTTGGTTGAATGAAGTATTATCACTAAACATATTATACATATTGGTCACACTACTTACATCCCAATTTCCTATGGGTTGGTTGAAGGCGCTATTATAGCTGAACATATATGCCATATCTGTCACATGACTCACATCCCAGTTACCTATGGGTTGGTTGAATTCATGATTAGACAAAAACATACCTCTCATAATTGTCACATTGCTCACGTCCCAATCACCTATAGGTTGGTTGAATTTACTATAACTAAACATTTGACGCATCGTGGTTACACTGCTCACGTCCCAATTATTTAAGGGTTCGTTATAATTTGTCCCCAAAAACATATATGCCATATTGGTTACATTACTCACGTCCCAATTGCCTATAGGTTGATAGAAATATTCTAAGCTTTCAAACATACTTTCCATGGTAGTCACATTGCTCACGTCCCAATTGCCTATAGGTTGATTGAAATATTTTAAGTCTTGAAATGTACTTTCCATGGTAGTCACATTGCTCACGTCCCAACTTGTGATGTTAGAAGTTAATTCGTATAGGTTCTCAAATAAAAAGGAAATATCCGTTACCCTTGAGGTACATATGAAGTTATAATTTTCATAGTTTTTAACACGTGACCGCAATTCAAATTCACTGATTATTATGTACGTATTGCCGTTTACTTCACCAGAATCTCCAATTTCAGCCCATTCTTTAGCTTTAATGGTCACACCATTCTCAGCCAAATAAACTGGGTTATCATTATCGATAACATTAACTTGTCTTGATACAACAGTAGTATTCCCTGCAGAGTCCGACACACTATACGTAACTGCATATGTTCCAGGTGTGAAGGAGTCTACGTCGCCCGAGACAACAATTTCTGATGTGAGGTTTCCGTCCACATCATCAATGGCAGTAGCACCTTGCTCAACATATATTTCTCCGAACATTATGTTAACGCTGCTTTCGCCATTAAGAGTTATGGCTGGAGGCGTGGTATCGTTGTTCTGGGTGTTTTCATTATTCTGATTGCTGTCGTCAGAAGAGCAAGCGATCAGAATCATTATCAATATAACTTGAAGAATTCTTTTCATAATTTTCCATTGCTTATTGGAAGTAATTTCTGCAAGATATAATAATTTTTATTGAAGCTTTTAATCTAATCATGGGAGTGGCTGCGCCCGTCCCAACATTCACGCACTACTGCAACTATAAAATCACACGCCCTGCGGGCATGCCTTTTTTTATTCCCTGCGAAGCAGAAAGCAAGCTTTCGCTTCTTGGGAATAAAAAAATCCGCACGTTTCCGTGCGGATTTTCTGATTGATGTGGAGAAGATGGGAGTCGAACCCACGACCTCTTGACTGCCAGTCAAGCGCTCTAGCCAGCTGAGCTACATCCCCAATAATTAGAATGCGAAAATACTAAAAAAAATTAATCCTGCCCTTTTAGTATCAATAAAGGTTTAGATGTGTGAAAATCTCTTTTTAACACTGTATTCGATTCCCATAGCTTTTCAAAAAATCCTCTTTTTCTTCTAAACACACAGAGCATATCCGGGTTTTGCGATTGAAAATGCTCCAAGATTCCCTGAAAAATAGTCGCATTCTCCGTAACCTGAACATTCGAATTAAACGCCAATAAAGCTGGGTCAATTTCCATATCTTCTTCAGTAACGTCCGAGGTTTTTACCATTAATAAATTCACATTAGCACTAAAATTGTTTGCCAAAACCTTCAATGGTTCTAACATTTCTGGGTTGTCTAAGGTTCCTCGTTTAAATGCCAACAAAATAGATTCAACCTTTCTAAAAATATAATCCTTTGGAATAATAAGCACCGGAATGTTCGTTTGCTTTACGATTTTTCCTGTAATACTTCCCAAATAAACCTCATCCACAATATCAATACTCTGTGGTGAAAGGATAATCAAATCTATTTCCAACTGCTCAGATATCCTTGCAACCCCCTCATAAGGATCTCCTTTAATCGATTTTGCAATCACCTCCACTCCTTTAAAATCAACTTCCTGGGTTACTTGCTCTAACAAATCTTCACTATCCGCAATAATAAGTTGATTCACCTTAGTCAACCCTCCTACCTTTGAAAACTCCTTATATAAATTAATAAGATACACCGTAGCCCCGTTAATCGAAGCCAAGTGAATCGCATACTGCAAGTTGATGATGGCATTAGAAAGCGTACCTACGGGAACTAAAATATTTTTCATAAGATTGATTATCTTTAAATTACTGCAAAAATAATCTTTATTTATGATACGATTGGCCAAGCCCTCAGAAATTGAAAAAATCATGGCAATTACTCAGGCTTGTGCACAGAAAATGATTCGCGATGGCATTTACCAATGGAATGAACATTACCCAAATGCACTTGCCTTTGAAGAGGACTGTTCCAGGCAGGAATTATACGTGCTATTAAACGATAATACCCTGATTGGCTGTATCACTATTTCCGTAGTTAAAGATGACGTCTATACGCCCGTAAAGTGGCTTTCAGAAGAAAACAAACATTATTATATTCACCGACTTGCCATCGATCCGCGTTTCCAGCATCAAGGACATGCTAAAACTTTAATGGACTTTGCTGAAGCCCTTGCAAAATCCAATGGAATCAAATCCGTTCGTTTAGACACTTTTAGTAAAAACGTGAGAAACCAAAAATTCTACGAAGCGAGAAACTACATCCGTTTGGAGGCTATCTATTTTCCGAATCAAAGCGAATTTCCTTTCTACTGCTACGAGAAAATTATTTCTTAACGAACCAACGAAAAGTAACCTGTACGTACTTTTTGATCTATGGTAATTGCCTTGTACCAATACCCGTCTGAAGGCATTTCCGTGTTTCCATAGCGACCGTTCCATCCTTCTGAATTGGCCCCAAAATTCGCAACCACCTTTCCAAAACGATCATAAATATAAATTTTCAAAATACGCAGCGGATTTAATAGCGGGGGAATGTAATTCCAGTAGTCGTTCACACCATCGCCATTAGGAGAAAAATAAGGCGGAAATCCCGTGGCAGGGTAACGCAATTCAAAATCATCTTCAACTACGCCACAACCATTCTTATCCCGCACCAATAAGGTGTAGAATCCCTCAACAAGCCCTGAAAAAAACGGACTGTCCTGATAGGTTTCACCATCTATGGAATATTCATAATTCCCATTCCCCGAAACATTCACCTCAACAACAAAATTTAAGCCTACTAGTGAAATTAAAATCTGTTCGATGGTTGCTTGAGAAGAGGAAGTCACTTCAAATTCTTTTGAAAAAGTGCATTCAATAGTAGAACCATCTTGATTCACCAAATTATAAATCTCATATCGATAAAGGCCCACTTCTTCCAAATCGACGAAATTTTCTTCAGAAATTAATACTTCACTACCTGAAGGCTGCACTTGAAACCACCGGTATCCATCCACAGCATCCGGTGAAGTATATCTTGTGGGAATATCATTTTCACAAATTCCAATGACATCAGGAAGTTCAGAATCGGGATAGTAGGTGATTAATTCGCCAGTTTCAGGATCGTAAAACGGACCACAACCCAAAATAGTGGAAAACGATTCCTGACCACAATCTTGTGCCTCCCCGGCCGCATTAAAAGGGACTATTCGAATAAAATAGGTGTTATTAGATTCAAAATTTAATACAAATGTTGAGTTGGTTGTAAAAATACCCCCATCCAAAACATCGTTTATAAAAGGGGTCCGTCCTATATACACCTTGTACCCTAAAGCATTTGGTACGGCTTGCCATTCTAAAAATGGAGAAAGTGGAACATTAATGGCTCCGTCTTCTGGAGTAATTAAAAAAGTGCATACCGGTGGATCGCCTAAGGATGCCGTTGTGAAAGATTCTTCCAGACAACTCATCGCCATCCCATTTTCATTGTACGGTATAATTCGCACATAGATCATCGTATCCGATGGAAAATTAACGCTTGGGTTGTAGAACAAACTATTTCCCACATCAAAATTATCGAGAAGGTCATAAACTCCCGAAGCAGTCCCTATTGAAATACGATATCCTATGGCTCGGCTTGCATAAGACCAGGTAAGGTTTGTTGCGACATTTACCCCCGTCGCCCCATTTTGTGGGTTTACCAAAGAGGTGCATACCGGTATTTCGGTAACGTTTTGCGTCGTGAACGACTGACTAGCACAAACAATATTATCTTGATCAAAAAAGAACAACGTGATGCGCACGAATATCTGAGTTGATTCCGGCAAACCCAAGGGCGGTTGAAAACTAGTATCGTTCCCTACCGTCTGCTCATTCACAATCTCCCCTCCTCCGGGTGTGGTTCCAACAGAAATAATATATCCAGTAACGCCAACAACCTCTTCCCAACTTATTGTTGTGTCAACCGGAACATTGGTGGCTCCTTGTAATGGATTTAATAGATTGGGACAATCTTGTGCATGGCACAACATTCCCAACAGCAAAGCCATCGAGCAAAAAGAGATTTTCAAAATGTGCATCCCCAAAGCCAATTTTTTTTGAAGCTTAAAGATAGGGAAACCATCTTAGTATATAAAGTTTATCAATCGCGATTGAAGCCATAGAAACCGTCAATATGTACCTTTGCCGCGTGGAACATTTAAAAACCGATATTTCTTTCAAGCGAATTCAACAATTAGCCATTCCGGCCATTATTGCTGGTATTGCTGAACCCGTATTGTCCAGTACGGATGCTGCAGTGGTTGGAAATATCTCTGAATACGGAACCGAATCTTTGGCAGCGGTTGGTGTAGTTGGTTCTTTTCTATCAATGCTCATTTGGGTACTCGCGCAAACGCGAAGTGCCATATCTACGATTGTAAGTCAAAATTTGGGCGCAGGGAATATCAACGCCTTAAAAAGTTTTCCCGCGCAAGCCATTTATTTCAATGTAATTTTAAGTCTTATTGTTTTAGGCACCACCTACTTTTTTGTCGATGAAATCTTTCGATTGCTCAATGCCGAAGGCCTTATTCTTCAATTCAGTATCGATTATTACAACATCCGTGTTTGGGGCTTCCCATTAACCCTTTTTACTTTTGGTGCCTTTGGCATTTTTCGAGGACTACAAAATACTTTTTGGCCCATGATGGTTGCCATTGCCGGAACCATCGTTAATATCATTCTGGACTTTTTATTGGTATATGGTGTTGACGATTTTATTCCTAAAATGGGGATTGAAGGTGCGGCATGGGCGAGTTTAATCGCTCAGGCAGTCATGGCGGTACTTGCATTAATTCTTTTACTGCGCAAGACCGAGGTATCCCTGAAACTTCAATTTCCGCTACACCCCGAAATTAAACGCTTGGTTCATATGAGTTTCAACCTGTTTATTCGATCTATTGCTCTTAATGCGGCACTAATGTTGGCCGTTCGAGAAGCCACCGCGCTCGGAACGGAATACATAGCCGCCCATGCTATTGCAATTAATATTTGGTTGTTCACTGCCTTTTTTATTGACGGTTATGGTGCCGCTGGAAACATTATTAGCGGAAAGTTGTTGGGGGCCAAGGATTATAAAAAACTCGCCCAACTTACTCGTAAAGTAACGATCTATAATTTAGGGGTTGCCGTGTTTCTCATTATCTGTCTCATCACTTTTTACAATGGCCTAGGTACTCTTTTCAATAAAGATCCTCTCGTCCTTGAAGTATTTTATAGCATCTTCTTTTTGGTGATTATTAGTCAGCCACTAAACGCCCTCGCCTTTACTTTTGATGCGATCTTTAAGGGATTGGGTGAAATGGCCTACTTGAGAAATGTGTTATTAGGTGCGACCCTAATTGGCTTTATTCCTGTACTACTGTTTGCGAAATATTTGAACTGGGGATTGACAGGAGTATGGATTGCACTATTGTCCTGGATTGCTTATCGGGCTTTTGCGCTTATCATTAAATTCAAGAAAAAGTACGTTCCCCTCGCTGCGCATTAGTTAGCGGGTTTTTAACCATCCTGTAATACTAAGTCGTTCGGAAGCCTTCACCACTTTTACCTCATGCTCTAAAAGCTGACTTTCAAAGATGACCATCCGTCCGGGAAGCGGAAGGATTTCTTTCATATCGTTCTCTAAATAAATAGCCAGCTCCCCTCCATTCTCCTTTGGCCATGGGTCTTCATTAAGATAACACACCATGGATAGTTTACGACGGTCGTCGTTTTGAAAGGTGTCCAAATGCCTTTTGTAAAAGGTTCCTGTAGGATAAACAGCATAATGAAACTCCTTTTGTAAAATACCCAGAAAACAGGTTTTATTTAGGTAACTCACCAAGGAATTGATTTTATTAAAAAAGAGCTGTTCTATAGGATCCGACTTAGATTCGTCCATCCATAAAATAAAATCTCCTCGTATGGTTTTGTCGATCTCCTCTTGGGTCCGACTTCCAATGGCCGATTTTTTAAATCGGTCTTCTTCGTATTTCAGCAAAAGATTCGCTCGAAATTGGACCACCTCCGCTTCCGTAAAAAAATGATCCACAACACTGTATTGTTGGTTTAGAAGGTCTTCAATAATCGATTCAAACAGCGGATTTTCAACAAAATCCAATTGTTCAAACAATTCACTACGCATAGGCAGATTAAAAAAGTGCGCAAATATACGCTTCCGTTTCATACGATTTTGAAAAATCTTTTATTCTGAAATTACTGTATCTTTGCTGCATGAATTCCATTAGAATTACAAAACAATTCACCTTTGAAACCGGCCATGCCTTATACGGCTATGACGGAAAATGTCGAAATGTTCACGGACATAGCTACAAGCTTTCGGTGACCGTGATTGGCACCCCGATTTCAGACAACACTCATGTGAAATTTGGAATGGTGATCGATTTTAGTGATCTGAAAAAGATCGTGAAAGAAGAAATTGTAGATGTCTTTGATCATGCGACCGTGTTTAATAAGAATACCCCGCATGTAGAACTGGCCGGAGAATTGCAATCAAGAGGACACAATGTCCTTTTAGTTAATTATCAACCCACCAGCGAAATGATGGTCATCGATTTTGCCGATAAGATCCGCAAGCGATTGCCTGCAGAGATTACCCTTTTTTCCCTTCGCCTCCAAGAAACGGAGAGCAGTTATGCAGAATGGTATGCATCCGACAATCCACTTCAATAATTAAAGCACGAATGTCTTTTTCGCTATCTTTAGCTCATGCAAATCCCGGCAGGTAAAAAAATATACTTTTCCAGTGACAACCATTTAGGTGCTCCCACGCTTGAAGCAAGCAGGCCTCGAGAAAAGAAGTTTGTGGCTTGGTTGGATGAAATTAAGGGAGATGCCGCTGCCATTTTTTTATTGGGCGATTTATTCGATTTTTGGTTTGAATACAAGACGGTTGTTCCTCGAGGATTCACGAGAGTGCTCGGAAAACTGGCCGAAATAAGTGATTCCGGAATCCCTATTTATTTCTTTGTTGGGAATCACGACCTCTGGATGAACGATTATTTTGAAACCGAATTGAACATTCCTGTCTATCGCGATGTCAAAGAATTCACTTTTAACGACAAGACCTTTTTAATTGGTCATGGCGACGGAAAAGGACCGGGCGATAAGGGTTATAAACGCATGAAGAAGGTATTTATCAATCCTTTTTCAAAGTGGCTCTATCGTTGGCTACATCCGGATTGGGGCATGCGCTTCGCCCAATACCTCTCGGTAAAGAACAAACTCATTTCAGGGGACGAGGACAAGAAATTTTTAGGCGAAGATTACGAGTGGTTAGCCATCTATGCCAGGAGAAAACTGGAAACCAAACATTACGATTATTTTGTCTTCGGCCATCGTCATTTACCCATGGAGATCAACGTTGGAGCACAATCCACTTATTTCAATCTTGGCGATTGGATTCATCATTTTACCTATGGTGTTTTTGACGGGGAGCAATTTACTTTGAAGGAATTCAAGGTTTAATATCCTTGATTCTCAATTGCAGACTTACCGTGCCTTGCCATTCATTCTCATCAATTACATAAGCCATTTTAAAAGGTTCGCCTGAGCAAGCCATCTCTTTTTTGTCGGCCATCCCAAAACCAATCCCCGTAAACTTGGGCGAATCTCCTTGTTTCACCACCAAGCGTAAATGTGTGTTATCAGAACCTACTGTTTTTCCGTAACCCACATCGTGAACGCCAGTGGACATAAAAACCGGTGTCATATTGCCGGGTCCAAAGGGTGCAAACTGTTTTAAAATCCTAAAGAATTTTGGGGTGATGTCGTTAAAATTAAGTTCAGCATCGATTTTCAATTCCGGAGTGAGTAGCTTAGGGTCTATGGTTTCGGCAACCACCTTTTCAAAAGCTTCTTTAAACTTTTCAAAATCCTTTTCCAGTAATGTGAGCCCTGCAGCATATTTATGTCCGCCAAATTGCTCGATATATTCCGAACAACCTTCCAACGCATTATACACATCGAATCCCTTTACAGAACGTGCAGAAGCGGCAAGGGTCTCCCCATTCTTGGTAAAAACAAGGGTGGGGCGGTAATAGGTTTCGGTGAGACGCGAGGCCACGATTCCAATTACTCCTTTATGCCAATCTTCTTTGTAGACCACGGTTGTCATTCGATTTTGTTCCTCATCGGCAATGATTTGCTGCAAGGCCTCTTCGGTGATTTTTTGATCTTTATCGCGACGGTCGGTATTAAATTGTTCAATCTCTTCAGCAAAAATCTTAGCTTGATCCAAATCGGTTTCAACAAGCAGCTCAACAGCATGATTTCCGTGTTTCATTCTTCCGGCTGCATTAATTCTAGGGGCGATGATAAATACCACATCAGTAATAGTAAAGGAAGATTTCTTCGTTTGTTGGATGATGGCCTGAAACCCTTTTCTCGGATTCGAGTTAATCACTTTTAAACCGAAATAGGCCAAGATCCTGTTCTCTCCGGTAATAGGAACGATGTCTGCGCCAATAGCCGTGGCAACAAGGTCCAAATACAACAGTAAATCGTCGATGGTTTGTCCGCGATGATGCGCTAAGGCCTGAATTAATTTAAATCCAACCCCACAACCGCAGAGCTCATCGTATGGATAGTTACAATCATCTCTTTTTGGATCCAAAACTGCGATCGCTTTAGGTAGTTCAGATCCCGGTCGATGGTGATCGCAGATGATAAAGTCAATGCCTTTTTCTTTGGCGTAAGCGACCTTATCGATGGCTTTAATTCCGCAATCTAAGGCAATAATGAGTGAAAATCCATTGTCTTCAGCAAAATCGATGCCTTGATAGGATACTCCATAACCTTCTTGGTAGCGATCGGGAATATAGGTTGCCACGTTGGGATAATACGATTTTAGATAACTTGAAACCAACGCCACCGAAGTAGTCCCGTCCACATCATAATCGCCAAAAACCAAAATGTTTTCTTCATTTTCAATGGCTTTTTCGATACGTTCCACGGCAAGGTCCATATCTTTCATAAGAAACGGGTCGTGCAGGTCTTCCAGGCTTGGTCTGAAAAAAGATTTTGCTTCTTCGAAAGTCTCGATGCCTCGTTGAAGTAACAAGGTGGCAATCCATATATCTATGCCAAGTTCTTGAGCGAGCTTGGTAACTTTTGAGCGTTCCGGTTTGGGCAATAGGGTCCAGCGCATATTTATTAAATCCTTTAGATGATGGGGAGAGGAAGGTAAAGGTACAAATAGTTCAAGCAGGATATGAAATATTTTCCTAACTTTAAAGGAACAAACCTCCCCTAATTTATAAAAATCAAGTACATGAAAGCAGTGCTATTTATAGGTGTTATGCTATTTGGCATCGGGCTTTGGGCGCAAGACGGGAGTCCCGATTTGAGTTTTGGGGATAATGGTATCGTTGAAACAGATCTGGGTGATGGCGAGGAGGTTTTTTATGCGGCTGCCGAGAATTCTTTAGGTCACATTCTGGTAGTCGGCGCCTTTTATCCTTACACCGGAGAACCAGAGAAATTTATCGCTTCTTATCTGGAAAACGGCATGTTAGATATTAGTTTTGGTGATAATGGTATGATTCGTTCAACTATAATTGACAACGCCTCCTATACGGATATTAAAATTCAATCGAGCGATAAAATATTGATCAAATCCAGTGGATATAACATCCCAACCATTTTGACTCAATTTTTTCCGGACGGAAGCGTCGATACTACTTTTGGTATCAATGGTTCCATCGACCTGTTTGATTCCAATTTCTATTCGGGTCGTTTAGAGGTCGCTGAAAGTGGGAAAATAATGGCGGTCACCTTGGGGTGGGTCTCTGATGAATATCAAATTTTGATGAAACGCTTTTTACCCGATGGAACACCGGATCCTTCATTTGGTAATAATGGCGAATTAATCTATCCGATTTCTGAGCCTTCCTCAGTTTCTTTAGGTGATGTTGAAATGTTAACAGATGAAGGATTTTTCATCCTATATCGGATTTCACAAAATAACACCCAAACTTTCATGCTTTTAAGGTTCAGTCCCAGTGGATCTCTAGACGAAGGTTTTGGAGATAATGGTCTGCAACTTATTCCAATTGAGGATATCTACACCTTTTGCAGTTGTTTAGCTTTTCCAGATGAAAGTATTTTAGTCAGCTGTAACTATTCCGATTTCGATTTCAATGAATTTAAAAAAATGATCAAATTAAAGCCGGAAGGAGATCTTGACCAATCTTTTGGGAATGGTGCGGTGGAAGGTTTAATTGGGTCAATCATTCAAGAGAATCAAAGGGTTATTGTAGATAATAGTTTTACCGATTGGGAAGGGGGGACAGATCCTTATTATCGGAGAATTTTTAGTGATGGAAATTTAGACGTTTCCTTTGTATTACATTCAAATTCCGGGACTTTAGGGTCATACAACCTTCAAACGTTGCTCGACGGAAACCTTTTATTGACAGGAAGTTCTATTTGGTATAATCCTGAGAGGTATATTGTTTTACAAAAATTTATCAATAGTCCACTGGGGATTGAAGAAAACACCTTGAATAACGTGCTTATTTCCCCCAATCCCTCTGAAGGGGTTTTTAACATTAGAATGTCTCCTTTAGCCGATACCGTTTCCGAATACCAAATTGTAGACATCTCCGGTAAGCTTATTCAAGAAGGTGCTTTTGAATCACAAAATTTCTCGATTGATCTGTCGGCGTATGCATCAGGGATGTATTTTCTGAACCTCGCAAACCAAACCTATAAACTCCTTAAAAACTAACCATGCCCTTAGTCACTCCCCTCTCTCCCGAACACGATCCGGAAACCAAACAATTGGCCGAATTCTTTAATGAAACTCTTGGCTTTTGCCCCAACAGCGTGCTTACGATGCAACGCAGGCCTGCCATTAGTAAAGCCTTCATCAATCTCAATAAAGCGGTAATGGCAAACGAAGGTCGGGTGACCTCAGCTTTAAAGCGAATGATTGCCTGGGTGAGCAGCAATGCTACGGGTTGCAGATACTGCCAAGCGCACGCCATTCGAGCCGCAGAACGCTACGGCGCCGAACAAGAACAGTTAGACAATATTTGGGAATACCGAACCCACCCTGCTTTTAACGAGGCAGAACGAGCCGCACTAGATTTTTCATTAGCAGCTTCTCAAGTACCCAATGCTGTGGATGAAGCTATTAAAACACGCTTGTATAAGCATTGGAATGAAGGGGAAATTGTTGAAATGCTGGGAGTAATTTCCTTATTTGGATACCTCAACCGATGGAACGATTCGATGGGCACCTCCATTGAAGAAGGTGCTGTGGAGAGTGGAGAACAATATCTTGGGAAACACGGTTGGGAAAAAGGAAAACATCTTTAAAAAAAATGATTGCATATTTTGGTATAATTTTAAGATTCAAGCCAATGAAAAAAAATACCTTCGTGAAATAACTACAAAACCGATGAAAAATTTTCTATCCATACTCGTACTTTCTGTTTTCTTTATAGGATGTACTGCTAGCAAAACAGCAAAAAATGATTTAGCCATTTCAAATCCTATTGAAACAAGCCTAAGTTTAGTAAATATCACCACAGATAAAGTTCCTGTGGTAATAAATCCCGGGCGTTTTACAACACAAACTGAAATTTATCGATTACCTAGAGTTGTTCAAGGAACTTATTCCGTAAGTAATTTTGGAAAATATGTAGAAAATTTTCGAGCTTTCGATTATAAAGGAAATGAAGTGGAAACTACAAAAATAGACGACAACTCTTGGTCTATTTCTAATGCTTCACAGGTAGATAAAATCACCTATGAGGTAAATGACACCTTCGATACAGAATCTTCCGGTGGTATAGGAGGAGACAATCCATTTTCACCTGCTGGCACCAACATTGAACCCACAAATTATGTGCTCAACTTGCATGGTTTTATCGGGTATTTCGATACTTTAAAAAACAGCCAATACAAATTGGATGTTACCGCCCCAACGAGTTTTAAACGTTCTTCTGCTATTCAAGAACTGCAATCAACCGTTAGTGCAGATGGTTCAACTACGACAACAACCTATTTTGCTCCTCGTTACTTTGATATTACAGACAACCCCATGTTCTATGGTGATTTGGATGTTGAGGAGTTTATTGTGGGAGACATTAAAATTGTATTAAGTGTTTATTCGCCCAATAAAGTTCATACCGCAGCAGCTTTAAAAGAAAGTATGTTTACCATGATGCAGGCTCAAAAAAAATATTTAGGAGCTATTAATACAACTCCTCGCTACGATATCTTTCTTTATTTAAGTGATGGAAAAGAAGGCTCACCTAAAGGGAATGGCGCTTTAGAACACCATACGTCTACAGTGGTTGTGCTTCCTGAAATTTCCCCTATAGAAGGACTTGCTAAAAGCATGGTAGATGTGGTGGCTCACGAGTTTTTTCATATTGTTAGTCCCCTGAGTGTGCATAGTGAAGATGTTCATTATTTCGATTATAACCAACCTACCTTTTCAAAGCACCTATGGATGTATGAAGGTGTAACCGAATATTTTGCCCAACATTTTCAAGTATTTGAAGGATTAATCACTGAAGATGATTTTTTTGCCACACTTATGACTAAAATTCAAACGTCAATGGGTATGGACGATACGATGAGCTTTACTACAATGAGTGAAAACGTATTGGACCAGCCCTATGCATCCAATTATTATAATGTCTACCAAAAAGGAGCCCTTATTGGGATGTGTATTGATATTTTGATGAGAGAAGAAAGCAATGGACAACGAAGTATGTTGTCTCTAATGAAAGAACTATCTGGTAAATATGGTAAAAATAAACCCTTTAACGACGACACCATAATTGATGAAATTACTCAAATGACATATCCCTCGATTGGTGAGTTTTTAAATAAACATGTGGTGGGTACTACCCCGATTAATTATTCCGAATTCTTTGAAAAAGTAGGTTTAGAATTTACAGAAGCAAACATTAAAACAAACTTTATACAAAACGACGGTGTTTTGATTTTTTCACCTAATACAATAAGTGGAACCATTGAGTTTTCGGAAGCCGTTGCTCAAAATAGTTTCTGGAATGATAATGGTGTACTTCCGGGGGATGCAATAAAAACTGTGAATGGAACAACACTAAGCTTTGTAAATGCGCAACAAGTTTTTACAGACATGTATATGTGGTCTCCCGGAACTAAAATTAAGGTAGTTCTTGATAGAAATGGCGAAGAAGTTATCATAGATAGAGAACTTACACAGTCTTATACGCTAGGCAAAAAATTAGTCCCCAATTCGAATGCCACCACAGGACAAGTTTCATTGCGAGAAGCTTGGTTGAAAGGATGATCAGATTACTAAGGATTATTTTCCGGCAACTATAATCACCAACTCCCCTTTCGGAGGTTTTTGAGTATAATGTTCCAACACAGAAGCAAGGCTTCCCCGAACTGTTTCTTCATGTAATTTGGTCAATTCTCTGGAAACAGAGACTGCTCGATCGGCTCCAAAATATTCTGACAGTTGTCCAAGGGTTTTGACCAGTTTATGAGGGGATTCATAAAGTATTATGGTTCTGGTTTCCTCTGCCAATATCTGTAACCTTGTTTGTCTTCCTTTTTTAACAGGTAAAAATCCTTCAAAAACAAATCGGTCGTTTGGCAACCCACTATTCACCAAAGCCGGCACAAAAGCCGTGGCTCCCGGAAGGCATTCCACTTCAATTCCGGCTTCCACACAGGCTCGAGTTAATAAAAATCCGGGGTCACTAATAGCAGGAGTTCCTGCATCACTAATTAAAGCAATGGTAAGTCCTGAATGCATCTTATCCACCAGCATCTTCAAGGTTTTATGCTCGTTATGCATATGATGCGATTGCATATGGGTTGAAATTTCGTAATGCTTTAGAAGTTTACCACTGGTTCGGGTATCTTCTGCAAGGATTAGGTCGGCCGACTTCAATACCTCTATGGCTCGAAAAGTGATGTCCTTCAGATTACCAATGGGCGTAGGGACGAGGTACAGTTTCCCCATTTCGAATATTAATTAAAACGTTTTTCCAGAAGATTCATAAATCGTTGTGAGAACTCCTCTTTGTCTTGCCAATCGTTATAATCCGGTTTTATTTGATTGGCTATAAAAGCGTTTGCCTCCTCTAAGGATTCAAAAGTACTAAGTTGAGACAGTACACGGGAATAATCGTCGGTACTTCCATTAAAAAGGTGCTTGATAAATGCCAAGCGATCGTTTAACCCAATGGACAATCCGGCATTGATGCTGTCGTTAATAGATTTTGGTCGTTCTATGTCGGTTTGTGTTTCTGAAGATGGTTCGCTTTGTTTGGATGGAACGTCTGTAGCCGTTTCCTTTCGTTCAAAAACAGGCATGTCTTTATAATGGGCTGCAATAATATCCCAATCGTTTTCACGGCGATTATTTTTAGGTAGTACTTCTTCTAAAAAATCTTCCACCGATTGTGCTTCTTTGGGCATTTGAGCAACAATATCCTTTATTTTTTCTGTAGCCGGCTCTGTTATTTCTTCTTTATTTTCGGGTTCGGGCAACGGACTGGGTTCTTGAAACCAATTTTGTTCTCTGAAACTTTTTGAATCCATGGATTCCTCCAATACAGGAATTATCTTCTCCAATCCTTCCTGCTCTAAATACGTGATCACCGTAAGTTTTTCGAATAATTTGGCCGCCTCTTTTTTTAAAGTTATAAGGTCTGCATCCTCAGATGCTGTAATAATTTTCGCCGCTAATTCTTTCAATTCTTTGCGGAGTTGCTTTTTCATAACTTTTCTTATTATTCTATCGTTCTCAGTTTTGTTTTGTTAAATTTACGCATCATTGATGTAAACGTCAAAGAATTCCGTTTTATTCTAAAAACTTATTATGTTTCTCGAAAATACTGTTAATCAGAAGGAACAATTCGGATGGATCGAAGTCATCTCCGGCTCTATGTTTTCCGGAAAAACAGAGGAGCTCATTCGGCGTTTAAAGCGTGCAAAGTTTGCTAGACAAAAGGTGGAAATCTTTAAACCTACGGTCGACCAACGCTACGACGACGATAAAGTAGTTTCCCACGACAGTAATGAAATTCGATCGACTCCGGTTCCTGCTGCAGCCAACATCCCCATTCTAGCCGATGGGTGTGATGTTATTGGTATTGATGAAGCTCAATTCTTTGACGACGAAATTGTGAAGGTTTGTAATGATCTTGCCAACCAAGGCATGCGTGTGATTGTTGCGGGATTGGATATGGATTATAAAGGCAACCCCTTCGGGCCTATGCCAGCGCTTATGGCTACTGCCGAATACGTCACGAAAGTTCACGCCGTTTGTACAAGAACCGGGAATCTAGCGCACTATAGCTACCGAAAATCGCAAAGTGACGATTTGGTGCTGTTGGGAGAAACAGAGGACTATGAACCCTTAAGTCGTGCGGCTTACTACAAAGCCATGCTCCGTGAAAAAGTACGCAAAATGGAGGTCAAGGATCCAGAACAATTGCCCGATAAAAAATAGGCGTTCCATGGCAAACAATCAAAATTCAGTGAAAGAAACCGTATTGGAAATTGACCTGGGCGCACTCACTCAAAACTATCATTTTTTAAAATCCAAGCTAAAATCAGAGACTAAATTTTTGGCTGTGGTCAAAGCTTTTGCCTATGGAAGTGATTCGAAGCAAGTCGCCCTTCGTTTGCAAGAGGAAGGGGTAGATTACTTCGCGGTGGCGTATACTCAGGAAGGCGTTCAGCTTCGTGATGCGGGCATTACAAAACCTATTTTGGTGCTCCATGCGTTAACGGGAAGTTTTGAAACTATTCTGAACAGGTGCTTAGAACCTGCCTTATATTCTTTTAAAATACTGAAAGAATTCATCGCTTTTACAGAGCTCCATCAACAAACTTCGTACCCGGTGCATCTTAAATTCAACACCGGTTTAAATCGATTGGGATTTGACGAAAGCGACGTCGATAACGTTGTTGAATTGTGTAAAAAAAGTGCTGCGGTTAAAGTAAGATCGGCATTTTCTCATTTGGCCGCCAGTGAAGATCTTTCCGAAATAACATTTACCCTTTCACAAATTGAACGTTTTCAAAAAATTTCAAACCATCTTATTTCGGGTTTGGGGTATCATCCCATCTTGCATACTTTAAACACATCAGGAATTCTCAATTTTCCAAACGCCCAATTCGATATGGTGCGCAGTGGTATTGGATTGTATGGTTATGGAAACGACCCAAAATTTGATTCTTTCTTAAAGCCTATCGCTACACTAAAAACCATTATTTCACAAATCCATGAACTTAAAAAAGGAGAAACTTTGGGCTATAACCGCGCTTTTAAAGCTAGCACCCCTATGAAAACAGCTACCCTTCCACTAGGGCATGCCGATGGAATTTCACGGATTTATGGGAATGGTAAGGGCTGGGTGCTAATTCATGGAGAAAAAGCTCCTATCGTAGGGAATGTATGCATGGACATGATTATGGTTGACGTTACAAAAATTGATTGTAAAGAAGGTGATGAAGTCGTTGTTTTGGGACCCAATTCAAGAGCAGACACCTTAGCCGCTTCCGCTAACACAATCTCCTACGAATTAATCACTGGATTATCGCAACGCATAAAACGTGTTTATAAATAATTGCTTTTCAAAAAGGTTTCGAAGTATTTCACTTCTAAAAATTTATTACTTTAGTCTTTAACAAACACTAAAAAACCATCCATTATGCTAAAAGAATTTAAAAAGTTTATCATGACCGGTAATGTAATTGACCTCGCCGTTGCCGTTATTCTTGCTGGAGCCATTGGGGCTGTAGTAAGTGGTTTTACAAACGATATCATGATGCCTATTGTTGGTCATTTTACCGGAGGAATGGACTTTTCAGATTTAAAGATTGTCTTAGCTGAAGCAACATTAGCTGCCGATGGGTCCGTTACCAAACCTGAAAATGCAATTCTTTGGGGAAAATGGGTGAATGCCCTTATTAACCTGATTATTGTTGGATTTGTATTGTTTATGATCGTCAAGTCTTACAATAAGTTTAAAAAGAAAGAAGAAGCTGCACCTGCACCGCCTCCTGGACCTTCCGAAATTGATTTGTTGAAAGAAATTCGGGATGCATTAAAAAAATAAAACCATAGCGACCGCTACACTACTCTTATGAACCCTAAACCCCTCAGCCATTGAGGGGTCTTTTTTTAATGTAAATTATTACGTTATATGGTTGGATGCCTTATTTTTGCAGCCTAATTCAATAATCATGAAAATAGCTGTGGTGGGTGCTACCGGAATGGTAGGCGAAGTAATGTTAAAACTTTTGGAGGAACGGAATTTTCCAGTAACCGAGCTTATTCCGGTTGCTTCCGAGCGATCGATTGGAAAAGAGATTAAATTCAAAGGGCGCTCGTATGCCATCGTAAGTATGGGCACCGCCATTGAAATGAAACCTGCCATTGCCATTTTTTCTGCGGGGGGTGGAACTTCATTAGAGTGGGCTCCAAAATTTGCTGCAGTTGGAACCACCGTTATTGATAATTCATCAGCATGGCGAATGGACGCCACCAAAAAATTGATTGTTCCTGAAATCAATGCGCATCAGCTTACAAAGGAGGATAAAATAATTGCCAATCCAAATTGCTCTACCATTCAATTGGTCATGGCTTTGGCTCCCTTACACAAGAAATACACCATGAAACGTGTTATTGTTTCAACCTATCAATCGGTTTCCGGTACCGGCGTAAAAGCGGTTCGTCAATTAGAGAACGAAATTGCCGGAATCAAGGGTGAAATGGCCTATCCATACCCAATTCATAAAAATGCACTACCTCATTGCGATGTTTTTGAGGAAAATGGATATACCAAAGAAGAAATGAAACTGGCTCGGGAACCTCAAAAGATTCTCGACGACCGAAGTTTTTCTGTAACCGCTACGGCCGTGAGAATTCCAACCGCAGGAGGGCATAGCGAATCTGTAAATGTTGAGTTTTTAAACGACTTCAATCTTGCCGATGTACGACAATTGTTGCACGAAACTCCAGGAATTGTAGTACAGGACAATCCTGACACGCTCACCTATCCCATGCCTATGTTTGCCCATGAAAAAGATGAGGTTTTTGTTGGTAGACTGCGCAGGGATGAAACACAACCAAACACATTAAATATGTGGATTGTGAGTGATAATTTACGAAAAGGGGCTGCCACAAATGCCATACAAATAGCTGAATATTTGGAATCCCATCAATTGGTTTAAATTTCGGTTCGACAAAACATTTAAAAAAGAACTTTATTTCCCCTTTTTTATGTAAATGTGTTAGAAACAGCATGGTTATGAATGTGTAAACCAAACTTTTTATTACATTTAGAAGCTTTTTAAAAGCTGCATAATTAAAAATTGCTGAAGATTACTTTTAATGAAAACCCCAATTACCCTGAGATTATTACTACTGCTTGTTGCACTTTCCGTGATTTCCTGTAAATCTGATGATGAGAATGGATATACCCCCGTAAACATTGTTGCGAATGACGATGCTGTTGAAGTGCTTCAAAACAACTTTTTAGAATTCAATGTTTTACAAAACGACTCAAACGTTCCGGTTGACGGCTCCATGACCTTTACGAATCCATCAAATGGATTGGTGGAAATAATTACTTTTGGTGCAGGATCAACCTTATACGACACTCGTTTGAAATACACTGCCAACGCAAATTATGTTGGAGAGGATACCTTCGAGTATACGGTTTGCGATTCGAGCGGACAATATTGTGACACTGCCGTAGTAACGGTATCGGTCACACCTATTTCACCTGTAAATGGTGACCTAAGTCAAGTTCCACATGCAGTGTTATCCGATTATAACTTCTTTAGTGGCACGATGGCGGACATGGTTCCTGAAGCTGGGGTGGTTCCATATTTACCGATTAGTTCCTTATTTACAGATTATGCCCATAAGAAACGCTTTGTTTGGATGCCTCCTAATGTAAAAGCTTCTTATGATGGTGATGGTACCCTACTCAATTTCCCAGTGGGAGCAATCCTTATTAAATCGTTTTATTACGAAAATGTACTTCCTAATAACACAACAAAAATTATCGAAACCCGCCTCATGATTCATAAATCGGAAGGATGGATTTTTGCCGATTATATTTGGAATGAGGATCAAACCGAGGCATTTCTTGATACCACAGGTAATGGTGCCAATGTGCCTTTTGAGTGGATTCAGGATGGTGAAACCAAATTTGTAAATTATCGAATTCCTTCTGAAAGTCAGTGCTATACGTGTCATAAAGTAAATGAAATTAATTCCCCAATAGGTTTAAAACCTCAAAATTTAAATTCAGAATATCCCTTTGACGATGGTCTTAAAAATCAATTGCAGAAATGGATTGAAGTTGGTTATCTCGAAAATAACCTGCCGGCCGATATCCTAACCGTGGTCAATTGGGAGGATACAAGCCAGCCTCTGGATTTGCGCGTTCGGTCTTATTTTGACATCAACTGTGCAGGTTGCCATAGCAATACCGGCCATTGCGATTACCGCGCTTTACGAATGTCGTTTAGCGATACCGAAAACCTTGAAAATATGGGAGTTTGCGTAACTCCGGACACTCCTATTCCCGGCTATGAAGACAGTAAAATGATTATTCCCGGGGATGCACAAAATTCATTGCTTTATTTCCGATTAACCACCAACGATGAAGAATATAGAATGCCTCTTTTAGGAAGAACTATACAACATGAAGAATCCCTCGCTTTAATTGAAGAGTGGATTAATTCATTAACTAATAATTGCGACTAATCAATTTAATATTAATACTTATATGAAAAAATTACTATTCATTTTTACGCTCATTACTGTGTCAATCTCAGGATTTTCACAAGTATCCTTTACGCCACAATCCATTGGGACAGTCCATTCGGATCGCGCAGTTGTAGACATGAACAACGACTTTTTAGACGATGTTGTTTCCGTTTCTACAACAAACATTCAAATTTTTTACCAGCAACCCGACGGTTCTTTCGTTGAAACAAACATTGTAACTTCTCCAGCCGACAACACTCCTTCGTGGAGTTTAGCAGCAGCGGATTACGATGGTAATGGATATACAGACCTTCTTTATGGAGGAGGAAATGGTGTGACTTTTATGCGCGCCAACAACACCGGAACAGCCTATACCGAAATTTCTTTTCCGGAATTTGTGTTTTCACAACGATCAAATTTCGTTGATATTAATAACGATGGAAACTTAGATGCCTTTGTATGCCATGATGTTGAACCAAACGTATACTACCTCAATGACGGGGATGGCAACTTAACTTTTTATCAAGGTGGAATAGGCGATTACCCTTCGGGCGGTCATTATGGTTCTGTGTGGATCGATTTTGACAACGATGGTGATATGGACATGTTCAATGCAAAATGTGGTGGAGGTCCTGAGCGTTCTGCAGATGAGCTGCACGAAAATGATGGTAGTGGTGTTTTTACAGAAATTGGTGCGGCTAGTGGATTAGAAGATTCTATGCAAACTTGGTCATCGGCATGGGCCGATTATGACAACGATGGTGATATGGACGTATTTGTTGGAAACAGCACTGATCCATTTCAACACAAACTAGAAATTAACAATGGTGATGGTACATTCAGCGACATTTCAGCTTCAACCGGAATCAATGTCATGGAAGATACGGGAATAGAAAATTGCACCTACGACGTTAACAATGATGGTTATGCCGATATCATTTCCAACGGAAACGTATTATTAAATAATGGTGATTTAACATTCACCTTAGTTGAAAACGTACTTCCCAGTAACAATGGTGGATTTGGTGACCTTAACAACGATGGTTTTCTTGATGCATTCACCGGAAGTACGATTTACATGAACGACGCCAACGATAATCATTGGATTACCGTAAATACTATTGGTGTGGAAAGTAACCGCAATGGAATTGGTGCACGCCTAGAAGTTGTTTCCGATTTGGGGGCTCAAATTCGTGAAGTGAGAAGTGGAGAAGGATTTCGTTTAATGAGTACCTTGAACTCTCATTTTGGACTAGGAACCGATACTGAAATAGCTACACTTACCATTACCTGGCCTTCAGGAATTGTCGATGTGTTAGAAAATGTAGAAGTTGATCAAGTAATTACTGTTGAAGAAGGTTCAACCATTTTAGGGTTAAGTGACGATTTAGTGTCTAACTTAATTATGTATCCAAACCCAACCTCAACCGTTTTAAACCTTTCAAGTATAGAAGGTTTTGATGCGGCATCTTACAGTATTTTTGACGTTCAAGGAAAGCGTGTAAAACATGCTTCATTAAAAGAAAACACCATTGATGTTTCAGCCTTGGCAAATGGAAGTTATTTTTTGAAAGTTTCCGATGCTTTCAATACCAAAACGCAAAAATTCATTAAAAAATAATTCATTGTTAGCAATTCAAAAAACGCCGCTTCAAGAAGCGGCGTTTTTTTATTATCTTTAAGTAAACACTTAACGACCTAACCATATGAATTCAACTTTTACTAAAATCCTCAGCTACATTTTGGCCTTAGTATTAATCATCCATGGCCTAAATGAATTTTTCCATTTCAATTTCATGCCTGTGCTGTCCATCCCTGAAGAGGCGTCAAGTTTTAGAAATTCACTTTCGGCCACCGGTTACTTGCTTCCTGTTCTTGGTGTTGTTGAAATTTTTATTGCCGGATTGCTCATCATGCGAAAATGGGTTCCCTTCGCTTTATTGCTTCTTGCGCCAATTTCCATTAATGTACTTCTGTTTCATCTTTTTTTAAATGTCTCAGGAATTTGGATTGCATTAATTACCGTAGGAATCAATGTACTTCTTATTTACAAGTATTGGAAAGCATATAAACCACTTTTCCAATAAAGTAGATTTTGAAGTCCTTCCCGAAAAAGTAAATTTGGGAGTAAAAGAATAGGAGAATCTTTTTTATGAAAATATTCAACTCTTAAACCCCCATACATTTACTTTTATGCTAGACGTCAAAATAAAATCTTTCTCTTATTCAGAAAAGGAAGTCCTTCGCGATATATCCTTCAATCTTAAAAGAGGAGATCACTTAGCCGTCTTAGGGGAAAGTGGATGTGGAAAATCTACCTTGTTGCATGTGATTTATGGGCTCCTCGACCTAAACGAAGGTTCAATTTCTTGGGGGGAGAAGCCTTTACTCGGCCCTAATTTCAATTTGGTCCCTGGAGAAGATTTTATAAAATTAGTCGCTCAGGAATACAACGTAATGCCTTTCACCACGGTGGCAGAAAACATCGCTACCTATTTACCGCGATTGGATGCGGCCCAAGACACTATGCGCGTAAATGAATTGCTCGAAGTAGTCGAATTAGAAGAATTTTCCAGCGTAAAAGTAAAAGACCTTAGTGGTGGTCAAAAACAGCGCGTCGCACTCGCTAAAGCACTTGCAAAGAAACCTGAACTGCTGTTACTTGATGAACCTTTCAGCAACATCGACACATTTCGGAAGAACAAACTCCGAAGAAGTCTTTTTGGGTATCTTAAAAAAAACAATGTTTCCTGTATTACTGCGACCCACGATGCCGAAGAAGCTCTTGCATTCTCAGATCAAATAGTAATTTTAAAAGATGGTATGATTGAAGCTTATGGCGAACCCCAAGCAGTTTACCAAAACCCAAAAACATTCTACCAAGCCGGATTTTTTGGTGAATCTTCATTAATTCCTAAAGGCATCTTATCTGAAAAGGAACAAATAGTTTTTCCAAATCAACTTGTTTTATCTGCAAAAAAAACTCCTTTAAAGGTTCAAATAACCAAGAGTTATTTTAAAGGAAGTCATTATCTCATCATGGCAAAATTTGAAGAAATCGATGTTTTCTTTAATCATAGCGATTGTTTAGCTTCGGAAGCCACTTATTATTTAAGATTTTTGAAAAATTAAAGCTAAATTTATGCTTTTGGGAATCCATGGTAATGCGACTTTACATTTTTTCTTTCCTTTTTTATATTCTTCCAATAATTTCAACCGGTCAAGAATTACCTCCCGTAATCAATTACTCTGCTGAAGTATACGGAGCGGGGAATCAAAATTGGATGATCACTCAGTCCAAAGAAAATTTTATTTATGTTGCTAACAATGCCGGTATTTTAGAGTTTAATGGCTCTAATTGGGCCTTATATCCAACTCCAAACGAAAGTATTATGAGGTCGGTTAATGCCATTGGAGATCGAATTTACAGTGGTTTTTATATGGATTTTGGGTATTGGCAAAGAAATGACTTTGGAGTGTTGAAATATACTTCATTAAGTGATCTTCTTTCGATACAGCTTATAGAAGACGAGCAATTTTGGAATATTTTCCACTATCAAAAATGGGTGTTGTTTCAGTCGTTAAACCGAATAATAATCGTTAACCCTGAAACCCTTGAAGTCAATATTATTGAACCTGATGGCTTAATCACTAAGATGTTTCAATTAAATGGTGAGCTATTTTATCAAGTCTATGGAGAAGGTTTATACACCTTAAAAAATGGGGAAAATTTAATCCTTGATGATTCTGAAATTGCTCGCACGGTTCGGTTCGTTGGAATTTGTAGTATCAACAATAACATAGCTTTCATAACTGAAAACCAAGGTGTTTTTCTACTAGAGAATCAAGAATTAATAGCATGGGAAGCAGCCGTCAATGATATTATTTCTAATACAACCATTTATAGTTCACTCCAAAAAATGAATGGGGATCTTTTATTAGGAACAATTTCTAATGGTGTAATACATATTGATACATCGGGCAATAGACTGTATGAAATTGATCAAACGAATGGTCTCCAAAACAATACTGTTCTCAGTCTTTTTGAAGATACGAACAACAACATTTGGATGGGCTTGGATAACGGCATTGACTGCATGAATATCTCATCTCCCATTAATATCTTATTTGAACAACAAGGCAGATTGGGAACGACCTACACTTCAGAGGTGTTTAAAGATCATATTTACTTGGGAACCAATCAAGGTCTTTTTTATCGTTTGATGAACTCAAATGAACCATTTAAACTTATTCCAAATACCGAAGGGCAGGTATTGTCATTAAATATTATTGATGAATCCCTTTTTTGCGGACATAATTTGGGAACATTTATTATTGAGGACAATCAAGCTATTAAAATTTCAGAGGTTCTTGGAACATGGGATATAAAAACGATTCCGGAGAGGCCAGATCTTCTGCTGCAAGGAAATTATGACGGTCTGTACCTTCTTTCCAAAATAAATGGAACATGGAGTTTTGATAAAAAAATCGTTGGTTTTGATTATTCCTCCAAACACTTTGAGCTGGCTTCCAATAAAAAGGTTTTAGTAAGTCATGAATATAAAGGAGTCTTTGAGATTAACTTATCTGATGATTATTCCCGAGTTATTGACTTTGAGAAAATCACTTCCCTGAACCGTGGAATACATGCAGGTTTACAAAAATTCGACAACAATATTTATTACACCAACTCCGAAGGTGTATTTAAATCGGAATTAAGTCCCATTGATTTTAAATTGGTCCCTGAATTAAGTGTTTTGCTTGAAAACAATGAGTATAGTTCAGGAACTATGATAAGTGACGACTATAATCGATTATGGTTTTTTACGAAAAGTAATCTAATCGCCGTGTCTAAGGACAATATTGATGAATCCTATAAAATAGAAAAAATCTCACTTCCGAATTCATCCCGAAAACAACTGGATGGGTATGAAAATATTACGTTTACCACCAAAAGCACTTTCATTTATGGAAATTCAAGTGGGTACCTTTTTATAGACCTAGAGAAATTTGAACCTAAGGTTTTTCATGTTCTTTTTAGTCGTATTACTGCTTCTCAAAATAATGGAACTATGAAAGTTTTACCACTCAAAGAAGGCGGTAATCTGGATTATAAAATGAAAAATTTCACTTTTGACTTTAGCGTGCCAGTTTATGACAAATATCTACTAGCATCCTATCAATATCGCATTCCACCTTTTCAGGACTCTTGGAGTCCTTGGACTCAAAATTCTTCTTATTCAGTAAAAAATCTAACACCCGGGGAATACACTTTTGAAGTAAGGGCGAAAATTAACGATGAGCTTTTAGAAGATGTTTTGAAATACAAATTTGTGATTCTAAGTCCTTGGTATCTTTCAAATGCAGCATATGTAATCTACTTCATCACTTTTGTTATTATTCTCTTCCTGATAGATAATGCCTATAGAAATTATTACAAGCAACAAAGGGACCGCCACTTAATTCAAAAGACCAAAGATTTAGAGTTAAGGGAATTAGCTACTCAAAAGGAAATTATAGAACTAAAAAATGAAAAGCTTAGTCATGAAATCGAAGCAAGAAATAGAGAGCTCGCTATTTCGACGATGAATATGATTAGCAAAACATCTACACTCAATTCTTTAAAAGAACAATTAATCGACTTTAATGAAGACAACAAACTTAAACCTGTAATTGGTAATATTAATAAGATTATTAACAACAAAAAGGATTGGGAGTTTTTCGAAAAAGCATTTAATCATGCCGATAAAAAATTCTTCAAGAAATTAAAAGAAAGACATCCTGAACTAACCCCAAATGATTTGCGTTTATGTGTATATCTGAGGCTTAATTTAACTTCTAAAGAAATTGCCCCATTACTTAACATTTCCCATAGAAGTGTTGAAATTAAAAGATACCGACTTAGAAAAAAACTTGATTTAGAACGAGATACTAATCTAAACGACTACTTCATCAACCTCTAGCCACCCCTACAATTTTCCCTTTTACTACAACATTACTACAACATTTCATTGTGAAAGGTTAAAAATCCATATAAAAATATCAAATAAGCACATAAGTAATTTTTTAACAAACTCTTATGATTAGGGCTTTTACATTGATATATTCCTAATAGTTACGGTAAATTTTTGTGATGTATGTTTTTTGTAGGGTGCAATAATGATTTATTCGCAATTTCAATGGCTAAATTGGCCGTAAACATTTTTATCAATGAAAAGAGTCTTATTCTTTACGTTATTATTAGTATTTATTTCTTCTTCGATCTCGGCTCAGACCTTTTCTGTGAAAGGACAAATTATTGACGGTTCAAGTAATTCGCCATTAATGGGTGCAACTGTTCTGCAAAAAGGCACTTTTAATGGAACAACCACAGATTTTGATGGTCAATTTTCTTTAGATGGTGTAAGCGCAGGGAATACATTAGTGATTTCTTACATCGGCTTCATCAATCAAGAAGTTGTAGTGACATCCGACAAAGACCTTTCCATAACACTCAAAGAAGATATTGCTTCTTTGGATGAAGTGATTGTGATTGGGTATGGTACTCAAAAGAAGAAAGAAATTACAGGTGCTGTGTCGGTAATATCGAGTGCGACGATTGAAGAGCTTAAACCTGTTCGTATTGAACAAGCGCTGCAAGGGCAAGTTGCAGGTGTACAAATTACAACGCAATCCGGATCTCCCGGAAGTCGTTCTGACATCCGCATACGAGGAATTTCAACAAATGGTGATAACCAACCGCTTATACTAGTGGATGGGAATGTGATTGAGGACTTAAGTGTTATTAACCCTGCAGATATTGAATCAATAAATGTTTTAAAGGACGCCACAGCCGGTATTTATGGTGTGCGTGCTGCAAATGGAGTAATCCTTATTACTACGAAAACTGGGCGAAAACAAATGCCTTTGACCTTGGAATATGAAGCTTATGGTGGTTTTCAAGAAACAACACGTAAGCTGCCAACCTTAAATGCCACTGAATACGGTCTCCTTATCAATGAAGCATTCGTAGCGAACGGAGAATCTCCTGTTTATACGAATACAGCTTCCTTAGGTGTGGGCACCGACTGGCAAGATGAAGTGTTTACGAAAGCACCAATTATAAATCAAAGTTTTACTTTAAAAGGGGGGACTAAAAAGTCTACCTATTCCGGAGGAGCCTCTTTAATAACACAAGATGGTATTGTTGGGGGTAGCAAGGCCAACTTTACGCGATATACGTCAAGAATAAATTTTAGCACCGAAGTATTAAAAAAATTAAAATTAAACACCAGCCTTCTCTATACAGGAACTACCCGAAGAACGCTTGCAGAAAACGGAATCGGTTCTGTGCTCTATAATGCATTAAATATGAACCCCGTTTTAGGCGTAAGTGGAAATAACATGGGATTTTCAAGGGCAGAAAATCTCCCGATCGAAGTTATTAATCCATTGGCCCAAATTGCTACCACTTTTAATCGAACTAAAGTGGATAAAATAAGTGGCGTTTTTGGAGCAGAATATTCAATTCTAAAGAATTTAAGTGCACGGGCAAATTTTCAATGGAATTATGCCGAAGTTAAAAACCGATTCTACTCACCGATAGCCGATTTTGGTGTAGAGGGTGTTGCCGATAAAGTATTTGATCGATTGGATGTGAACTCTTTGGTTGAAGAAGAGCAATTTTTTAGAGATTACACCTTCGATGCTTTTTTAACGTATACAAATACCTTTGGCGACGCACATAATGTGAATTTGCTGTTAGCTACTTCCGTTTTTAAAACTACCGGTGACTTTTACGGTCAAACAGGGATAAACCTGCCGGATAAGCCATTTGCAGAACTTGAACTTAGCGATGCAGAAACCATTACGAACAACTATATCAATGTGAGTAATCGCGTTTTTGATTCTAGACTGCTTTCATACTTTACAAGATTACAATACGACTATAAGGGAAAATATTTGATGTCGGCCATGCTAAGAAGGGATGGTTCTACCAGTTTTGGACCTAATAATAAATTTGGCTATTTCCCATCCTTCTCGCTGGGATGGATCACTTCTGAAGAATCGTTCTTGTCCGACTCTAAATTTATCAACTTTTTAAAGCTTAGAGGTTCCTATGGAATAATTGGTAATGATCGAATTGGCGCCTTTCGATTTGAATCGCTTCTTAGCGGTGAGGGAGTCTATGTATTCAACAACACTTTAAATTTTGGTACCGCTATTGGAGTTATATCCAATCCCGATATCAAATGGGAGGAGCAAGTAACCATGGATGTCGGAGCAGATATGCGCTTTTTAAACAATAGGTTGAGTGTCGAAATGGATTATTTCAATCGAGAAACCCGAGATCTATTACTTGTAGTACAAACTTCTGGAACAACCGGTTCAACCGCTCCAGGGTCAGGAAACCCTACTGCCAATGCAGGAACTGTTAGGAATAGAGGTTTTGAATTTTCGGTAGGTTTTAAACAAGAATTTTCAGAAGACTTTTCATTCGGAGTGAACTATAATGTTACAACGCTCGACAATGAGGTATTAAAGGTCAATAATGGAATTGGTTATGAAGTGGGTGGTGCTTTTGGTATTGGCCAGGATCCTCCTGCTCGTATGGAAGAAGGTTTTCCTTTGGGATATTTCTATGGGTATAAAACACAGGGTATTTTTCAAACCCAAGAAGAGGCGGATAATGCCCCATCACAAATTGCATTGGGTGCTCAAGCTAGAGCAGGTGATTTGCGTTTTGCCGATGTCAATGGCGACGGTGTGATAACCACTGCCGACAAAACCTATATAGGAGACCCTATTCCGGAAGTGACCATGGGATTAAACCTTTCATTTGAGTATAAAAGTTTGGATTTTCAATCCTACTTCTTAGCGTCATTAGGAAATGAGATTGTGCGTAATTATGAAAGAAACGATCGATTTACAAACCGTACCACCTATTATTTAAATCGATGGACGGGCCCAAATTCAACGAATGAATATCCTAGAGTAACCACAGGGGCTACCTCAAATCTCGTGTTTTCAGATTTTTATGTAGAAGATGGCTCTTTCTTGAGAGCACAAAACATGCAGTTGGGATATAGTTTGAGTCAGAAATCGTTGGACCGACTTGGAATCGACAAATTGCGGTTTTATTTTTCGGTAAGTAATGTATTTACCTTGACAAAATATAGAGGGTATGATCCCACATCGTCTAGTGGCGCTCCGATTGGCAGCGGATTTGACCAAGGGTTCTATCCTACTCCCAGAACGTATTTATTAGGTGTTAATTTCAAAATTTAAACCGATGAAAAAGTATACAATTTTGCAAATAACAGGTATTGCTAGACAAATAAAGAACATGACTCAAATAGATAAAGTAAAGAAATTAACCGTCTTATTTCCCATCATATTAATACTCTTCTATTCTTGTAGTGATGATTTTGTGAATGTCAATTCAGAAAACCAAAACTCAGAAACTTATTTCAATACGGAAGAGGATTATCAAAATGCGCTCATAGGCGCCTACGATTTACTTCAATCGACCTACCTCAATGTTATGATGGGAGAAATTGCTTCTAGCAATACACTAGCTGGGGGTGAAAGTGCAACAGATGTCGTAGGGATACAACAAATAGATGACATGATCCATACCCCAACCAATGAACAACTAAGAAATGTCTGGAGTTGGATGTACGCAGGAATAAATAGGGCTAACTATATCTTAGAATTTCAAAACAATATCGAATTTCCTAACAAGGCTAGTGTTTTGGCGCAAGCAAGATTTTTAAGAGCATACTATTATTTTGAGCTTGTTAAATGGTTTGGCGATGTGCCACTAGCGGTCGATCAAAGAATCTTGTTTGGTACCCAATTTGATTTAGATCGAACTCCAACATCGGAAATCTACACCCAATTGGAATTAGATTTAATCTATGCAGCCGATAATCTTCCGTATATGCAACCGGAGACCGGTAGAGTAACTAAAGGTGCTGCACAGGCGTTATTGGGCAAAATATACCTCTATCAAGAAAAATATCCACAAGCTGCGAGCATTCTAAGCGAACTTATAAATAGTGGTCCTTATGATCTTGTTACCGACTATAGCACCCTATTCGAAAATGATAATGAAAATAACATAGAATCTGTTTTTGAAGTTCAATATTCTGATGAAGAAGGTGCGGGATTTGGATGTCTACAATGTAGTGAAGGAAATGTGGCTGTAGGGTTTAATGGCCCGAGAAATTTTAATGGTCCTCTATTCGAATCAGGTTTTAGTTTTAATGTCCCAACACAAGAAGTCTATGACCTCTTCGAAGAAAATGATGCTAGAAAGGATATTGCCATTTTGAATATTGAAAAGTTTGCTTTGGAAAACCAAGATTATAATAATGGTTCCGGAGTGAGCTGGACAGAGGGATATGAACACACCGGGTTTTATAATAGAAAATATATTCCTCGACAAGGAGATTCTAATATAGGGGACCAAAACTTAACAAACCCTAATAACTACAGGGCTATTCGTTTTGCAGATGTCTTATTAATGGCTGCTGAAGCACATCACTTTAATGGAAATGACGGCCTTGCTTTGCAATACCTCAATAGAGTTCGACTGAGAGCCGGGTTAAATGAAATCTCAGTTGGCGGAAATGAGTTAACCAATGCTATCTATTTAGAGCGAAGGTTAGAACTGGTTGGAGAAGGACATCACTTTTTCGATTTAGTGCGAACTGGTCGAGCGGCAAATGAGATACAAGGATTTACAGCAGGTAAAAATGAATTATTCCCAATCCCTGAAATAGAAATACAACTTACAGGTAATCGTTGGGTGCAAAACCCAGGATATTAAAATTATAAAATGATGAAATCAACAACGATTATAAAAACATTTTCCTTATTACTAGCAATCTTATTATTCCAAGGATGCAATAAGGATGAAAACGATTTGGACTTTTTGAATGATGTGGCAATTCCTTCAAATCTTGACTTACTTATTCAATTATCTCAAGACAATACCGGGACCGTTACATTAACACCTAGTGGGACCTCCTCTTCACTATTTCTATTAGATTTCGGAGATGGGACAGAGGTTGTAGAAGTACAAACCGGAAATAGTATACAGCACGTATACCCTGAAGGCGTTTACACTGCCACGCTCATAGCAAAAAATATTAATGGTGAATCTTCAGAGCCATTTGAAGCTCCTGTAATAGTGTCTTTCTTACCACCACAAAATTTAGCCATTAACGTTTCACCGGTTGCGGGAGACAACTTTTCAATATCGTTGTCCGCACAGGCTGACCTAGCTGTTGGTTTTGAAGTGTATTTTGGAGATGCCCCTGACGAACTTCCCACACCCTTAATGATTGGAGAGAGTATTGTGCATACCTATCCTGCAGTCGGAAGCTATGAAATTAGAGTAGTTGCTTTAAGCGGAGGTGTCGAAACTTCGGAACTCACTGAAATTGTTGTAATCGAAAACCCTATTCTATTACCGTTAACCTTTGAGTCCGAAACCTTGGAATTCAACTTTATAAACTTCGGTGGAGGTTTCAGTACAAGAATCGACAACCCCGATCCTTCCGGCATCAATACTAGTTCAAAAGTAGTGGAATTTTATAAGGAAGCCGGTGCAGAAGTTTTTGCAGGCAGTGTTATAGAACTTGGAGAACCCATGGATTTTACAGAATTTCAATCATTTAAGATGGATGTGTGGTCCCCTATTGCGGGTAGTACGATAAAATTAAAAATAGAAAATGCTACTGACCCCAATATTGCGGCAGAAATAGATGCTATCACAACAACCACCAATTCTTGGGAGACGCTTTACTTTAATTTTGGAAATGCCGATTTAACTCAGGAATATGCTAAAATTGTAGTGTTTTTTGATTTTGGAAATTCTGGAAATGATGACTATTTCTATTACGACAATATTGCGCTATCTATTGCTCCCGGTAATGAAATTGCCTTACCGTTAACTTTCGAAAATCCCGACCAAAACTTTACGATCAATGGTTTCGAAGGGGCAGAGTCAAGTTTAGAGTCCAATCCAGACCCGTCTGGGATTAATACGAGTTCAGTTGTTGTTCAAAGCATCAAAACTGTGGGTGCTCTATTTTATGCCGGTACCGCAATTCCTATAGAAACTCCTATTGTATTTGACACAACCGAAAGCATTCGCATGAAAGTTTGGTCCCCCAAAGTAGGGATTCCAATTAGGCTCAAACTTGAAAATAGTGGTGGTCAATTTGTAGAATTAGATGTAAACACTACTGTTTCCAATCAATGGGAAGAACTGGTATGGAACTTTTCAGGAATGAATACTGCCCCAGAATTCACTACCGTGGTTGTTTTCTTTGAGTTTATAGTTGACTTACCAGGGGATGGTAGCACCTATTATTTTGACGATATCGATTATGCCAATTAAAAAAATGAAAATGAAGTACACTTATTTATTTTTGACCCTTATTTCAATGGTAGCTATAAGTTTTGGCTGTCAAGAAGACGATACTTCGTTTGGACCTGTAATAGCGCCAACAAACTTAGTCGCTAACATCGAAGTTGCGACAGATCAATCTGGAAATGTGACGGTGAACCCATCGGCAGATAATGCTATAACGTTTCACGTCTTTTTCAAAGAAGATTTAGACCCAGTAGTCGTTGGCAATGGCGAAACTGCAGCATTCAGATATACCGACTCCGGTCAATATTCACAAGAAATTGTAGTGATTGCTTATGGCTCAGGAGGTGCTTCCAGCTCTATAACAGAATTAATTGACTTGGATGTTATTTTAATCATAGATCAGAACGTTTTGCTGCAACTAGCAGGGCAAGTGGGAGAAGGAAAGAGATGGGTTTGGGATTCCTCAAATGCCGGTCACTTTGGCGTGGGAGATCCAGCAGTGAATTTTCCGAATTTCTTCAGTGCAGGTGCAAATCAATTGGATCCTTGTCTTTATGACGATGTACTAGAATTTAAATACGACAGTGAGGGTAACTATACCTATTCCCTAGAAACTTCCAATGCGACTTTTATGAATTGGGCGGAAGTTAAACGATTCTTTCCGGATGCCACTCCTCAGGAATTTGTTGATGAATGTCGCGACTTAACTGGTATTCTAAGTTTTGAAACCGATTTTGTTGTGATTGAAGATGCCATCACCGGCACTTCAAACCTAACTGTTAACAACAGTACCCTTTCTTATTGGTCTGGGGCTTTCTCCTATGAAATCGTCGAGTTAACCGATAGTAAACTCATTGTTAGAGGATTACAAGACCCTTTTGATCCGCCGGGAGCGCAATTAGCATGGTATCATACATTCGTGCCTGAAGGTGCGCCAGCACCAATTTGCGGTGCAGAGACAGGGCAAGTGGGAAATGGAAATAATGACATATTGGTCTGGGCAGAAGAGTTTGATTCGTCCGGCGCTCCTTGTTCGGACAACTGGTCGTACGACCTTGGAACTGGGAGTAATGGATGGGGGAATAATGAAAAACAATATTATACAGATTCTAGTTCTAACGTAATTGTCGAAGGCGGAGTCTTAAAAATTACAGCCAAAGCAGAGTCATTTATGGGAAGTAATTATACCTCCACTCGTTTGAAATCTAATTTAAACTTTGACTTTACTTATGGAAAAGTAGAAACACGAGCAAAATTACCAACAGGCGGAGGGACGTGGCCTGCTATTTGGCTATTGGGATCAGATTATTTAACAAATACATGGCCGGGATGTGGAGAAATCGATCTTCTTGAACATATAGGAAACCAACAAGACGTTATTTTCTCAACCCTTCATTATCCAGGAAATTCTGGAGGAAATGGTGTAACTGAATCGATTAATGTGGCCGGTGTCTCGGATGAATTTCACGTTTATAGTGTGGATTGGACTCCCTCGGAAATTAATTTTTCAGTAGATGGGAACGTTTACCACACCTTCAATAATAATGGCAATTTGCCATTTAATAACGATTTCTTCTTAATTGTGAATGTAGCCATGGGCGGCAATTTTGGAGGAAACATAGATCCCTCTTTTGTAGCATCAACCTTAGAGGTAGATTACATAAGAGTGTATCAATAATGCTCAGTTAACTGTATAAAATGAAACTAAAATTATTTCTTTTAATCGTCGTGTTAACAGCCTGTAACCAGAGCTCTTCAATACATACGAACGACGAAAACCAAGCTTCATCTCACATAGATCGTCGCGTTGATTCCGTTTTATCATTAATGACGCTGTCTGAAAAAATAGGTCAAATGAATCAATACAATGGCTTTTGGGATGTTACCGGACCGGTTCCCGCTGAAGGTGACGCTGCAAAAAAATATGATCATTTGAAAAAAGGTCTAGTCGGTTCAATGCTAAATATAAAAGGTGTCGAAGAAGTGCGTCGCGTTCAAAAAATTGCCGTTGAAGAAACTAGACTTGGAATTCCATTAATTATTGGCTTCGACTGTATTCATGGATATAAAACAATTAGCCCGATTCCTCTTGCAGAAGCTGCAAGTTGGGACATGGAAGCTATTCGTAAATCTGCGGAAGTGGCAGCTGCAGAAACAGCAGCATCAGGTATTAACTGGACCTTTGCTCCCATGGTTGATGTTTCTCGAGATGCACGTTGGGGGAGAGTTATGGAAGGCGCTGGAGAAGATCCCTATTTAGGAAGCAAAATTGCCGTTGCTCGAGTGAAAGGATTTCAAGGAGAAGACCTTTCCGCCACCAATACAATAGCAGCTTGTGCAAAACATTTTGCAGGATATGGCTTTTCAGAATCAGGAAAAGATTATAACACTGTAGATGTTGGTACCTCTACACTATACAATACTATTTTTCCTCCTTTCATCGCGGCAAAGGAGGCGGGGGTCGCTACCTTCATGAATGCGTTTAACGAGCTAAACGGAGTTCCTGCTACTGGCAATAAATTTTTACAAAGAGATGTCCTCAAAGGGGATTGGGACTATAATGGTTTTGTGGTCTCGGATTGGGGCTCCATTGCTGAAATGATTCCTCATGGCTATGCAGAGAATGGACGCGATGCTGCCCTTAAGGCAATTCATGCCGGTTCAGATATGGATATGGAATCTTATCTGTATGTGGCAGAATTAGAGAGTTTGGTCGAGAATAAAAAAGTAGATGTGGCCCTCATTGATGATGCAGTAAGAAGAATTCTGAAGTTAAAATTTGAATTAGGTCTATTCGACGATCCTTATAAATATTGTGACCTTGAACGAGAAAAATCAGTGGTTAATTCCAAAGAAAATCATGATATCGTTTTAGATGTGGCTCGAAAATCTATTGTCTTACTGAAAAACGAGGGGCAATTGCTTCCATTGAAAAAAGAGGGTCAAAAAATCGCATTAATCGGAGCCTTAGCGGCAGATAAAAATAGTCCATTAGGAAGTTGGCGATTAGCAGCAGAAGATAATTCAGCTATTTCTGTTTTAGAAGGTATGCAGCGCTATCCCGCCAATGAATTGATGTACGCCAAGGGCGCCGATGTTACCATTGGGGAAACGGCCTTTATTTCAGAAGTGACTATAAATACCAATGATAAAAGCGGTTTTCAAGAAGCGCTCAATATTGCGAAAAAAGCCGATAAAGTAGTGATGGTACTTGGGGAAAACGGATTTCAAACCGGTGAAGGAAGAAGTCTTGCCAATTTAGACCTTCCGGGAGTACAGCAGGAATTGCTTGAAGCCGTTTTCAAAGTAAATCCAAACATTGTACTTGTTTTAAACAACGGGAGACCACTTACCATTAATTGGGCCGCAGAACATATTCCAGCTATCGTAGAAGCATGGCATTTAGGAAGCGAAAGTGGACATGCTATTGCTCAAGTTTTGTATGGCGATTATAACCCGAGTGGCAAGTTGCCCATGTCCTTTCCTAAAAGTGTGGGTCAGATTCCGCTTTATTACAACCATAAGAATACGGGAAGACCTTCTATTCCAGAACCTGGGTTGGTTTTTTGGTCACATTATGGTGATGAGAGCAATGATCCCCTGTACGCGTTTGGCCATGGTTTAAGCTATACACATTTTGACTATTCAAACCTCCAAATCGAAAATAATTACCCTTCAAAAAAATCCATTACCGTCAAGGTTGACCTTCACAATAGTGGAAATTATGATGGTAAAGAAGTTGTCCAATTATACTTGCATGACTTGTTCGCTTCTGTTACTAGACCGGTTAAAGAATTAAAAGGACTGGAAATGGTCTCATTGGCGAAAGGAGAATCAAAAACAGTGGAATTTGTTCTAACCGATAAAGAACTCGGATTTTTCGATAATGAAGGAGCATGGGTGATCGAGGAAGGAAAATTTGAAGTTTTTGTGGGAGGTAGTTCTCAAACGACGAATATGGCAGCCTTTGAAATTAAATAGAACTAATGGCCGCAATAGTAAGAAGAATAAAATCCTATTTGTTGATTAAAGAGAGTTCAATTTTTCTCGTATTGATGAATCAAATAAAGAACATTAACTAACACCATGATTATGAAAAATTTTACTTGTCTCGTTATACTCCTAAGTTCAGCTTTAGGGTTTTCACAAAATTATCCCATTAATTTCGAAGAATCCGGTTTTGGCGCGGATTGGACATGGACTGTATTCGAAAATGAAACAAATCCTCCACTGGAGATTATTGCCAATCCTGATCCTTCAGGAATTAACACCTCTAGCACAGTTGCAAAATTTACTGCCTTGCAAGCCGGTATGCCATTCGCAGGAGTTGAAAGCATGCACGGATCCGATATTGGAACATTCAATCTTACCGCTGAAAATGCCATTGTAAGAATCAAAGTGTGGAAATCAGTTATTAGTGATGTGGGAATTAAATTTGCCACCCCTGCAGGTGCTTCTACAGGAGAAATTAAAGTGCCTAATACGTTGATTGATCAGTGGGAAGAACTTACCTTCGATTTTACCGGGGTTATTGACGAGCCTTCTTCCACAGGAATTGACCAAATTATCATTTTCCCAGATTTTGCAGCACGAACTTCTGATAATATTATTTATTGGGACGATATTCAATTTGGAGAGACATTAGGTCTTGGGGATAGTCCTATGAATTCACTTATTTCATATCCAAACCCTGTATCCTCCGCTTGGAATGTTCAATGCGATGAACCTATCGTTAGCCTCACCTTGTTTAATATTTTGGGGCAAGAACTTTTTAAGACCTATCCAAATCAAAATTTCTACTCATTAAATACAAATTCATTTCAGTCTGGAATTTATTTGGCACGAATTGCCTCTAAACAAGGAAGCAAAGTGATAAAATTTATTAAAAACTAAGCTCTTTTTGGAAGGCTTAAAACCATTTGCTATGAAAAATATTATTTCTCTTTTTATTTTCTTGATCACATTAACTGTTAATTCACAGGTCATTTTTGATTTTGAAGGAGCTCCTCCTGCATTTGGAGATTTCAATGGATCATTCACTCAGGTGATTGGTAATCCGGATCCAACAGGGGTGAATACCTCAGCAAACGTTGCCGAAAATACTGTGCCAGCCAATGCTGCTTTTGCAGGAGTGAACATTCCTGTTTCCACAATAGACCTTTCCATAAATAAAGGTTTCACCATGAACGTTTGGTCTCCTCTGGTGAATACCCCCGTTTTATTAAAATTAGAAAGCACTACGGGTCTGCCGCAAGAAAGACTTGTAAATCTTACAACCACAGGAGCATGGGAAGAAATAACATTCGATTTCAGTACCCTCGGAAATGAAACTTTCGATTCGGTAACGGTGTTTATGAATTTTAATCAAACCAACCCTAGTACGCAGGTTTATTATTGGGATAACTTAATTCAAGTGAGTCTTCCCCCATCACTCCCAATCACATTTGAAGGCGGTCAATTACCGACATTTGGTGATTTCAATGGATCATTCACTCAGGTGATTGGTAATCCGGATCCAACAGGGGTGAATACCTCAGCAAACGTTGCCGAAAATACTGTGCCAGCCAATGCTGCTTTTGCAGGAGTGAACTTTCCTGTAAGTACCATTGACCTTTCAACCGACAAAGGATTTACCATGAACGTTTGGTCTCCTCTGGTGAATACCCCCGTTTTATTAAAATTAGAAAGCACTACGGGTCTACCGCAAGAAAGACTTGTAAATCTTAC
>JAHEMY010000004.1:49452-64028 GCA_024643425.1 Flavobacteriaceae bacterium
TTGACCTTTCAACCGACAAAGGATTTACCATGAACGTTTGGTCTCCTCTGGTGAATACCCCCGTTTTATTAAAATTAGAAAGCACTACGGGTCTACCGCAAGAAAGACTTGTAAATCTTACGACCACAGGAGCATGGGAAGAAATAACATTCGATTTCAGTACCCTCGGAAATGAAACTTTCGATTCGGTAACGATCTTTATGAATTTTAATCAAACCGATCCCGGTACGCAGGTTTATTATTGGGACAACTTGACTCAAGTAAATCTTGGAGGTGGATCTGATCCCGTTTTTCTCCCTGTTGATTTTGAAAACTCAAATGCGAACTATAATATTATAGGATTTGAAGGGGCCGATTCAGCTTTAGAAACGAATCCTTTTCAATCAGGCATCAATACAAGTGAAACACTTGTGAGGACTACAAAAACTGTCGGTGCGCAATTTTTTGCGGGAACACTTTTAACCTTGGATGAACCCATTGATTTTTCGGTCTCTGAAAGTATTGTAATTAAAACGTACTCTCCAAAAGCCAATATCCCTGTTCGTCTAAAACTAGAAAATGCTGATGCTAGTCAATTTATTGAACTTGATGTAAATACAACTGTTGAAAACGAATGGGAAGAATTAATTTGGGACTTTAGTGGACAAACGAGCGGAATAGACTTTACTACTGTTGTCGTGTTCTTTGAGTTTATAGTTGATTTGCCTGGAGATGGCTCTACTTACTACTACGATGATATTGAAGTGTATATCCCAACCATTGTTGGTCCTGCAAACGATCTATGCGAAGATGCTATTTCGATTGAGTGCGGCGCTACAATCCTTGGGACTACAATTGATGCCACCGATGATAGCGCAACGGCTCCAGATTGTGAAACTCCGACAACAACACCCGGTGTGTGGTATAAATACGAAGACTTTTCAGGTCTACCAAACGAAGTAACACTCACAACTTGCAGCGTTAACACCGATTATGATACAAAAATTTCAGTATATGTAGGAGATTGTGCTTCGCCCCCACTTACTTGTGTAGCTGGTAACGATGACGACCCTAACTGTCCTGATTTTCAATCTTCCGTAGCTTTTGATAGTGATGGAAATACCACGTATTATATTTTGGTTCATGGATTTGGTGGCCAGACTGGAGAATTTGAATTGTCAATGACTTGTGAGCTTCTTCCTCCACCGAATGATGATATTCAAAACGCTATCAATCTAAATGAAGTGGGATGCCCTTTCACAGACGAAGGAGTTGCTATGCAAGCAGCCACTGAGGAAAATGGAACTCCATCTAATTGTGATATTACAGGTGCTAACGGAGTTTGGTACGTATTTACTCCTGAATTAGATGGTTTCATTACCGGAACTATTGGTGCTCCAGCCGGTTTTACTTCTATTACTTTTTATACTGCCCCTGATGAAAATTCTTCGGAGGACGAATTGGTGTTAGTTGATTGGTGGCAAAACCAGTGCTTACCAAGTGAAAGCGCAACTATTCCTGTAGTTTCCGGACAGTCTTACTACTGCTTCGCAGTTAACTCAGGAGGTGCAACCGATATCATCTTTGATAATTGCCAGTTGGGCATTACAAATAATGAGCATGAAGGATTTGTTTTCTATCCAAACCCTGCCAATGATAAAATTTATTTAACTTCAATAGGAAATATTGAAAAAGTAACGATGTATAGTATTTTAGGTCAAAAATTAGTTGACTTAAAAGTTGATACTACTTCAACTGAATTGAGCATCTTTCAATTAGCTCCTGGCACATACATTATGGAAGTTACTATTAATGGAAATAGGGGAGCGTATAAAATAATTAAAAACTAAATATTAATATTATTCTAATCATTAAATTCTAAAGTCATGAAACACAATTATTTATTATTTACTGCAATGCTTTTCGTTGCATTTGTTGGAACTTCACAGAATACTGTTGAAGTAGACGCTAATGCCAATTTTTTGGGTTACGCGAATGTATTTGAACTACCTGCCAATGGTGGAGGTTTTGTATTTGGAGAAGCTTGGGGAGTGCCAGATTTAAAAACAGTTGTCGACCCAGGAGCGGGGACTGTTACTTTACAGCCAAACTTCAATACTTGGGGTGATGGTACTGATCCTTTTTGGGTTAACCAAGTTACCGGAGAAGGGAATAAGATTTTTGAAGGGAATACCTATGTAGAAGACAATTCGCTTATTGGAAGTGAATTAACTTTTATTGGAGGTGTAGTTTCTAATACCATCGATCCGGAATATACCGTGATTGCATTTATTAAAGTTTTCAATAGTGACTTTTCTGTTGTAAAGCAAGAATCTACAGAGCTTGTTGCCGGCGAAAATTTTGAAGTAACTTATACCAATGTAGAAGGGACCGATACCACGCTTCAATATGGTTTTCAAGTAGTAGGTGTTAATGCCAATCCTGACAATGAAACTGAGCTTGGAAGTGTCGTAGTGAGTGCTCCACTTGTTGTGGGTATCAATGATAATGCTTTAAATCAATTCTCAGTATACCCTAATCCATCAAATGAAAATTGGACAATTTCTTCTATGGATCAGAGAATAAACACCATCCAACTTTTCGATATCGCAGGAAAAATGATTGGAAACATTAATGTTGAATCGAATAGCTATTCAATGAGTACTATCGGTTTAAATAGTGGGGTATATTTTGCTCGCATTAATGGAGAAAAAGGTTCTAAAACAATGAAATTAATCAAAATTTAATTCCTTAAAGAATCAAGATTGTTTACTAAGGGCTGCATTAAGCAGCCCTTATTTTATTTCCAGTATTTCCTGCTCTACTTGATTAAAGACAAATTTCTCTCCTGCTTGTTTCCCGGCGATCATATCCCCGATGGGAGAATGTAAGGCAACACAGAGGTAATTAATATCGCCTATATTCACTGTGCCGATGGAAAGACTTAAAAAAAATATGGCCTTATCTGTAAAAACTAAACTTCCTAATCTCGCATAAGGTGTACTAGACTTGATGTCAAGTTTCTTTAAAACTTCTTTTAAGATATTTACCTCTCCTAATTGCTTCATAGCATTTTCTATGTCTATCTGCAACATGGCCCTGCTATTGTCAAACCCATCATCTCCTCCGGAGCTAGACGCTTCTTCGAGAGACTCGTTTAAATCGGCAATTGTTTGTTTAATTTTATCGTAACGCCCCTGTATTTTATTCACACATTCCTGGTACAAGGATTCCTTTATTTCGGCTGTCGTCATTATTTCAATTCTTGAAAGTTAAATGTACCAAAATAACGCATTTGCTGCATCACCCACTGCCTTCTTTTTACGATGTAATTAGTAGACCCATTTGCCTTGTATTGTCGGGGGTTTGGCAATATAATGGCTAAAGAAGCCGCTTCGCTTCTCGTGAGTTTATTCGCGCTTTTATGAAACCAATGTTTAGATGCGGCCTCGGCACCATATACCCCTACTCCCATTTCAATACTATTGAGATAAACTTCAAGTATTCGCTCTTTACTCCAAACTAATTCAATTAAAAAAGTAAAATACGTTTCTAACCCCTTGCGAAACCAGTTTCTGGAGGGCCATAAAAAAACATTCTTAGCCGTTTGTTGGGAAATGGTGCTAGCACCACGGACGCGTTTGCCCTTTTTGTTCTGCTCGTATGCCTTTTCAATTGCTTTTAAATCAAAGCCATTATGCTTGACAAAATTTTGATCTTCCGCACAGATAACCGCTAATTGAAGATCTTTAGAAATATGATCTATGGAAACCCATTGATGGCTCGTTTTATAAGGTTCTGAAGCCTCTATGGACCGAATCGCCATCAGCGGCGTATAATACACCGGCACCCATTTATAAACCAAAACTAAAACCACACTTGCAACGATAAACCAAAGTGCCAGTTTAAACAGAAACTTGAAGAATCTCTTGATCATATTAGGTAGTTGACATTTCAGCTAATTCCTTTCCAACCAAACTTCCGATGGCCACTCCCATGCCTCCTAAACGAATTCCACAGTAAACGTTTTCTTCCAATTTTTTAACTATAGGCGATTTTCGAGAACCCACGCCCATGATTCCGCTCCAGCGTTGTTCAATTTCAAAGGAGGTATTTGGAAGAATCACCGTCGTTAACAAATGTTCTAAGTGATTTTGAATCTGTTCTGTTAGTTCCATGTTCGTAGTTGTTTCTCCTTTTATATTTAAATTTCGGCCTCCTCCAAATAGAATTCGATCATTGATGTTTCTGAAATAGTAGTATCCACGATCTAAATGAAAGGTTCCTTTTATCTGCAAATTGGAAATTGGTTTGGTTATTAAAACTTGTGCTCTTGCAGGGAGTATTTCTTCATTAATGAGCTGCCTTGCAAAGCCGTTCGTTGCAATGAATAATTTCTTTGTAAAAATTTCATTAAAACGGCTCGATTTTAGCAATATTTGATCGTTTTTTGATGAAAAGCTTTCAATTTCTGTAGAATTTAGAATAAATATGCCTTTTTCTATACATTTTTGAATGAGGCTTTGCATCATTTTTCCGGTATCTAACTGAGCTTCAAAATGATTAAAAATAATCTGTTTTTGGACATTTCTGAAGGAAAATGGGTCGTTTTTTACGGAAAACACCTCTTTTTTTGTTGAAATTGCCTCTTTTACTAATTCATTTACTACACTCAGCTTAGAACGACAAGATTCATATAATTGCTCGTCTTCCAACGTAAATAATTCATACCCTCCCAATGCTTTATAATCCAATTGTTCATCTCCAATAAGCGCTCGTAATTGATGTAGCCCCTCCACTCTTTTTCTTATCAGCGCCATTACGTCTTCTTGAGAATGCGTCTTTAGGTCCTCAAGTATTTCAGAAACGCTTCCAAAACAAGCGAAACCGGCATTTTTTGAACTAGCACCGCTAGGTAGAACGCCCCTTTCAAAAACAACAATTTTTGCTTCAGGATTTTTAGCGCGGAGTTCGAGCGCACAACTCAATCCAACAATACCGCTTCCCACGATTGCAAAATCGAGTTCTTCAAACCATGAATTGTATTCCCAATAAGATAGATTCATGAGCATTGGATTAAAAAAAAGCACCAAATCCAAAGGTATTCATTTTTGGATATTGATGCTTAAAATAAATTATTTGTACTACTTATTCTTCTAAGGGAGCTTCCATTTCCCAAGTATTCATGAAAGCTGTGGTGTAATTTCCAGCCACATAATCCGGATGATCCATCAGTTGTCTGTGGAATGGAATGGTTGTTTTAACTCCTTCTATCACAAATTCGTCTAGCGCTCGTTTCATTTTGCTAATTGCCTCATCCCTAGTTTGAGCCGTGGTAATTAATTTTGCAATCATCGAATCGTAATTAGGTGGAATCACATAACCTGCATATACGTGGGTGTCTAAACGCACACCGTGCCCTCCGGGAGCGTGCAAGGTTGTAATCCTTCCGGGAGAAGGACGAAATCCATTATAAGGGTCCTCAGCGTTAATTCTACATTCAATGGAATGCAACTGTGGAAGGTAGTTCTTACCTGAAATTGGCACTCCTGCAGCTACAAGGATTTGTTCACGAATCAAATCGTGATCCACCACTTGTTCTGTAATTGGATGCTCTACCTGGATACGCGTATTCATTTCCATGAAATAGAAGTTTCGGTGTTTATCTACCAAAAATTCTATGGTTCCGGCTCCTTCATAGTTGATAAATTCTGCTGCTTTTACAGCGGCCTTTCCCATATCTTCACGAAGTTTCTTCGTCATGAATGGACTTGGAGTTTCCTCTGTAAGTTTCTGGTGTCTTCGTTGAATAGAACAGTCACGTTCACTTAAATGACAAGCTTTTCCGGTACTATCACCTACAACCTGAATCTCGATATGTCTGGGTTCTTCAATAAGTTTCTCCATATACATATCGTCGTTTCCAAAAGCAGCTTTACTTTCTTGACGAGCAGAATCCCATGCCGCTTTTAAGTCTTCTTCCTTAAAAACACCCCGCATTCCTTTTCCACCACCTCCGGCACTCGCTTTTAGCATGACAGGATATCCTGTTTCTTTTGCTACTTTTTTACACGTTTCAAAATCGGGAATTATACCTTCACTCCCGGGCACACAAGGTACTCCGGCCGCCTTCATAGTGGCTTTTGCTGAAGCTTTGTCTCCCATTTTATCGATCATCTCTGCGGAAGCACCAATAAACTTAATTCCGTGTTCTTCACATATTTTAGAGAATTTTGCATTTTCAGAAAGGAATCCATATCCGGGATGAATGGCATCGGCATTGGTAATCTCTGCAGCTGCAATGATATTTGACATTTTCAAATAACTTTCGCTACTCGCCGGTGGTCCAATACAAACGGCTTCATCAGCAAACCGAACGTGTAGGCTTTCAGCGTCTGCCGTTGAATATACCGCCACGGTTTTGATTCCCATTTCTTTACAAGTTCGAATCACCCGCAAGGCTATTTCACCTCTGTTCGCAATAAGTATCTTTTTGAACATAACTTTTTAATTTTCAAAGTTCAAACACCATTTCTCCAGAAGTCTAGAGCCATGATCTTCGTTATTTTGTATTTGACAATTAAGACGGGTCGATTAAAAATAATGGTTGGTCAAACTCTACAGGAGAAGAATCGTCTACCAGTACTTTCACTATTTTCCCTGAAACTTCACTTTCGATTTCGTTGAAAAGTTTCATTGCTTCGATTACACACAATACATCTCCCACTGCAACAGCATCCCCTACTTCTTTAAATACAGGCTTGTCTGGAGAAGGCTTACGATAAAAAGTACCGATAATTGGTGACTTCACAGTAATGTATTTTGCAGAATCATCTGCCGGTGCTGCTTTTTCCTGCATAGGAGCCGGAGCAGCTTCGGTCGGTACTTGAGCTACAGGCGCTGCTTGCGGAGCTGCCATGGTTGGTATTTGTTGAATGTAGGTAGTTTCCCCTCGGTCACTTTCCGTGCCCGTTTTAATGGTGATTTTTACATCATCCGTTTCAAGTTTCACTTCACTGGCGCCCGATTTGGCGACAAACTTGATGAGGTTTTGAATGTCCTTTAAATCCATATTCTTTTTGTTAAATGATCGTTATTAAGAATTATATGCCCATTTCAAATAAATAGCGCCCCAAGTAAATCCACCGCCAAAAGCGGCAAATACTAGGTTATCTCCTTTTTTAAGTTGTTTTTCATAGTCTACCAAACAAAGCGGTAGTGTTGCCGATGTGGTATTTCCATATTTATGAATATTCATCATCACCTTTTCGTCCGGAAGTCCCATTCGGTTGGCTGCAGCATCTATGATGCGTTTATTGGCTTGATGAGGAACTAGCCAATTCACATCCTCCCCTTGCAGGTTGTTTTGTTCCATCACCTTTGCACAAACATCGGCCATGTTAGAAACCGCAAATTTGAACACAGTTTTTCCGTCCTGATAAACATAATGCATTTTATTAGCCACTGTTTCAGCCGTTGGCGGCATTAATGAACCTCCCGCATCTATTTTTAAATGATTCCTTCCAACTCCATCCGAACGAAGGTATTCATCCATTAGCCCAATATTCTCCATATTTGGTTCAAATAAAACAGCACCGGCACCGTCTCCAAAAATAATGCAGGTAGTTCGGTCTGTATAGTCGACTATGGAAGACATTTTATCGGCACCTATGAGGAGTACTTTCTTGTACTTTCCGGATTCGATATAGCGCGCAGCCGTCGACATTCCGTATAAGAAACTAGAACATGCTGCAACTAGATCAAATGAAAAAGCGTTTACGGCTCCAATCTGACTGGCAACGTAAACGCCTGTGGCTGCAACGGGCATATCTGGTGTGGCTGTCGCCATAATCACCAAATCAATTTCCCGAGGGTCTAAATTTCGTTTTTGAATTAAATCTTCAGCGGCTTTTATGGCTAAGAAGGAAGTTCCTTTATCTGAATCTTTGAGTATTCTGCGTTCTTTGATACCCGTTCTGGTGGTAATCCACTCATCGTTGGTATCAACCAAGGTTTCCAAAATCTGGTTGGTAAGGACATAATCCGGGACGTATCCTCCCACAGCGGTAATGGCTGCTGTGATTTTTGTCATAAGGAGTTGATTTTAGAATTCACTAGAAAGTGGTAAAACCTTTCAATTGAATCGAAAAGTACTAATTTTTACTCAATTTTTGACTGAAAATTGCCTGTTTTTGACAATTTTCGAGGTAGAACAAAAAAACTCTCACTTCCAATATGGTTGGTGAGAGTCAAATTAATTTTAACTACCGCGAGATTATGCTTCTACTTCTTCAGGAGCATCAATCACTACCTGACCTTTGTAGTACAATTTACCTTCATGCCAATGTGCTCTGTGATATAAATGAGCTTCACCGGTTGTTGGATCGGTTGCTATTTGAGGTACCGTAGCTTTGTAATGTGTTCTACGCTTATCTCTTCTTGTTTTTGAGATTTTTCTCTTAGGATGTGCCATGGCTCAATCTTATTTATCCGTTAATAGGTTTTTTAAATTATCCCAGCGGGGGTCAATATCCGAATTATCAGATTCATCATTCCCATTGGGGCTTAATTCTTCAAGTTTTTTAAGTATTTCCGACTGTAAGGTTCCGTCTTTCACTCCAGGGTGAATTCGTTTTGCAGGAAGCGCTAAAACAATAGATTCATAAATATATTGCTGAATGTTAACTTGATAGCTTCCGTGAGGAATCACAAGCAGGTCTTCATCTTCATCATTGAACTCATCACCGAATTTAACCACGAAATGATAATTTCCATTCACTTCTTGGTCATAGGGTTCGTTAGTAAGATCACAATTCACATTTACCGATCCATTGTACTTTAATGAAAACTCTAATAGGGTGGTCTTTTTGTTCAAAAGAACTTCAAGGCCCACCTGAGCCCCATTAAACTCATCATACTCAAAATGCTCAAAGAACGTATTCTTTATTTCATAATTAAAGATGTGCTCTCCCAATTTCAATCCCACAAATGGAATTGTAAATTCTTTCAGTTCCTTCATTATCACACCTGAATTTAGGGTTTTGCCTTCCAAAAAAGGCGGTTGCAAAGATAATAAATAATTTTATTTGCCCCTCTTATTTAGGAATTCTTTTTTGTGGGTGCTTTTTTCAAGGTCACCTTCAATGGATTCTTTGCATACAATTGATAGTCGTTCCTGCTTTTATAAATGTCTAGCGCAGCAAAAACAGCTTCCTTGAAGGAGCCCTCATTGGCTTCATTCTTTCCTGCCAATTCATAGGCAGTACCGTGATCCGGCGAAGTTCTTATCTTATTCAAGCCCGCAGTAAAATTTACACCTTGCCCGAAGGAAAGTGTTTTAAACGGAATAAGTCCTTGGTCGTGATAAGATGCTATAATCGCATCAAAATTTTTATAATTTCCTGAACCAAAAAAACTGTCGGCCGCATAAGGTCCCAGCACTAGCTTTCCTCCTTTTCGAATTTTATCTAGCGCCGGACGCAGCACCTCATCATCTTCTTTTCCAATAACACCATTATCGCCGGTATGAGGATTAATTCCCAGGACGGCAATTTTTGGTTTTATAATACCAAAATCCTCAATTAGAGTTTTATGAATGGTGTTGATTTTATCGTGTACTAGTTCTTCCGTTATTTTTGAAGTAATATCCTTTACCGGTACATGATCCGTAAGCAATCCTACCCTCAAACTCTCCGAAATCATAAGCATCATGCTATTTCCTCCAAGCTCTTGAGCCAAATAATCGGTATGTCCTGGAAAGTTAAACGTTTTGGATTGAACGTTGCTTTTGCTAATCGGCGCCGTAACCAGCACATCAATTTTATCTTCTTTCAAGGCTTTTACTGCTGCTTTTAACGACTGTATCGCAAATTCCCCTGCCTCCTGCGTTTCCTCACCAAATTGAACCTCAATATTTTCTTTCCAAACATTGAGTACATTCACTTTTTTATGCACTACATCGTCAATTCGCTCGATACCTTGTAAGTTGATATCCATTTCAAAGACTTTTTTGTAAAAGGACATTAACTTCACTGAAGCAAATATTACAGGTGTGCAAAAATCAAGCATGCGAGGGTCTTGAAATGTTTTCAATAGTACTTCGCTGCCTATTCCATTAGGGTCTCCAATGGAAATTCCAACAATTATTTTTTCATTTTTGCTCATTTGCAATTACGGCTTATTACTTTTGCAAAGGTAATTAATTGAAAGCATGTTTACAGGTATTGTTGAATCTATTGGAGAAATTGTCTCCATAACCCCGGAGGGAACAAATATTAATTTCGAAATCAGCTGTTCATTTAAGGAAGAGCTTCAAATTGATCAGAGTGTTGCCCACAATGGTGTTTGTTTAACAGTGGTTGAGATAAATGAGGCTTCTTATGTAGTAACTGCCATTGATGAAACCTTGAAAAAAAGCAACTTAGGTTCTTTAAAAGTAGGTAATTTGTTGAATCTGGAGCGCGCAATGAAACTAGGCGATCGTTTGGACGGCCACATCGTTCAGGGGCATGTAGATCAAATTGGAGCTTGTGCTTCAATCAAACTGGAAGAAGGAAGTTGGGTTTTTGAATTCTCCTATGATGATAAAAAAGGAAACATAACCGTTGAAAAAGGCTCTATTACAGTAAATGGGGTTAGTCTAACGGTAGTAGCTTCTAAAGAAAGTTCGTTCAGCGTGGCTATTATTCCTTATACTTATGAACATACAAACTTTAAGAGGTTAGAGGTTGGAAGTGTCGTTAATCTAGAATTTGATGTAATTGGAAAGTACGTTCAGCGAATTACGAAGGGATACTTGTAGTTTTTACCCTTCTTATGAAAACATAATAGCCAAGCAAAATTCCAGCTATAACTAAAATGTATAATTCTGAGTCTATAGGAAGTTCGGGCCCTCTGTTAGCATTTGGAGGGGGTGGGCCTGAAGATGCAGAAGTTGTCTGCCCAAGCATAGAAATGCCGTTCATGATGAACAGCATTAAGGTTAATATTTTTACGATTTGGGGTCGCATATTTTGGTCTAAAGTAATAATTTTTTTTAACAACAAGCAAAAAAAGCACATTATCAACAAATTATTAACCGAAAAATAATTTTAAATTTAGTTTTCAGTCATTGCAGGTGTGCCATTCTTGACCCACGCTCTCTACATTTAGAACGAACTATTCGAACCAATGTTGTCCAATCAAAATTTCAATTAATAATACCCTTAAAGGGTATTATTTAAAGTGGTCCCACTTGGGCTCGAACCAAGGACCCCCTGATTATGAGTCAGGTGCTCTAACCAGCTGAGCTATGGGACCGAAACAAGCTGCAAATGTAAAACACTTATTTTATAGTGCAAAACATTTTAGGCAGTGATTCGCTCCTGACATAACTCTATTAGAACTCCCGAACATGATTTAGGGTGTAAAAAAACCACCCATTTGTTATCGGCTCCTTTTCTAGGCTCTTCATTAATTATTTGAAACCCTTCCTTTTTTAATCGAAGAACCTCCGCTTTTATATCATTTACGGAAAAAGCAATATGATGGATTCCTTCGCCCTTTTTCTCTATATACTTGGCAATGGGACTATCACTGTTCGACGCTTCTAACAATTCAATCTTACTTTCGCCACATTTTAAAAATGCTGTAGTAACCCCTTCCGATTCAACCTTCTCCGTTTTGTAAATCGTCCCACCCAATAGCTTTTCATACATTAAGCCCGAGACCCTTAAATCCTTCACCGCAATCCCGATATGTTCAATTTTTTCCATAAACCCTGAATTTCTTTCCTCAAAAATAACAAAATAGAGTCCTTCATCCTTATTTATCTTATTTTTGCATTATGGAAGAAAGTAACAGACAGAAGAAAATTTCGGGAGTCCTTCAAAAGGATTTGGCCTCAGTCCTCCAAGAAATGCTAAGAAGCAATGGTCAGCAAGGCATTATTGCTTCAGTTTCTAAAGTGTCAGTAACCGTCGATTTATCAATCGCAAAAGTTTATACCAGTGTATTTCCGGCCGATAAGGCTGCTCAAATCGTGGCTGAATTGAATGAATTAAAGCCTAAAATAAAACACCGCATCTCACAACTTACAAAGCATCAGTTGAGAAAAATGCCGGAACTTACTTTTTATAACGACGATTCCCTAGAATACATCAATAAAATCGAACAGGCCGTTAAAGGATCAGAAAATCCTATTAAAAATCCCGATCTTCTAGAAAAAAGAAAGAAAAGCTAATCTGTGAAATATCCTTTTTTCATAGCTAAGAGATACTTATTTACAAAAAGCTCGAAGAATGCTGTGAATATTATCTCCAGAATTGCAGTAATCGCAGTGATTTTAGGATCGATGGCGCTTTTTGTTGTGCTTTCAGGATTCTCCGGACTTAAGGATTTCGCGCTCGATTTTACCAATGTTTTTGACAGTGACCTCAGAGTAATTCCTGCAAAAGGAAAAACACTCTTGCTTTCAACGAAAAATACTGAACAACTTGCTGATATTCAAGGTGTTGTGGCGGTTTCTAGAGTTTTGGAAGAGCGGGTATTTATTCGCTATGAAGGAAAAAATCACATCGCCTATATTAAAGGAGTTGATGAAAATTACGCGCGTGTTACACCCATTGATAGTTTACTTTTTGTTGGTGATTGGCTTATTCCTAGTCAGGATGAAGTAGTTGTTGGCTTCGGAATATCATCAAAACTTTCCATGCCCATACGCGACTATTCAAACTTAATGGAACTCTATGTGCCTAAACCGGGAGTAGGACAAATTAATGAGCTGGATCCCTCATCAGCCTTTAAATCTGCAAGGGCTGTTGCGTCTGGAATCTATGAAATAAATGACGATCTAAACGACAAATTTGTGTTTTCTGATCTTTCCCTCGCTCAAGAATTAATGGAATGGAAAGAATCTCAAATTTCCTATGTAGAGTTTAAATTAAGCGAAGATGCGGACGAATCAGTTCTTATTCCAAAGTTAAAAGCGCTGTTTCCCGAAGAAGTCATTGTGAAAAACAGAATACAACAAAATGACGCCTTGTACAAAATGCTTAATTCCGAAAATCTGTTTACCTATCTTTTTGTGAGCCTAATTGCTGCCATTGCCATTTTTAATTTGGCGGGAACCATCATCATGATTATTCTGGAAAAACGGAAAAATATAAAAACACTATACTTCCTGGGGCTTACCATTAAAGAAATACGAAGAATTTTCTTCTACAATGGAATGCTCATGACCGTTTTAGGTGTAAGCATTGGTCTTTTTCTAGGGTCAACAATCGTATTGCTTCAACTTGAATATGGTTTTGTCCCCATTACCCCAAGTTTACCTTACCCGGTTAAATTTAAGATTGCCAACCTCATTATTGTTTTATGCACGATTCTCGCATTAGGTGGATTTGCTTCTAAGATTGCGACCTTACGTGTCACTGAAAAACTACTTTCCTAAGCAAATTGGAAATCGGCAAACTTCTCTAAAATCTCATCAAAAGTCTGAAATATTGGCTCGGAATCGTCACTGGTGACCATTTTAGTTCGGTATTCCTTAAAATCGGGAATCCCTTTGAAGTAATTGGTGTAATGTCGTCTAGTTTCAAAAACTCCTAAACGCTCACCTTTCCAGTCGATGGCCATTTGCAAATGTCGTCGAGCCGCATCTACACGTTCCTGTAGGGTTGGAGGAGCCATATGCTCTCCGGTTTTAAAATAGTGTTTTACCTCTCTAAAAAACCATGGATATCCAATGCTTGCTCGACCAATCATAGCTCCATCTAAACCATAGTCATCGCGCATTTCTTTTGCTCGTTCAGGAGTGTTTACATCGCCATTACCAAAAATGGGGATGTGCATTCGCGGATTATTTTTTACCTCTGAAATTGGCGCCCAATTGGCATCTCCTTTATACATCTGCGCCCTTGTTCTGCCATGAATTGATAGTGCTTGACATCCTACATCTTGAAGTCGTTCGGCTACCTCAACAATTTTTATCGAATCGTAATCCCAGCCTAAACGGGTTTTTACAGTAATTGGGAGTTTCGTATGTTTCACCATAGCATCGGTGAGCGATACCATAAGGTCGATGTCTTTTAATATGCCCGCCCCAGCTCCTTTGGAAACTACTTTTTTTACAGGACATCCAAAATTTATGTCGATGAAGTCCGGACCGCTGGCTTCCACAATCTCTACACTCCTAAGCATGGAGTCCATCACAGCACCGAAAATTTGAATGCCTACGGGGCGCTCCTTTTCATAAATGTCCAATTTCATAACGCTTTTGGCCGCATCCCGAATGAGTCCTTCGCTTGAAATAAATTCCGTGTATACAACATCTGCTCCTTGCTCTTTGCATAACGCACGAAAAGGAGGGTCACTGACGTCCTCCATGGGAGCAAGTAACAAAGGAAAATCTCCTAATTCTATGGTGCCAATTTTTGCCATGGGTGCAAAAATAGTGAAATAATTGAAGCGGTCTGAATCTATTCTAAACGGTCTCCTTCTTGAGTTTTTACACTTCCTTTGTTCTCACGAAGCGAATAATTTCCAAAGTTGTACTGAAACCCAACAAAGAACTTGCGCGATTCGGGCATTGCAAAATAGGAGTTGTCCTGATTCAAATA
>JAHEMY010000154.1 GCA_024643425.1 Flavobacteriaceae bacterium
GGTGTTGGATCGTGAGCAAATCATGAAATCGGGTTCATTAAGTGCATTTAAAGAACTTCGTAATCGTATCCGTGAGTTCGCGCAAGAGTTAATTCAAATAGGGAACATCCAAAAATCGTCAAAATTTATACAACATCCCGAAAGTATTTTTAGCGAAGGGGTGTGGTTTCAATTTTTATTTCTGCTACGCTATTGGGTGAAAGATACTTCAGCTGGATTTGAGAAAACAGATGTCGCCATCGAAAAATCGGTTCAAACGGCCTTCGATCTATTTGAAACAGCACCGCTGGAATCTTTGATCGATTTTGGAAAATTTCTGTGGAAAGAAACGAAGATGTAGCCAATGAAAACCATCGATCGTATACCTACATCAAAATTAGAGCGAACTTCTACCTTGGTAAAGACCGGGGTTAAACTTGGAGGGAACTACTTAAAATATTACGGAAAAAAAGCAATCGGTTCAGAGGTCGATAAAAATACCTTGGACGAAGCCAATGCTTCAGATATTTACGACGGACTTAAAAACCTCAAGGGAAGTGCCTTAAAAGTGGCTCAAATGCTGAGCATGGAAAAAAGCATCTTACCACAAGCCTATGTCGATCGATTTTCCTTAGCACAGTTTAGTGTGCCTCCGCTTTCCGGACCTTTGGTGCGAAGAACTTTTAATAAATATTGGGGAAAATTTCCGGAGGATCTTTTTCAATCGTTTACAAAAGAGGCGGTGAATGCTGCTAGTATAGGGCAAGTCCATAAGGCTACTTCAAATGACGGAGTCGAATTGGCAGTTAAAATTCAGTACCCAGGGGTAGCAGAGGCAATCTCATCCGACCTGGCGATGGTAAAGCCTATTGCAACTCGAATGTTCAATATTAGTGCGAAAGATTCGGTGAAATATTTCAAAGAGGTAGAAGAAAAACTTTTGGAAGAAACCGATTATCAACTCGAGCTTAAACGAAGTATGGAAATTACGGTGGCTTGTGCGCATATTCAAGGAATTTCCTTTCCCAAATACTATCCGGAATATTCGAATGAACGAGTATTGGCTATGGATTGGATTCAAGGGAAGCACCTTTCAGAATATACAAAAAACACGGCAGCATCTGAGGTAAACAATAAAATTGGTCAGGCCTTATGGGATTTTTATATGTTTCAAATTCATGAACTTCGAGCAGTTCATGCCGATCCGCATCCGGGTAATTTTATCGTTACCCCGGAACATCAATTGGTTGCCATTGATTTTGGATGTATCAAAGAAATTCCTGACGAGTTTTACAATCCCTATTTCCAATTGGCTCAAATTGATATAGTGCAAAATCCTGATGTCTTACGTGCACGAATGAGAGATCTTGAATTGCTTAAACCTAGTGATAATAAAGAACAAGAGGAATATTTTGTTAAGTTATTTCACGAATTGTTGAGCTTGTTCAGTGAGCCTTTTCAATATGAGACCTTCGATTTTGGGAATCCTGATTTTTGGAATCGAATAACTGCATTAAGTGAAAAATTCAGTGGGGATAAAGAGCTCAGGAAAATGGACCATAGTAGAGGAAGCAAGCATTTCCTTTATGTGAACCGCACTTTCTTTGGGTTGTACCATTTGCTCAACGACCTAAAGGCGAACATTGAGATTGATACTTTTGGTTGGTTTGAAAAATTAAAGAAATAAAAAAGGGGGCCATAGCCCCCTTTTTTATTGTAAAATACAATGCTTATTTCTTGATAAGACGTTTAGTAACTTCAACTTGATTGTTGGTAGTGAATGTAAGTAAATACATTCCAGCTTCTAAAGTGCTTACGTCAACCATTTGGTTAAGGTCTTCGATCGTTTTAGAAACGATAACACTTCCTTTAACATCGCTAATAGTATATGATACTAAAGATCCTAAGCTCTGATCGAAACTAAAAGTGAAAGTCTCTTCAACAGGGTTTGGTGCAATTACAATTTTCTGAGACAAGGCATCAACATCACCAATTGATAAAGGTTGTGTGTTGAAAATATCTTGAACTTCTTGGCTAGTTAATGCGCGATTATACATCAAAACATCGTCTACAATTCCTGGGAAAATGTTTGTAGGTAAATCTGCCTGCGTTCCTACGGTTAGTGTGTATGCACTTGGTTCTAGTGTAACCCCTAGAACTTCAGAAGCAATTTGAACTCCATCGATGTACAAGGTGCTTATGTTTCCGTCGTAAGTTGCAACGATGTGCATCCATTCTCCGGTTGGCACAGGGTCAGAGTCAATCACGGGCTCGGTGTTTACATTCCAACGAACTTGCTGACTAGGCGTTAAACCCAAATAGTAACCTCCAAGACCGAATCCTCCCCAGTTATTCACGACAGCAGTCCAATCAATTACTGTTTGATCGATTTTCATCCAAACAGAAATCGACATCATACTATCATCTGAAAAGTCAAAAAATCCAGGATTTGAAGCCGTATCTAAATACTGATTGATAATTTTCAATGCCTTATCAGGTTGGTCAAATCGATCGGCTACAGGAAGTAAAAAACCTCCTAAATCCACTTCTTCTAAGTCAACTCCTGATGGACTAGAGTCAACATAAGTCCCATCGTCCAGCTTATAGTATCCCACTAATCCTTCTTCAGGAATCTGAGAATACCCGATGCTTACACACCCGGCAAATAATAAAATTGAGAGTAATTGTTTTTTCATAATGTATAGGTTTTGGTATAGGGTAAATATAGAAAAATTGAAGTGAATAAAAGAAATCAACATTATACTTTATTAACGATTTGTTAAAACTGTATTTTTATAATTATTTTTAGGCATGCAGGATCTCAATCAGTTTATTAGAATAATCCACGATTTCCCAAAACCTGGGGTGATTTTTAAGGATATTACTCCATTATTGGCAAATCCCAAAGCTATGAAAGAATGTTTGAAAGGACTCGTGGCCTTAGTAGGAACTGAATCTATTGATAAAGTGGTTGGGGTCGAATCGAGAGGTTTCTTTTTTGGAACCTTACTTGCCCAGGAATTAAAAGCCGGGTTTGTTCCCGTGCGTAAGCCGGGAAAGTTGCCTTTCAGCACCTTAATACAACCTTATCAACTGGAGTATGGTTGGGATGCCTTGGAAATTCATACCGACGCTATCAAAAAAGGAGAGCGTATTTTAATTCATGACGATGTCCTCGCAACGGGGGGTACTGCAAAAGCGGTGTGTGAATTAGTAGAAAAATTGGGAGGCGAAATTGTTCAATGTAATTTTATTATGGAGTTAGATTTTCTGCAGGGAAAAAATCAATTGAATCCTTATCCTATAAAATCATTGTTACATTACTAATCCAATGCGTTCTTAGTTACCCAAAGGCGATATCCAAATAAATACAATTGCCATTTTTTGGCGGTAGAAAGATCAACTCCTCGCTTCGTAAAACTAGGTAGCATAATCTTATTGAATTTTGCCAATTGCTGAAACAACTTTTTCTTCATCTATCAAAGATAGTCAAAAAGCAACTTTCAAGATGAGGCGTCTGTTCGCCCAATAAATAAAGGCAAAAAATAAACCGCTGCTTTTAACTGCAAAGGATTTTACGTAATCTGGATAACTTTTATTTGCAGAATTTAGACTAGAACAAATTAAAAATTAATTGAAATTACCCCCACCGCTTTATGACCAAATTCAATTATTTTGTCTCTGTTATTGTTATCTTCGCGCCACAAAGAAATGATGAGTATTCTATTAATTTTTCTCGGGTTGACCTTATTGGTCGTTGGTGGTGAATTCCTCGTTCGTTCTTCGGTGGCGTTATCCTTTAAGCTAAAGCTTTCCAAAATGGTCATTGGGCTAACGGTTGTTTCATTTGCAACCTCGGCCCCGGAATTACTCGTGAGTTTAAATGCCGCGCTCCATGGCTTTAGCGATATTTCTCTTGGGAACGTGATTGGAAGCAATATTGCCAATATTGGTTTGGTCCTTGGTATTACTGCAGTGATCGGACCTCTTTTTGTGGATCGTGATTTCTACAGGCTGAATTGGCCGGTAATGATTTTTGTCTCCTTTGCTTTATACCTATTGCTTAAATCCGGAAATCAATTAGATCAATTGGAAGGAATAGGGCTATTATTGTTCTTGGGAGGTTATCTCTGGTTGTTATTCTACAATGCTCGAATGAACAAACATTTAAAAGATGAACTTTCCGAAGAAGTGGATCTGACGCTATCGAAAGTCTCAAATTTTAAAATAGTTGTATGGTTTTTAATTGGCGGACTAGCCCTCTGGGGAGGCAGTGAATGGTTGGTGAAAGGTGCGGTCGATTTAGCGAGGTCTATGAACGTGAGTGAGCGGGTAATTGCCGTAACCATGATCGCCATTGGAACAAGTGTGCCTGAATTGGCAGCTTCCATTATAGCTGCCATAAAGAAAGAAAAAGCGATCTCCTTAGGAAATTTAATTGGCTCCAATATTTTTAATATTGCCTGTGTTTTAGGAATTACCTC
>JAHEMY010000155.1 GCA_024643425.1 Flavobacteriaceae bacterium
CATCTACCACAATAACGGTTACGGAAGGTTTTCCAAAAAGAAGAAAGTTTCGAGCTACCTCCTCATCTTCTGAAGTGGAAAGCAGTGAATAAGTCCCCGGAAGATCGATAAGCTTAAATTTTTTTTCGTTGTATTCCATGGCTCCCTCTGCACGGGTAACGGTTTTCCCCGGCCAATTCCCGGTATGCTGCCGTAATCCGGTTAATGCATTGAAAACAGTACTCTTTCCGGTATTTGGATTTCCGGCAAGCGCCACTACATAATCAAAATTAGTGGTGTTCACTCCTAATTTCTTCAGTCCCCCAGCGTTGAACTGCGGACAAGCCTCACAAGCACTTTTCGCTTTAACTTCCATGTTCCTTCTTTTTGATTAATATTTTCGACGCTTGATCTTTACGAAGCGCAATGCTGGTTCCTTTAATTAAAAAAGCTGTTGGGTCCCCCAATGGATTCAGCAAATCGATCGATACCTCTGCTCCTTTTACAAAGCCTAAATCGAGCAAGCGTCTACGCGCATCGCCTCGAATTTCTCTCGAAATTCCAATAATTTCTCCGTGCTCTCCTGCATTCAAAATAGACAAACGAGCCAGTTGATCTTCCAGAACTGCATCCTTGGCCAATACATTCACCGTAATATTTGCGGCAATAATGGGGGCTAGAATAAAGGCTTCTCCTTCCGAATGAAAAACAACTCTGGATTCATTTTTTTCTACCACACGAATGATGGATCCTATATGAATATTCTCCGCCAATATCTGACGATAAATGACGTCGGGTTTGTCCTTAATGTGAACAATTCGACCCATAGTATCTTCCTCTAAGTTCGACAGGGATATCCCATCGATCTCGGCTATTTTTCCTGTATTGGTAGGGATCGGATCTCCATGCGGATCAAACTGTGGGTTACCCAAGCGAGAAGCCAGTAGATCGGCTTCATTGGGCGTAAGCTCATGTTCTTTCTGCTCGGCCAATCGGTGCCATTCCTCCTCTTTAAAACCTGTTTTTTCAGCTAAGAATTTTTCCCACAATCGGTGCGCCCTAACAATGCGCAAGGCATAATCACTTCCCAATTGCGTAAGTTTTAATACTTCCCCATCAATATCAATTAGTTTAAGCTCCACCATGTTGTGAATGCATTTCACCACCAAAGATTCTCGGTTGTTGACATTCCTAACAATGTCGCTCACATTCATTAGATGATCCTTATTCTCGTTGTGATACATCAGCTTTAAAATGTCCTCTACCACTATTTTATCACGAGATCCAGTACTTTTTCGAATTAACCAAAACCAGCCTTTATGGGGTCGAAAGAGCATATAGGCCAGGAATACTAAGATGCCAAAAATAACAAGTGCCGATATGGGATTGTAGGTGCTCATTAGGTATTTAAGTATAAGTTCTTGGCAATCTCTTCAGAAATCACCAATTCCTTTTCTTTAATATGAATCTTCATGGAATTATCGAAACTTTCAATTTCGGTCACCTTGATGTGATCTCCTATGGCAATGTTTCGTTTATTCAAGTATTTTAAAAATGCCTTCTCTGAATTTTTAACTTCTACCAAAACTCCGGAATGATTAACATCCATATCGGTAAGACATTTATTCTGCATCTTTACCACATCGCCGTTTGGTTTTGGAATTGGGTCGCCATGCGGGTCAAATTCGGGATGACCTAAATACGCATCCAGGCGATCGATTAATGTTTCTGAGCTTACATGCTCCAATTGTTCTGCTATTTCATGAACCTCATCCCACAGGAAATCGAGTTTGTTCACCAAAAAGGTTTCCCATAAACGGTGTTTTCTAACGATCGCTACTGCTTGCTCCCTTCCTTTTTTAGATAATTTAGAACCTTGGTATTTCTTGTACACCACCAAGCCTTTTTGGGACAACTTCTGAATCATATCGGTCACGGAAGACGCCTTGGTATTCATTTTTTCGGCAATGGCATTGGTGCTTACTTCTTTTGAAGCTAGCTCTTCTAAGGCGTAAATCTCCTTTAAGTAATTTTCTTCCGATTGGGATAACATCTTTCTTCTTTTTTACAAAAGTACAAATATATTTTTAGACAAGTCTAAAAATATATTTGAATATAACTACACCCCTACTTATAATTTGTAAAATATTATTTGGAAAGTAATTTTTTGATCACCTTTTCAATGGAAAGTCCTTGAACCAGAATAGAAAATACCACTACCACGTAGGTAATCACCAAAAAGAGTTCTCGGTTCATTTCTTTGGAAAGACTCAACGCCAGGGCAATAGAAATTCCCCCGCGCAAGCCACCCCAAGTCATGATGGTATTCGTGTAGGGAACAAAGTCGAGTTTCTTTTCAAATACCCTGATTGGAAACCAAAGGGAGGCGTAACGACATAACAGTATAACCGGAATCATCATCAGACCTGCAAAGAGGTAATTGGCTTCATAGGTGAGCACTAACATTTCCATCCCAATCAGTACAAAGAGCACGGCATTTAGCAAAATATCGATGAGTTCCCAAAACTTATCTACGTAATGTTCTGTAACTTCAGACATCGCTCTTTCTCGAACCGTATCATGTCCCATAAGCAGCCCGGCCATCACCATCGCCAAGGGTGCTGAAACGTGTAATTTATGAGCGATAACGGTCCCCATCATTACTGCCGCCAGGGTTATAATCACTTCAATACTAAAATCGTTAATGGATTTAAGGAGTTTAAAGGTCACCCAACCTATAGCCAACCCCAACAATACCCCACCAAACACTTCCAACCCAAAGAGTTTTACAATGTCTAAAGGCTCGAGGGACTTTCCTTGCTGTGAGGCTATGGCGAATAAGGTTAGAAATACTACCACGCCCACACCGTCGTTAAAAAGCGATTCGCCAACAATTTTAATTTCAAGTTTCTTGGGTGCTTTTGCCTTTTTCAAAATACCCAAAACCGCAATTGGATCGGTGGGCGAAATTACTGCTCCAAAGAGCAAGCAATAGATATATCCTATATGCATCCCGAAGAGTTGCAGCAAGAAGTAAGCCGCCGTCCCTACGAGAAATGTAGATATAAGCACTCCTAAAGTGGCGAAAGCAATAATAGGCCATCGCTGGGCTTTCAAATCTTGATAATTGGTATGCAGCGCTCCCGCGAAAAGTAAAAAGCTCAACATATAATCCATCAACACCGATTCGAAATCGATTTGCCGAATAAGGGCTGCCTCTGCCCTAAGCAGGGTATCGTCGTAATAACTTATTGCAAAAACCACTAAGGTGTACAATATGGTGACCATCATTAAGCCAATGGTCGATGGAAGTTTTAAAAACCGCACATTGATGTACCCGAAAGTAGCGGCTAAAAATACTAAAACAGATATGATAAGGTAATAATCCATAGCGATAGAAGAGGTGAAATTAGTTAGTTAGTCATCAATTATCTTAGTCTCAAAACCATCAATACTTTGCATATTCTTAGCTTCCCAATAGGCTTCAACACGATCTTCTCCTTTATTTTCTGCCCATACATTCAATGTAGACCGATCTCCTTTAAAATCCATCAAGGGAACTCCAAAACCACAAGAAGTTTGCACCAAATCTACCTGCATTTCAAAAATTTGACGGGCGCCGGGATTTTTTGGAAACATTTGCGAAAAGGCATGAAACTCTGAGTCTCTTTTATGAAACGTTTTTGCTGTTCCATAAAGCCTTAAAATCAATGGCTTTCCTTCAAAAGCGCAGAACATTATTGTCATACGAGGGTTCTTTAACAAATGGGCAGCAGTTTCATTTCCACTCCCTGTTAAGTTGAGCCAAATAATTTTATTTTTATCGAGCACACGAAACGAATCTGTTCCTTTCGGAGAAATGTTTACCGTCCCTTCTGCAGCAGCAGTACCCACAAAAAATAGTGGTTGCTTTTCGATGAATTCCATTAACTCGGCGGTAATGTATGTTAGTTTTTTACCCATGATATTTATTAAATACAACTTTTCAAAATTAACTATAAAAGGTGAATTACTTTAAAAACACCTCCCTCTACTAACAAACAACCTTGATGCGGCCAATAATTTACCAAAGAAAGGGCAATCAATTAATAATGATTTCCACTTTATTACCTTAACAAATTGCTAATTGAAACTTTATTCAATTTTATAATGCATCCATGAACAAAACTAATGGATTCCATTTTGGAGCATTACACCTTTTAATAACTAAATTTCTAAGTACTTTTAATACATGAAATTCGGATTCGCAACGATATCATGATTTACCTTTTTTTCTACCGTCTCTTATAATTCTAAATTCAGCGGATTTCAAAGGCCACAATGTGGTTCATTTAGTGAGCATATTAAAAAACCTAGGATTGATTTAACCCTAGGTCTTATTTATTAAAAATAGATGTTGCCTTTTAGACAGGCCTTAATTCGTTAAATCGAGTCTTACTGACTTAAATATCCCGTTAAATCCAACGCA
>JAHEMY010000156.1 GCA_024643425.1 Flavobacteriaceae bacterium
CACATCCTATTCCTGCGGTGGCGGCTCCTTCTGCTGCTCCTTCTTTTGTACCCGAGTTAAAATACCCGATGATACCGCCGATGATGGCGACAATAATAATTACATAAAGCCATGTCATTTCTATAGATTTTTAATCAAGCTAACAAAGTGTTTGAAAAATATATTGTTGATTTACGTCTAAAAGCGATAAAATCAGCTGTTTAATCATCGGTTTTTAAAGTGGCTCCCATAACTCTAGCCTTCACCGTTGCCTTTTGAGTGAAAAGTCCGTGCTGGTATTCAATATCATATTTAGGGTTTAAAAAGACATCCACCTCCGGGTTTTGTTGGAGCAGTTGATCATTTACATTCCAGGATGCGTTTTGCAGTGCTGCGCCAGTCCAGGTTGAATTGTTTAGAATACCACCTATGGGAACTCCAATAAGCATTGAAGGTCCCAATCCAAGAATTTCCTGCCCCTTATCATCAACACCCACAATCTCATTTATTAAATATCCTGAACCAGCGATATAAAAAAGTAAACTAATGATTGGCATGGCTTGATTAGACTTACCTACTTCCAATCCATTAAAGCGAAAAACTACTCCTTTTCTTTTACTGGCTCTACTGGGAATACCACAAAAGGCTTTTCCTTCAACGTTTATTTCATCCAGTCGCTGCAATGTATATTCACTAGAATCCCGGTTGAGTGAAACATCACTAAAAGCACCATTACTTACCGACGAATACGATGAACAACTTGTGAAAAATGGCACAGTTGCAATTGCGAAAATAAAGTAATAAATAGTTTTCATAATTGTTGTTTTTATTAGTTAGTCTCTCAAAGTTATTTTTAGAAAATGGAATATCCTTACGGCTTTCCGTAGAGGGAGGAAATTAATTTAAAAGGGTGAGCAGTGAGCGGATTGACTTAAGATTTAGGACGTAAGACGTAGGACTTTCAAAGTGAGCGTAGAGGAGTAAAGCGCAGGGTATAAGGCCTATAGTGAAAAGAGTAAGCCCGGTTCCCTTTAGGGCTAGGGCAAGGCGGGCGATTAGTAAAGACTGAACATAAGATTAAAGACATAGGACGTACGACTAGGTTAGTGAACGGTGAAAGTTAAAGAGATCCTGACTTTCGTCAGGATGACAAATCTTTATTATGAAAGGCCACAATCCATAACACACAACAGACAACCGAGAACAGACAACCGAGAACAGACAACAGTCAACCGACCACCCCCGATTAACGAATAAACTTCACGAATTCGGTGCCATTAAATCGGTAGGTCCCGCCGCTGTAAGCACTTGCCCAAAGGGTGCCTTGACGGTCTTTGTGTATAGTGAACAGCGGAACCACTTGTCCGTTATCCATAATGGGATAAAACAGGAGTTCCGAGCCCGTATTTTTCCAAACACCTTCACCGGAAGCCATCCATAAATGCTTTTCATTGTCTAAAACCATGGAGAATAGATAGGGTGCGTTTTTTCCTTCCGGAAGGATCCCTTTTTCCTGCTTGTATGGAATAGGAAGTAGTTCCTTGCTTTCGATGGGGTCTGAAAGCATCTTATATTTTTGGTTGGTATTGCAGATCCAGAAATAACCGTCCCGGTCCTCCGCAAAAGAACGAATACCAAAAGATCCTCCCTCGGGCGTATTGGTCAATGCTTCTTCGAACATCCAACTTAGTTTTTTTCCGTCATAGCGGTAGATTCCCAAACTGGAAGTTCCAAACCAGACGTCTCCATTTTGTGCCTTATAGATCGTATAAACACCGTAAGGGTTGAACGATACATTGGGGTAGGTTGCATTGAAAATATCTTCCATGTCATTCTTTGGAAATTCCAATTCGTACAGGGATTTTCCGTCATAACGAAAAGGTCCGCCATGGTCCCAACCCATGCGAAACCACAGGTCGTCCGGCTGTAACTTCCATTCATTTTTTGGATGCCCGTTCGGTATGACCTCCAGCGTGGTAAATTGTTGTCCGTCGAATCTACAGACCCCCTCGGGCGTATCGAAATACAGATTCCCTGCGCGATCCTCCTGAAGACTTAATACATTACTGCTACACAGTCCGTCGGCCGATGTAAAAAGGGTAAAGCTGGTTCCGTCGTATCGATATACCCCTTTTTCACGGCTCGCAAACCAATAATGCTCTTGTTGGTCCTGGAAAAGGTAAGAAGCGCCAGGGTCCAGCTCGGTCACCTTTTCTCCCAAGCCTTTTTCTGTGGGGTCTTTTGGATCGGAAATCGAAACATTGCGCCCGTTGCGGGAAACACAACTCAGGGATAGCATAAGGAGGATGAGTATTGAGAAGCGTACGTTCATAGTGGATGTGTTGGAGTTAAAGATAGGGAAAAAGTGAGAGGTGAGCTTGCCTGCCTTTGGCAGGAAGTGAGATGTGAGATGTGAGAGGTGAGAGGTGAGAGGTGAGAGGTGAGAGGTGAGGTGTGAGCTGGAAAACTTTTAAAATGGATTGCTGAACAAGGTTCCTCCCTTTAGTTAAAGGGAGGGGGACCATGCCTTCGGCATGGTGGAGGGTTTGCGCAGCTTCTAAACTTTTCCAACCCCCCTCTGCCAAGGCAGATACCCCCCTTCATTCCAAGGGGGGAGCCCTTTACATCAATTCTTCAGATTTTGATCAATGAAATCCAGCAAGGCGATGCACTTTTTTTTCGATTCTGATATACGGGTCTTATTGGCGTTGGTAAATAGTGCGCGTAAGCTAATTCCATTGTAGATTTTTAAAGCCATCTCCGGCTGGTCCAATTTATTTGCCAAGTAGTCTGCCTGTTGTTTTGAAATATGGTTAGGAGCTACTTTTGACGATTCGTAACCGAAATCTTGAAAGTTAATGTGAATGCCCGATAGATAGTCTGGAAAAATAAGCGAGTAGAACACGTCTTGTAAATTTACTTTGTACGCATACTCTGACATGTCATTGTATTGATAGAATTTTATGATAGCAGAACGTAAAGAATCGTTCCGGATAATTCCCACTTGCCCCGAGGCATTGATTTCGTTGAAAGTGGTGTTAATATTAGGAAAAGAACTGGTTCTCATTAATTTGCTAATGCCGGTGCTGAAACCATCCACTTTGTTAAAACTCCCCTTCGCTTGATAGTCGGCCAAGAGCGATTCGGCGAGGTCTATTTTTGTTTGCAAATTACCCTCCAATTCCGCCATTTGGTCTAATTGCATTTGAATATCACTCTTAAATCGCATCAAATAACGTTGTTCCTCCTGGCGTTCCAATCGGTTAAAATTCCAATTGTTCAGGGAAAGGGCGATCAGAATACCGATCACCACCAATACTATTTCGCCTATGGCGTATTTAAGATACTTACCTGTTTTGTTTGTTTCCATAAGTTCACGACGTATACGACTGAAAAATTTGATCATAGATTGTGGTTGAATCGCTTAAAGATAAGGGAAAAAGTGAGACGCCTGTCCGCCTCCGGCGGATGAGATGTGAGCTTGTCTGCTAAATACAAAATTTAATAAATCAATAGAATCCTTCTTTTTTTATTTGCTTCCTTCATTTTTTTATTCATGCGTTTTTATTTTAGGGGTATTCATGAATGCTTCGCATTTGTCTTGTCCAAAAGAAACGAAGCAAAGAAAAAGACCCTTCTGCGTAGGTATTTTCAAATCTGCTCACGCGATTTGAAACCGTATTCATTTTCCTAAATTTTTTAGTTCACACTCTTATATTTGATAAATAGGTGTTCATGAATCTTCGATTTCCAAGGCTTCGAAAATTCTTAACGGAAAATGAATACTATACTGGACCCAGAAGCAGGTCTTTCAAATAATATTAATAACTCAGAAAAATTAAAAAGAGCGTCGGCAGAGAGGAACAGGCGGGCCGGCGTGGGAGGGAATGGACTGCGTCGTAGAAAAGCGCCAAAAGCGTTTACGTTTCGGTTTTATACCGATTCTTTTGGCTGCATTTCAAGAAGCAGGACAGGGAGCGAGGAAGCATCTGTTCCTCTTGATTTTTTTGGTTCTTTTTTCATCAAGATAAATGCGCAGCATTCACGAACTCCTAAGCTTAAAATATAAAGGTCGAGAGTAAAAAAGAAGGGAAAGGAAATTCATTTAGTTTAAGGCGTGAAGGGTGAAGCGTGAAGCGTGAAGTTAAGTTATATGTATTGTCATTCTGACGAAAGTCAGGATCTTGACCGACAATAGACAACCGACAACAGATCTACAAACACAACTTCTTCAAGTCGTCCAGGGTGCCTTTGAATTTATTGCCATCCACTCGGGAGGGGATGCCCTTGATGTATTCGCGGTCGGTGTATTGATGAAAGGCCCAATCGATATTATGGATATGGGATTTACCGGTATAATCGGCGATCCATAAAGGGTAACCACTTACCTGACCTTTAAGGACTTCATTATAAAAATTCCTACCGGTATAGATAATGGGTTTTTTGCCATATTGTTTTTCAGCCAG
>JAHEMY010000157.1 GCA_024643425.1 Flavobacteriaceae bacterium
TATTGGTCGACCGCATCTATTTAGGCTTGTTATGCGTAATGAGCATTTTAGTTTCCTACCATCTATTAAGAAAGGATTACCATCCCGAGAATCGCTATTATTTGGCAAATATTATTTTAAACGTCTTGTTCATTCTTTGCATTATTTCCCGAATTGCAATTTTGGCCTTGGTAATAATTTTTATTCTCAGCATTTTTTATCGGAATAAACGCGGACCACAACTTCTGTTTTTCGTGGGGTTTGTTCTTTTGACGGTACTTTTCATTTTTATCGTAAATAAAGACTTAAGAAAACAATTTTTTTATAACAATAGCGATCATCATAAAGAAGGATTGGTTGCCAACACTATGGCGCTGGAACCAAGAACAGTAATCTGGGAATGTGCATATAAACTCGCAGAGGCCGAAGGCGTTAACCTGGAAGGATTGGGCTTTAAGAAAACGAATGAGGAAATGATGAGGTGCTATGAAACTTCCATTTCAAATCAAAAAAAGCAGAACTGGTTTTTACAGCAGAGGTATAATGTCCACAATCAGTTTTTGGACTTATATATCGCAGCGGGAATTATTGCTTTTTTACTAATTCTTGCCGGTGTCGTGGTATTGTTTATCAATAATAGAAAGCAATTTTACCCTACGGCATTGTTAGCAACGATGGTGCTGTTTATGGGTGTTGAAAATGTATTTCACCGACAAATTGGAGCCTATTATATCGGGTTTCTTTTGTTAAGTTTATTAATGGCTCAATCTGACGAAAAAATCGATGAAGAGATTGAACTCCAATAAATCCGCAAATTGTATTTTTGCGGCTAATTATAAGAGTAGTATTAAAATATGAGAATTTCAGTAATAGGAACAGGATATGTTGGATTGGTCACAGGAACGTGTCTTGCAGAAACAGGGAACGAAGTAATTTGTGTTGACATAGACGAACAGAAAGTACAACAAATGAAAGATGGGGTAGTTCCGATATACGAACCTCATTTGGACGTTTTGTTCGAACGAAATATCAAGGCCAATCGTTTGAAATTTACTACTTCTTTAAAAGAAGGGCTCGATCATGGAGACATTATATTTTTGGCCTTACCAACTCCTGAAGATGAAGACGGCTCTGCAGATTTATCCTATGTGCTAAATGTTTCCAAGGAGATTGGAAAAATAATGACCCAATACAAGGTTATTGTGGATAAAAGTACGGTTCCGGTAGGTACCGCTGAAAAAGTTACCAAGGTAATTGCTGAAAACGCTCAATGTGAATTTGATGTAGTCTCGAATCCTGAGTTTTTGCGCGAAGGGTTTGCCGTAGACGACTTCCTAAAGCCGGAACGAATTGTTGTTGGATCGAGCAGCGAACGCGCTACGGCACTGATGAAAAAATTATACGCGCCTTTTGTTCGTTCAGGAAATCCGATCATTGTTATGGACGAGAAGTCGGCTGAATTAACCAAATATGCGGCAAATTCATTTTTAGCCACGAAGATTACGTTCATGAATGAAATCGCCAATTATTGCGAAGAGGTGGGTGCCGATGTTGATAAAGTACGTGCCGGAATGGGAACCGATTCGCGTATTGGCAAACGCTTCCTTTTTCCCGGAATTGGCTATGGAGGCTCCTGTTTTCCTAAGGACGTAAAGGCTTTACAGAAAGCAGGGAAAGATGTGGGATACGATTTTAAAATTTTAAACTCGGTTATTGAGATCAATCAAAAACAAAAGACCATTCAAGTACCAAAAATTTTAGGGCATTTCAACGGGAATTTATCCGGAAAAAAGATTGCGCTATGGGGATTGGCTTTTAAACCGGAAACGGATGATATAAGAGAGGCACCATCCATCGATGTGATGAATTCATTGTTGGCAGCAGGGGCCGAAATAACTGTTTTTGACCCGGAAGCCATGCCAAATATTAAAAAACAATTTGGAGACAAGATCTCCTACGGAACTACCATGTATGATCCGTTAGAGCAAGCAGATGCTTTAGTAATTTGTACAGAATGGAGCATCTTTAGATCGCCTAATTTTTCAAAAGTGAAACAACTTTTGAAGGAACCGGTCATCTTTGATGGTAGAAACTTGTACCAATTAGAAGATATGCAGAATGAAGGGTTTGACTATATCTCGATTGGAAGAAAGAAGGTGAATTCATGAGCAAGGAAAAGAAAAGAAGAGTATTAATTACGGGTGCAGCGGGATTTCTCGGATCGCACTTGAGCGAACGCTTTTTAAGTGAGGGATTTCATGTGATTGGGATGGACAATCTTATTACGGGAGATCTTAAAAACATTGAGCATTTATTCGGGCAAGAGTCATTTGAGTTTTATCACCACGACATAACCAAATTTGTTCATGTTCCGGGGGAAATTGACTATATCTTGCATTTTGCTTCTCCGGCCAGCCCAATCGATTATCTCAAGATCCCCATACAGACCTTAAAAGTTGGGTCTCTAGGAACCCATAACTTATTAGGATTGGCAAAGGAAAAAAATGCCAGAATCTTAATTGCATCTACTTCTGAAGTTTACGGAGACCCATTGGTGCATCCTCAAACGGAAGAATATTATGGGAATGTAAATACCATTGGTCCGAGAGGGGTCTATGATGAAGCCAAGCGTTTTCAAGAATCGATTACAATGGCGTATCATCGATTTCATGGCTTGGAAACTCGAATCGCTCGAATTTTCAACACTTATGGACCTCGAATGAGGCTGAATGATGGTCGGGTAATTCCAGCATTTATGGGACAGGCTTTAAGAGGCGAGGATATTACTGTTTTTGGCGATGGTCAACAAACACGCTCTTTTTGCTATGTGGACGATCAGGTGGACGGCTTGTTTAAATTATTGATGAGTGATTATTCGTATCCCGTGAATATTGGAAACCCTGACGAAATTACCATCTTAGAATTCGCCGAAGAAATTGTAAAACTCACGAACGCGAATCAAAAAATCGTTTTTAAGCCTTTGCCTAAAGACGATCCCATGCAGCGTCAGCCCGACATTTCATTGGCAAAAAAAATATTGAACTGGGAGCCAAAGGTTTCTCGTTCGGAAGGAATGCAAAAGACATTCGCTTATTTTAAGGGATTATCGAAAGACGAATTATACAGAAGTGAACACAAAGATTTTACAGCCCATAATCGGCTATAAGCATGATATTTAAAAGAGGTAGATACTCGGGGTTTTTAAGACCTATTTCCTATTCCATCGATTTATTGATCATCAATATCTTGGCGTATCGGTTTTTTGACCAAAATATTATCTATCTCAACTTTATTCTATTCATTTCTTTTTCTTGGATTATTATTGCGTTGCGATCACATTTTTATGAAATATATCGCTTTACCCGCGTAACCAATATTTTTTCACTTATCTCTAAGCAGGGGATTTTATTCCTCTTGTTGGTATATGCTTTTTTTGGGTTTTTCAATGGGATAGAATCAGATCCATGGGGCATTCTGTGGTATGTTGCTGAAGTAATCATTCTTATCACTTTAGCGAAGTTAGGGGTGTATTATTTGCTTAAAAAATACCGCTTGTTGATGAAGGGAAACCTTCGTCGTGTCGTTATTATTGGTCTGAATCAAAAAACAGATCAGTTGCGAAAATTCTTTGAAGAAAATCCGGAATATGGCTATGTGCTTTACAAGACCTTTGACTTAGATGGCCGACAAGGAGAAAGTCTGCAGGATTGTATGGATTATATCGATGAACATAAAATTGATGAAATATATTCGTCGGTAGCGAAATTATCAAACAAAGAACTCACGCAATTAATTGACTATTCCGACAATAATTTAAAAATCCTGAAATTCCTTCCGGACAACAAGGAGATTTATAGCAAGCGATTGGATTTTACCTATTATGGGTATCTGCCTATTTTATCGTTGCGAAAAATTCCTATAGACGAGCCGTTCAATAAGTTTGTAAAGCGGAGTTTTGATGTGGTACTTTCATTGTTTATCATCGTAGCGATCCTTTCCTGGTTAACCCCTATATTGGGGCTAATAATTAAGCTGGAATCGAAAGGCCCGGTGTTCTTCAAACAAAAAAGGAACGGATTAGATTATCAGGAATTTTACTGTTATAAATTCAGATCGATGCGCCCGAATCCGGATGCACACCTTCATCAGATTTCTAAAAATGACCCTCGAGTGACTCGAATAGGAAAAATTATTCGCAAGACAAGCATCGACGAGCTACCACAATTCATCAATGTTTTAAAAGGGGATATGTCGGTTGTAGGACCAAGACCGCATATGGTGAGTCATACCCATATGTATGCGGAAAAAATTGACAAGTTTATGGTTCGTCATTTTATCAAACCAGGCATCACAGGCTTGGCTCAAGTAAGTGGGTATCGAGGGGAAGTAGAAGATGACAACCACATTATCAATCGCGTGAAATATGATATTTT
>JAHEMY010000048.1 GCA_024643425.1 Flavobacteriaceae bacterium
TTAACGCATTTTTATGGAACGAATATTTACAGGTCCTTCCCTGGTTGCGAAGGGAATTGTCGCAGCTTTAATGGAAGAAGGGATTTCTCCTGTTGAGCGAAACGACCATAATAGTAGTGTTATGGCGGGTTTTACAGCATCAATTCCCGATCAGACACAACTGTTTGTAAGAAAGGATGAAGTGCTTACTGCTAAAAAGATTGTAGCCGAGTTTGACAAGAACTAAGCGGTAACCGAATACATCTTTTCCCGCAATTCTTTGATCTTTTTATCGCTCATATAATCGTCGAAGGTCATGTGACGGTCAATAATTCCATTTGGAGTTAATTCGACCACACGAGTTCCTACGGTCTGAGCAAATTCGTGATCATGCGTTGTTAGGAGTACCGTACCCTTAAAGTTTTTCAATGAATTGTTGAAAGCAGTGATTGACTCCAAATCCAAATGGTTGGTAGGTTCGTCAAGCATCACAACGTTGGCACGCATCATCATCATTCGGCTAAGCATACAACGTACTTTTTCACCTCCCGAAAGCACGCTGCATTTCTTTAAGGCTTCTTCACCACTGAAAAGCATTTTTCCTAAGAATCCTCTTAAGAAAACCTCCTCCTTCTCCTCTTCTGTCTTCGCCCACTGACGCAGCCAATCTACCAAGTTATTATCACTTTTGAAAAATGAACTATTGTCCAAAGGAAGGTAACTTTGAATGGTGGTTATCCCCCACTGAAAGCTTCCTGAATCGGCTTTTGCATTGCCGTTGATGATTTCATAAAAAGCACTTGTAGCCCTAGAATCTTTGGAATAGACCACCACTTTATCTCCTTTAGCTAAGTTTAAATCGGCTCCTGTGAATAAAACTTCTCCATCGATACTCGCAGAAAGGTTTTCTACATTTAATATTTGATCGCCGGCTTCTCGCTCCCGTTCAAAGATAATGGCAGGATAGCGGCGGCTAGAAGGTTTAATTTCATCGACATTTAACTTTTCAAGCATCTTTTTTCGTGAAGTAGCTTGCTTGCTCTTGGCTACGTTTGCACTAAACCGCATGATGAATTCCTGAAGTTCCTTCTTCTTCTCCTCTGCTTTTTTATTCTGCTGAGCACGTTGTCTGGCAGCCAACTGACTACTTTCGTACCAAAACGTATAATTCCCGCTGTAATTATTGATCTTACCAAAGTCAATATCACTAATATGTGTACAGACGGCATCCAAAAAGTGACGGTCGTGAGAAACAACGATCACACAGTTCTCATAGTTTGCCAAGAAATGTTCCAACCAGTTAATGGTTTCATAATCCAAATCGTTGGTAGGCTCATCCATAATCAACACGTCAGGATTTCCAAATAACGCCTGAGCCAAAAGTACACGCACTTTCAACTTTCCATCGATGTCCCCCATTAATGAATAATGAAGATCTTCTTTTATTCCGAGGTTTGAAAGCATTGCCGCAGCATCGCTGTCGGCATTCCAACCATTCATCTCTTCAAATTTTACTTGCAGCTCCCCTATTTTCTCGGCATTTTCATCAGAATAATCTTCATAGAGCTTGTCAATTTGAGTTTTAATTTCAAAAAGTTCTTTATTCCCCCGAACTACCGTTTCAAGCACTGTAAATTGGTCACAAGCATTGTGATTTTGTTCAAGCACCGACATGCGTTTTCCAGGTTCTAGATGAACTCTTCCGGAAGTAGGATCTTGTTTCCCAGAAAGAATTTTTAGGAAAGTAGATTTTCCGGCACCGTTGGCACCTATTATTCCGTAGCAATTTCCCTGAACAAACTGGGTGTTTACTTCATCGAATAATATCCTTTTACCGAATTGCACTGATAAATTGGAAACTGAAAGCATCTGCGTTTAAATTTTTTGCAAAAGTAGCCAAATTAGATCGATAAATGAAGGGCAAGGCTTTTAAAAATACTTTAACTAGTAATTAACAGTATGCACGCACGGAGTCCTTTATTTTTGTTTCACATACAAAAGAAGTGCGATTGATTAAAAAAATACTCCCGGTTTTTATTGCGATTCTCCTTTTATCCTGTGATTCTTCGAATAACAAAGAATCGTGTGGCAGTGCTTGGATAGGTGGTGAAATCGTGAATCCAAAGACAGACTTTGTGATTATATCGCACAACCGCAATGTAATTGACACGGTTCCGTTGGATGAGAAAAATTTTTTCAAGTACCAAATCGCTCAAGTAGATCCCGGAATTTATTTCTTTCAACATTTTGAATATCAAGCGCTTTACATTGAGCCGGGCGATAGTATCATGCTTCGCGTGAATACTATTGAATTTGACGAATCGCTCTCCTATTCTGGAAAGGGATCGGCTAAGAACAATTTCCTAATGGAACTTTTCCTCCTGAATGAGCAGGTGGATGAGGAGATGCCTGCATATTTTAATTTAGAGCCCTTAGCGTTTGAACACAAAATTGATTCCGTTAAAAATGATAGGTTTGCTTTATTTAATTCTTTTAAAGAATCGCAAACTGTCTCTAAAGGATATTCCGAGGTAGTTAAAGCAGCGATTGACTATAGTATTTTTTCTAAAAAAGAACTTTATATCTCGGCAATTTCCAAAAAGCAACTTTACGATGAAAGCATCGAAATCCCAAATAGCTTCTATGCTTTTCGAAATGAAATAGATCTAGGAAGTGAGTCCCTTCGAAATTATTACCCCTACTTCCGCTGTCTTGAATTTTATTTAGACAACCTCGCCTTTGATCGATACAAAGGTTTGGCGCCTTTTGAACGAACTTCATTTATACACAGCTTGCACAAATTACATATTACCGACAGCATCATTACCAACGATTCCTTGAAGAACTCCTTGTTGCGAAATTCAGCCGGAAGGTATTTACTGAATGGAGACAATGCATTGGAAGAAGCAGAGTTGTTAGCTATTTTTGAGCAGTTAAATACGAATACTGAAGATCATAAGGAGATGCGATCGCTTGGCGAAGCTACCATGAAACTTGCTCCAGGAAATACCATCCCCAATGTGATGCTTCTAACAGCCAACAATACGGTTAAAGATTTGCAAACGGCTATTAGTAAGCCCACCGTGATTTTCTTTTGGTCCTCTTTATCGATTGGGCATTACCGCAAAATTCATACGCGCGTAAATGAATTGAGAGACAAGTATCCAGAATTTCATTTTGTTGGGCTAAACGTAGACAATCACTTTAAAAAGTGGATGCGAATTGTTCAGACGAATGGATTCAACCCTCAATTCGAATTTCAATTTGAAAACTTTGACGATGCCGAGATGAAGCTTTTGGTAAATTCGGTAAATAAATCCATGATTGTTGACGGACAAGGAAAAATTCTTGACGGCAACACCAACATCTTCGGTTTGGACATTGAGCAGAAGCTCTTAGGTTTTCTGAATCAATAAAAAAAGCTCCTTTCGGAGCTTCTTTAGTATCTAATTACCTTTCTTATAATCGGCTAAGAATTGCGCCAATCCTATATCGGTTAGCGGGTGTTTCAACAACCCTTCGATAGAAGATAAAGGTCCGGTCATTACATCGGCACCAATTTTAGCACATTCTAATACGTGCATGGTATGCCGCACAGACGCTGCTAATATTTCAGTTTCAAAACCGTAGTTATCATAGATTAATCGAATTTCAGCGATGAGATTAAGTCCGTCGGTTGATATATCGTCTAAACGACCAATAAATGGAGAAACATAGGTTGCTCCGGCTTTCGCTGCCAATAAGGCTTGTCCTGCCGAAAACACCAACGTACAGTTGGTTCTAATCCCTCGATCGGTAAAATATTTTATTGCCTTAATTCCTTCTTTAATCATTGGCACTTTCACAACAATTTGAGGGTGTAACTCGGCCAACTCTTCTCCTTCCTTAATCATCCCTTCGAAATCGGTGGCAATTACTTCCGCAGAAACATCGCCTTCCACGATATCACAAATGGCTACATAATGTTTAAGAATGTTGTTGCGTCCGGTAATGCCTTCTTTAGCCATTAAGGAGGGGTTTGTAGTAACGCCATCCAAAACACCAAGGTTTTGAGCTTCACGTATTTGATCTAGGTTTGCAGTGTCAATAAAGAATTTCATGAAAAGTGGTTTAAATTTCGGTACAAAAATAAAGCATCTTTAAATGGTTTGAAACCTTTGACTTAAAAGATTCTAGAAGTTTTTTAACAAGTGAGAATTATTTCAACTTATAATGCTTCATCAACATAGTCTCGTAAGTTCGGCTGGGTAAGATTCTTTTTAGCCAAACAGAAATTTTCTGAAGAAAAGAACCTACTCGGTAGTGTACTTTGGGACTTTCTGAATCAATAATTTTTTCCACTTTCTTTGCAATCTCACTAGGGTCACCCCCTTGATCCACATGTTCGTTCATCATTTCCAAGGTTTCCTGATACTTCGCTTCGTAGGGAGATCCTTTAATCACCGGGGAATGATACCGCCCTGCTGCAATATTTGTAGCAAAATCACCCGGAGCTACCGTAGTGATCTGTATTCCAAACGGTTGTACTTCCATTCGATAGGCCTCAGAAATAATTCCTAAGGATCCTTTGGTGGCCGAATAAATGCCCCGATAAGGCAATCCCATATAACCCGCTATGGAAGTAACGTTGATGATCAAACCCTTCTTTCGTTTTCTCATGGAAGGAATAACGGCTTTCATTACTTCCAGCGGTCCAAATACGTTTGTATCGTAAGCCTTTCGAATTTCATCGGTTGGAGTTTCTTCAATGGGGCCGGTTATGCCAATTCCCGCATTGTTAATCAGCACATCGATGTGGCCCTCTTTTGATAGTACTTGTTGAATTGCGGCACTAATTGTTTCGGTGTTATTCACATCCAATGCAAGCAATGGAAAAACGGAGGTTGAGGTATAACGTTCCGGATTTCTACTTGTCCCATAAACGATATAGTTCTTTTGGTGAAGGTATTCACCTATGGCTTTACCAATTCCGGAAGATCCTCCTGTAATGAAAACTACCTTTGACATCGCGGCAATATATGAAAGAATGATGAAGAGTTGGACGATGATATCCAAAAAAAAATGGCAAGCTACCTACATCACACCGCTACGACCATCTACCCTTGCTGCGTTCCCGCCCTGGGGGATTAAACAGGAGCTGGTTGTGTAGGACTTGCCGGTGCAAATATAAGGTGCTTTTTATGCTTCTACAAACATTTTAAGCATCAATTAATATTAGTTATCTTGCCAAAAAATTGAAATCAATGAAACTTTTTTATAAGCTGCTGGGGCTTATCTTATTGCCTTTAGCCATGGGTTGTAACAGCACTCCTGAAAATGCCGATCAGTTATTTTCTATCACCATTAATAACACTAAAAAAGCCTACACGAATGGAGATGTCCTTCAGCTAAGTGTGAACAGTAAAAAAGGAAAGCCAATCGATGCTGTGACCTATAGCTTGGATGAAGGTTCTTTTGCTAGTAATAACTCCATCACACTATCTAACGAAAAAATGGGTACCCACCTTATTCATGCGAAAATCACTTCCGAGGGAACCGATTTTGAAGTGGAACAATCCTTTAAAGTAGTTGCAAGTAAAGCTCCCGAATTGTATGGGTATCGCGTATTAGAGACTTACCCACACGACATGAATGCCTACACCCAAGGACTCGAATTTCACGGAGATACGCTTTATGAAAGCACTGGCATGTACAAAACATCTTCTCTTCGCAAAACCAATTACCAAACCGGTAAGGTGCTAAAGATTGTGGATTTAGCCGATACTTATTTTGGAGAAGGACTTACCATTTTCAATGATAAAGTGATCCAGTTAACTTGGAGAGAGAATACCGGATTTATATATGATCTAAATACCTTAGAGCGAACCGGCACTTTTGTGTACAATCAGAGCAAAGAAGGATGGGGACTTTGCAATAATGGCACAGCTATTTTTAAAAGCGACGGAACCGAAAAAATCTGGACGCTCAATCCCGAGACGCTAGCCGAGGAAGATCATATTGAGATTTACACCAATAAAAGTGTAATTGATAATGTAAACGAATTGGAATGGGTGGAAGGTAAAATTTATGCGAACATTTACCAAAAGGACGCCGTTGCTATCGTTAACCCTGAAAACGGAGCTGTTGAAGGAGTAATTAATTTAAAAGGACTTCAAGAGAAAGTCACACAACACACTAAGTTAGACGTGCTCAATGGTATTGCCTATAAAGGGGAACCAAACATTTTGTACATCACAGGAAAAAATTGGGATGCACTTTTTAAAATAGAAATTTTTAAAATGAATTAAGCGAAGGCCTTATTTTGAAATGAATTTACTGAGATTCTTATTTCTTGTACGATACAATAAGATGCTCTATAAAAAGTTATATTTTTACAAAAAATTACCCGAATGAAGTATTTATATGGATTGGCATTACTAGCTGCGATGCTGTTGTGGAGCTCATGTCGAAATGATTTTGACAGCACACCTAGTTCCGGAAATCTTAGTTTTTCAAAAGATACCATTTACCTCGATACTATTTTTAACAATATAGGCTCAAGCACTTACAGCTTAAAAGTTTATAACCGATCCAATAACGATATAAATATTCCAACGGTTCGCTTAGGACAAGGGGAGAATTCCAACTACCGCTTAAATGTGGATGGCCTTCCGGGAAAAACATTTGAGAACATTCAAGTTTTGGCGAAGGACAGTATCTTCATCTTTATTGAAACGACCGTCGACATTGCCGGGCAGACAGACAACACGCAATTTATCTATACCGATCAGATATTATTCGATTCAGGTGCCAACCAGCAAAAAGTTGAATTGGTAACACTCATACAAGATGCTGTATTTCTTTTCCCTGCCGATCTAGGGAATGGAGTTTTTGAAACTCTTAATTTAGGAACACAAGAAGAACCCAATGAAATTTCAGGCTTCTTCCTTGACGATGATGAACTTAACTTCACCAATGAAAAACCCTATGTGATTTACGGGTACGCAGCCGTTCCTCCCGGTAAAACATTAACCGTACAACCCGGTGCTAGAGTGCATTTTCATGAAAGCAGTGGAATTCTTGTTGCAAATACAGGATCGATAAAGGCCAATGGTGCTCCGAGCAACGATGCTGAACTTATGGAAAACGAAATTATTTTTGAAGGGGATCGCTTAGAACCTTCTTTTGCCAATGTACCCGGACAATGGGGAACCATTTGGCTCACAGGAGGAAGTACCAATAACGAGTTTAGTTATACGACCATAAAGAATGGAATTGTAGGTATTCTTATGGATAGCAACGACGGAGACCGAACCCTTACCTTAAACAATGTTCAAATTTATAATAGTTCAAATGTTGGGCTTTTGGCCAGAACAGGAAATGTGTACGGTGAAAATGTAGTCATCACCAACAGTGGTCAGTCCTCATTATCATGTACATTGGGAGGTACCTACACCTTTAACCACAGTACTTTTGCAAATTATTGGACCAATAGTTTTAGAAGCTTCCCAACTGTTGTTTTGAGCAATTCATTGCAAGTAAGTGATACTGAAATTGCTGTGTCCGATTTAATTCAAGCGAATTTCAATAACTGTATTATTTATGGAAGTGAGCAACGTGAGATCGCACTGTTAGATGAAGAAAGTGTAGAATTTAATTTCAGGTTTACCAACAGCTTGATTAGATTCCAAGACCCTTTCGGAGATTTTGAAGAAATTCCAAATTACGATTTCACGAACAATACCTTGTATTCAAACTGTATTTTCAACGAAGATCCGGTTTTTCAGGATGCCACCCTAAACAACCTAAATATTGAATCGGAAACTTCCGGAGCAGAAGGAATTGGCAGTCCGGAATTCGGCAATTTGGTTCCCTTCGATTTGAATGGCGTTATGAGAAATTCAAATGCGCCTGATGCCGGGGCCTATGAAAGTGTTGTTTTTCCTGATTAAGTAGAATACAAGAGTAGGGTTTCTTGATCCTCTTCGAATTTAAAATCCCCCACCTCGACAAGACCGAGCTTTTCCAACAAGGCTCGAGACGCTATGTTTTCAGGAAGTGTAAAGCCTAAAAGCTTCTTTATTTTTAAGGTCTTAAATGCGTATGCTTTTAATGCGTGCGCTGATTCATAACCAAATCCCATTCCAATAAATTCAGGGAGAAAAGCAAAACCTATGTCGGGATGGTCCAAAACATCTCGTTTGTAAAGTCCGCAAGAACCAATAGATTTCCCTGTTGCTTTTTCAATCGCTAAAAAATTTCCTAACCCATCGACATACCCAGGGAAGTATTTTTCTTCGATTTGTCTTTCCGCATCTTCCAAGGTTAGAATCCCTCGATCACCAATATTTTGAAGCCAAAGCGGACTGTTTAACAATTCAAAGACAAAAGGAGCGTCGTCTAAGGTCATTGGTCGAATTAATAAACGAGCTGTTTCTATCAATGGTAGATAAATTTATAGTTAACCCCTCAAACAAGACTTTAGTAGCTGTGCGGCCTAAAATGAAAAACGCCTTAATTATCGAACAAGGGTCTCCACGACATCATTTCATTTACTTTTTCTGCAATGGCCTCTAGTCGCTCTTCATTGCTGTGATGAATAATTACTTCATCAATCAAGGCTACAATTTGCTCCATGTCTTGTTCTTTCAATCCTCGAGTGGTCACTGCTGCCGTACCTACTCGGATTCCACTCGTTACAAAAGGCGATTTATCATCGAAAGGAACCATGTTTTTGTTTACGGTGATATCTGCTTGACCTAAAGCCTCTTCTGCTTCTTTTCCAGAGATGTTCTTATTGCGTAAATCGATCAACATCATGTGGTTGTCTGTTCCACCGGAAATAATATGATAGCCTCGATCTACAAAAGCTTGCGCCATTACCGCTGCGTTTTTCTTTACTTGAACCATGTAGTGTAGAAAATCGTCGGTAAGCGCTTCCCCAAAGGCAATGGCCTTAGCGGCAATGATGTGTTCCAGTGGTCCTCCTTGGTTGCCGGGAAAAATTCCGCTGTCTAATAAAGAAGACATTTTACGAAGGCTTCCATTCTTTAAAGTGATTCCAAAGGGGTTATCAAAATCTTTTCCCATCAAGATCATACCACCGCGAGGTCCACGAAGCGTTTTATGCGTTGTTGTGGTTACCACATGACAATGCGGTATTGGGTCGGATATGATTCCTTTAGCAATTAAACCTGCCGGATGCGCAATGTCGGCCAATAAAATGGCCCCAACCTTATCGGCTATGGCTCTAAAACGTTTGTAATCTATTTCGCGGGAATAGGCCGAAGCTCCAGCAATGATCATCTTAGGCTTCTCTTTAATCGCTATTGCCTCGATGGTATCATAATTAAGGAGCCCGGTGGCTTCCTCTACCCCATAGAATACAGGTTGGTATAACTTCCCTGAAAAATTAACGGGACTTCCATGCGTTAAGTGTCCACCATGTGATAAGTCAAATCCTAAGAATTTATCTCCAGGGTTCAAACAAGCTGCAAATACAGCGGTATTTGCTTGAGATCCACTATGCGGCTGAACGTTTGCATATTCAGCACCAAATAAGGATTTGGCTCTGTCGATGGCAATTTGCTCGACTTCATCCACAATTTCACAACCTCCATAATAGCGCTTTCCAGGATATCCCTCGGCGTATTTATTGGTAAGGACACTTCCGGCAGCCTCCATCACTTGAGGGCTCACAAAGTTTTCAGAAGCAATAAGCTCCAGTCCGTTTAATTGTCGTTGTTTTTCGGCTTCAATAAGTTCAAAAATGGATTCGTCTCTTGCAATCATTTTTCAGAAAATTAATAAGCATCAAAAATACTAAAAGCTTATGGTTACTAGGGAAGAAATTATATATTTGATTAACATTTTACCAACAATTAAAATCCATTATTATGCCACTCACTGCCAACGATCCCTCAAGAAAGACATGGCTGGATGTTCCAGCGAACAGTGATTTCCCAATACAGAATATTCCTTTTGGTGTGTTTTTAACGCGAGACGATATCATTACCATAGGTACCCGAATTGGAGAAACCGCTATCGATCTTGGGGCCCTTCATCAGTTGGGTTATTTTGACGGTATAGAACTTACCGACGATATTTTTCTTCAGGACAGTTTGAACGATTTTATTGCCGATGGCCGTAAAACCTGGCGTTTGGTTCGCAATCGAATCTCAAAAATATTTCTAAAAGACAATCCAAAACTTAGAGATAATGCGGAACATCGACAAAAAGTATTGTTTGATATGGATGAAATTGAAATGCAACTTCCGGTAGATGTAGGTGACTATACCGACTTTTATGCAAGCAAAGAACACGCAACCAATGTTGGCTCTTTATTTCGCGATCCGGAAAATGCATTACTCCCAAATTGGCTGCATGTGCCTATTGGATACCACGGAAGAAGTTCGTCTATTGTACCCTCGGGAACTCCCATTCGCAGGCCTAACGGACAAACCAAGCCCGGGGATGATGGTGTGCCCGGATTTGGCCCGACAAAATTATTGGACTTCGAACTGGAGATGGCTTTCATTACCACCGCATCAAACGACTTAGGAAAACCTATTCCTATCGATGAAGCGGAAGAAAATATATTTGGATTGGTGCTTTTTAACGACTGGAGTGCTCGTGATATTCAAGCATGGGAATATGTGCCACTTGGGCCATTTTTAGGTAAAAACTTTGCTTCTACTATTTCGCCTTGGATTGTAACTATGGATGCGCTTGAGTCATTTCGTGTTAAAGGTCCTGAACAAAACCCCAAACCCCTTCCCTATTTACAACAAACTGGCGATAAGAATTATAATATTCATTTGGAGGCAAGTATCAAGCCTTCCGGTGGCGTTGAAACCGTGGTAGCCCGATCCAACTTTAAATACATGTATTGGTCTATGGTGCAACAACTCGCGCATCACACCATAAATGGCTGTAATGTTCGAAGCGGCGATATGATGGGAAGCGGTACTATTTCAGGCCCAACCAAAGACAGTTTTGGATCGATGTTGGAACTCACTTGGAAAGGAACCCAACCCATTACCTTAAGCGATGGCACACAACGAAAATTCATCAACGATGGAGATACCGTTATTATGCGTGGATATTGCCAAAACAATGAGGTACGTATTGGTTTTGGCGAATGTAAAGGCAAGGTACTTCCGGCCCGTGCGCTATAGTTTGGCACAACCCTTGTAATTCCATAATGAAACCTTAACCATTCAACTATGAGAACAATTCTTTCATTATGGCTATGCCTGCTAATCCTGAGTGGATGCAATAGCGTAAAGCGAAATCAGAAATTTTTGGCCCAAGGAGATTACGATCAGGTAATTGAACTGGCGACAAAAAAATTGCAAAATGATAAAAACGGAAAGAACAGTGCCGCCCATATTTCTTTATTAGAAGAAGCTTTTGAGCGCGTTGTAAACGAAGACCAGCGCAGAATTGACTTTCTTCAGAAAGAAAATAACCCAGCTAACAGTCGTGAGATTTATTATCTGTATTGTGATTTGGAAAAGCGCCAAGAACGACTTCGGCCGCTACTACCACTTTCAGGCGCCCAATTTACTTTAGAAAATTATACCAATTCTATCCTAAACTCAAAAAAGACGTTTGAGAATTATTTATTTGCTGAAGGGAATCGGTATCTCAAAAGAAATACAGTAATCGACGCGCGTGAAGCTTATTCATTTTTCAGCGACCTTAAAAATTTGCAATCCAACTTTCCAGGCATTGATCAAAAATTGGACGAAGCACATTTTCGAGGAACCGATTTCGTGTTGGTTAATTTAATGAACCGCAGCGGACAAATTATTCCCTACCGTCTGGAACAGGATTTACTTAACTTCAATACCTACGGCCTCGATAATTTCTGGACGGAATATCATGCAAGACAGGAGAATGGCATTGATTATACCTATGGAATCGATCTTCTTTTTAATAACATTCAAATTGCCCCCGAACGTGTTTCGGAGAAATCATTCCAGCGAAAAAAGGTGATTAAAGATGGGTGGGAATACCTGCTCGATCGTTACGGGAATGTGGTGAAGGATAGCTTAGGGAACGATATAAAGGTAGATAAAATGATTACTGTTTTGGCCGACATCACGTATACCGAGCAATTTAAATCGGCTCGCGTAGAGGGTAATATCGTATTGAAAGATTTACTTCGAAATCGTTCGATTAATCAACAACCATTGGGAACAGAGTTTATCTTTGAAAACATCTTCGCCAGGTTCCGAGGTGATGAACGGGCATTAACACCGGAAGATTTGAAATTCATTCGGTATGAATACTTTCCATTTCCATCGAATCAACAAATGGTTTTGGATGCCGGGGAACAATTAAAAGTTCAACTAAAAGAATTTTTACGGAATCTTCGATTTCGATAAATACAGAACGCCCTTTTAAGGAGGAAGTTTTTTAGAGGAATCGTTCTAAATCGGCCGCATGTATGTTATGATGGGACGCGTGATATACCGCAACCCCATTTTTTATCACCAATAATTGCGGACTTTCATGAATTACCTGAAATCGATACCCTGTCTCATTTGAGACCTCTCGAAAAGCGCGCAAATCGAGGTAGTACAAACTTATTTTCCCCTCCGGGATGGAATAATTATTTTCAAAATTGCGCAAAACCATTCGGCTAATACCACAGGTGGTTGAATGCTTAAAAATAGCCACCGGCTTTTGTTTTGATGCCTCTACTATTTCATCCAATTGCTCGATGCGCGTGAGGCGCTTCCAAGGAATTGACTTTTCTTCATTCACAACAGTATTTTCTTTCTTTTCGAAGAAATTAAATAAACCCATAATTTTTTTTATTCGTAGTCGGGCAAAAATAAAAGACTTTACAAAAACATTGTTATAAGATTTAAGTATCTTTAAAAAGGAATGAAAAAACACACCAAACCCAAAAAGAAACGCATTGCTAAGGTGCTTGGAAAAGCTCCGGGAACTGCTGGGTATACCGGAGATAAGCTGCGAGAGAGCACCGATATTGAAATTTACGACTACTCTAAAGATTCTTTTGATCTTATTCAATCAAAGCATGTAGAAGATGCTTTTAAATTCAAAACCACAGATCAAGTTACTTGGATTAATGTGAATGGACTTAATTTATCTGCGGAAATTGAAAAATTAGGAGCCTACTACGACCTGCATCCCCTGGTGATGGAAGATGTATTAAATACCGATCACAGACCAAAAGTTGATGAATACGGTGATTATTTTTTTATTGTTTTAAAAATGCTCTACTTCAATAAAGACGAGCAGTTTACAGTCGAACATATTTCCCTGGTTGTAGGTCAAAATTATGTGTTATCCTTCCAGGAATCGGAGGAAGATATTTTTCATTTTATTCGGGAGCGCATCGCAAATCCTGACAGTCGCATACGTTCGTCCGGGGCCGATTACCTCGCGTTTGCCCTTATTGATACCATTGTAGACAATTACTTTGCAGTGATTGAAGATATTGGTGAAAAAATTGAGCATTTAGAGGATCAATTGTTCAATGAGAATCCTGACGATTCTGTCCCAAAAGAAATTCAAGCTTTAAAGAGAGAAGTGTTGCGTATTCGACGCAGTGTGTTCCCGCTTCGCGAAGTAATTTCAAGACTTGAAAAGTCCGATCACAAGGTAATTGACGATAAAACAAGGGACTTCTTTAGAGATGTCTACGACCATATTATTCAAATCAATGAAAATATCGAAATCTACCGTGATATGGTTTGGGGACTCATGGACATGTACATGACCACAGTAAGCAATAAAATGAACAACATCATGAAGGTGCTTACCATCATCGCAACCATATTCATTCCGCTTACTTTTGTTGTAGGTGTTTACGGCATGAATTTCCAATACATGCCCGAATTGCAATACAAAGATGGGTACTTCATTGTATGGATCATCATGATTGTAATCTTCATTGGAATGCTCTACTTCTTCCGCAGAAAAAAATGGCTTTAAACAGACATAATGTCTTGTTTATGAAGGATTCATGCAGTCATTTTGTCTAAATTTCCTTTTGGCGTAGCTTTTGAACTAAGCATTACAGCTAAAAATAAGAATCATGAATTTTAATAATTATACCATAAAAGCACAAGAAGTCTTGCAACATGCACAGCAGCTTGCACAGAGCTTCGTACATCAACAAATTCAAAATGAACATTTGTTGAAGGCCATTTTTGAAGTTGATGAAAATGTAATGCCGTTCATCCTTAAAAAATTAGACGTGAACGTTCCCCTGCTACAACAAGTCTTAGACAAACAATTGGAAAGTTTTTCTAAAGTATCAGGAGGCGAAATAATGCTTTCAAGAGAGGCCGTTAAAACCTTGAATGAAGCGAGCATTATTGCTAAAAAGATGAACGACGAATATGTAAGTGTGGAGCACTTGCTCCTTGCTATTTTTTCATCAAAAAGTAGTATTGCACAAAGCTTAAAAGATCAAGGGGTAACTGAAAAACACCTTAAAGCAGCCATCGAAGAACTTCGCAAAGGTGATCGGGTGACTTCCCAAAGTGCCGAAGAGACCTATAACGCCTTAAACAAATACGCTCGAAACCTCAATCAATTGGCCCGAGATGGAAAATTGGACCCGGTGATTGGTCGTGATGAAGAAATTCGACGAATCCTTCAAATATTGACAAGAAGAACCAAAAATAACCCTATGCTGGTTGGTGAACCCGGAACAGGGAAAACAGCGATTGCTGAAGGACTTGCGCATCGAATTGTGGATGGCGATGTTCCTGAGAATTTGAAATCCAAAGAAATTTATTCCTTGGATATGGGAGCACTAATTGCGGGTGCTAAATACAAAGGAGAGTTTGAAGAACGACTTAAAGCCGTTATAAAAGAAGTAACCGGTAGCGATGGAGATATTGTACTTTTCATCGACGAGATTCACACCCTCGTAGGTGCCGGAGGTGGTGAAGGTGCCATGGATGCGGCCAACATCTTAAAACCAGCCTTAGCGCGTGGAGAATTAAGAGCCATTGGTGCGACGACTTTGGACGAATTCCAAAAGTACTTTGAAAAAGACAAAGCGTTGGAACGACGTTTCCAAAAAGTAATGGTGGACGAACCGGATACCGAAAGTGCGATCTCAATCCTACGTGGGATCAAAGAAAAATATGAAACCCACCATAAAGTTCGAATCAAAGACGAGGCAATTATCGGGGCGGTTGAATTATCTCAACGGTACATCACCAATAGGTTTTTACCCGATAAGGCGATAGACTTGATGGATGAAGCTGCTTCCAAACTTCGCATGGAAATTAATTCCAAGCCTGAAGAATTGGATGTACTTGACCGAAAAGTGATGCAATTGGAAATTGAAATTGAGGCCATCAAACGCGAAAAAGATGAAGCAAAACTAAAAGTCCTTCGAAATGATTTAGCAAACCTCAAAGAAGAACGCAACGAGTTAAATGCAAAATGGAAGAGTGAAAAAGAGGTGGTGGAAAACATTCAAAATGCTAAAAAAGACATTGAAGAATATAAGATGGAAGCCGAACGCGCGGAGCGTGAGGGTGATTTTGGTAAAGTAGCCGAATTGCGCTATGGAAAAATTAAAGAAGCGCAAGAACACTTGAATCGATTAGAAACCGAATTGGCAGAAAACCAAAGTGAACACTCCTTAATCAAAGAAGAAGTAACCTACGACGACATTGCTGAGGTTATTGCCAAATGGACAGGAATTCCTGTAACCAAAATGCTCCAAAGTGAGCGTGATAAACTTCTCAAGCTAGAAGACGAATTACACAAGCGTGTTGTGGGACAAGAAGAAGCCATTGTAGCAGTAAGTGACGCCATTCGTAGAAGTCGTGCAGGATTGCAAGACCCGAAAAAACCGGTTGGATCTTTCTTATTCTTAGGAACTACGGGCGTTGGTAAAACGGAACTGGCTAAGGCATTGGCCGAATACCTCTTCGACGACGAGAATGCCATGACCCGAATAGACATGAGTGAGTATCAGGAAAGACACAGCGTGAGTCGTTTGGTCGGAGCTCCTCCAGGATACGTTGGGTATGATGAAGGTGGTCAGCTTACGGAGGCGGTGCGAAGAAAACCTTATTCTGTGGTCTTATTGGATGAAATTGAAAAAGCACATCCGGACACGTTCAACATCCTATTACAAGTGTTGGATGAAGGTCGTTTAACCGACAACAAAGGTCGTGTTGCCGACTTTAAGAACACCATTATTATCATGACCAGCAACATGGGAAGTCAGATTATTCAAGAGAAATTTGAAACCCTCAAAGATCCGGAAACGGCAATGGAAATTGCGAAGATTGAAGTATTGGGATTGTTGAAACAATCGGTTCGACCAGAATTTTTAAATCGAATCGACGATATCATCATGTTCACTCCACTTTCAAAAGCTAACATTGAGCGCATTGTTGAATTGCAATTGAAAAGTGTTACCAAAATGCTCGGAAAACAGCATATCACCTTGGATGCTACCCAAGAAGCAGTCGAATATTTGGCCGAAAAAGGATTTGACCCTCAATTTGGTGCACGTCCGGTGAAACGAGTAATTCAGAAAGAAGTGTTGAACCAGCTCTCTAAAGAGATTCTATCCGGCAAGATAAGTACCGATAGCATTATTTTGCTGGATAGCTTTGACAATGAACTGGTTTTCAGAAATCAGGAAGATTTGGTAAACCACTAATACTTTAGAGCCTCAACATTGAGGCTCTAAATGTTTTTAGCTACATCGATGTAACATTTTTTTTGGTGGTTCGTCTTTTAAGTATCAATCAAATCATCAATCATGGAAACGAACAGTTTACTTTTAAG
>JAHEMY010000049.1 GCA_024643425.1 Flavobacteriaceae bacterium
ATCAAATGGCGAGAACCGGTATTGTTTTAAATCTTATTTCAATTATTGTGCTCATGATTTTTGCATATTTCTTAATTCCTCTTATATTCTAGGAACCCTTTTCAAAGTCATTTTTAACCCTTACCAATAATTACGCTAAGCGCAGCTATAATATGCTCGTTATCACAATAAATAAGTACCTTTAAGTTTCTAAATTTTCTATCATGAGGCATACCAAGGAAGAACGGTTTCAAGAACATGTACTATCAAAATATCAGATATACAACAGTATCTTCATGACGCTTCCCTTCGATTCGATTACGCGAACCGGAGTGTTGCTACCCCTATTTCAGGAAGTTTGTGAAAAAGGATTCGCAGCCCAAAAAAATCCTAGCGAAATTGTCGCTTCCTTTTTTAAACAATACCGCGATAATCCACCGGTAAAAGATCAAATTAATTTGTTATTTCGATTTATTCAATACATCGAACGACAAGTAGTATTGTTCGATGCCATAGAAGAAGCCACCTTTACCATCATTAATAATATGGAAGGGCGCGGTACATTGCGAAATGTGAAGGAAGAGGCCGATGATAAAAATAAAAAAGAGGCTTTAAAAAGTTATTTGGAGCGCTTTAAAGTGCGCACTGTATTAACCGCTCACCCAACGCAATTCTACCCGGGAAGTGTTCTGGGAATCATCACCGATCTCGCACGATCCATTGAAAAGAACAAACTAGAAGAGCTTAAGTTATTACTCGCCCAATTAGGAAAAACGCCCTTTTTCAAAAAAACAAAACCTACACCTTACGATGAAGCCGTGAGTCTGATTTGGTACCTCGAACACGTTTTTTATGAGGCTGCATTCAACATCTACGACTATATTCAAAACAATATTTTTGAAGGACAAGAACTTGAAAATCAAGTAGTGAATTTAGGCTTTTGGCCGGGAGGTGATCGCGATGGGAATCCGTTTGTTACTACCGAAATCACGCTTCAAGTAGCTTCTAGACTTCGGTATACCGTTCTTAAGAATTACCACAAAGACCTCCGAAAATTACGCCGCCGAATTACTTTCGAGGGGGTTGAAAATCTGGTGATTGCTTTGGAGTACAAAATTGCCCGTGAATTGAGCAATTCAGGAAAAAACACCAGCCTTACTGCTGCTGAAATAAAGGAGAATTTGGAGGAAATCAAGGAAGTCTTAATTCAAAAACACCAATCCTTATTCCTCGACCAAGTCACCAACCTTATTGGGAAAGTGCATTTATTCGGTTTGTATTTTGCAAGCTTAGACATTCGTCAAGATTCCAGAGTGCATACGCACGTTATGACCTCTATAACTGAAAGTCACCCAAAACTTTTCAGTAAAACCTATTCAGCTCTTTCTGATACTGAAAAAATACACGAATTATCTCAGCTAAAAGGAAATGTGGACCCTAGTTCCTTGGATGATGAAATGGCTCAAAAAACACTGGCGTCGATCTATGCGATGAAAGAAATTCAAACGCAGAATGGGGAACAGGCCTGTAATCGATACATCATTAGCAATAATGGTAGCGTAGTAAATGTCTTAGAAGCTTTTGCCATGATTCGCTTGTGCGATTGGGAAGCTCCTACAGTTGATGTGATTCCCTTGTTTGAAACCGTCGACGACCTGCAGGTGGCCGATTCGGTGATGGAAACCCTTTATAGCAATCCGGAATATAAAGAACATCTAGAGCGACGAGGCATGCGACAATCCATCATGCTTGGTTTTAGTGACGGCACCAAAGATGGAGGCTACCTCATGGCCAATTGGAGTATTTTTACTGCCAAAGAGCGGCTTACCACGATTTCAAGAAAATATGGAGTGACGGCATTGTTTTTCGATGGCCGCGGAGGACCTCCGGCGCGGGGCGGTGGAAAGACGCATCAATTTTACGCTTCCTTAGGCAATACTATTGAACACGAGGAAGTACAGCTCACCATCCAAGGGCAAACCATAAGTTCAAATTTTGGAACGGTAAATACTTGCCAATACAATATGGAACAACTTATAAGTTCGGGGATTTCAAATGAAGTGTTCAGAGATGAAAAAAACACCCTTTCCGAACACGATCGAAATACCATGAATCGATTGGCAGAGCGCAGCTATGAGGCCTATAAAGATTTTAAGAATCATCCTAAATTCCTGCCCTACCTCGAGCAAATGAGTACGTTGAAGTATTACGCAAAAACCAACATTGGGAGTAGGCCGTCAAAACGTGGAAAAGGTTCGGAATTGGTCTTTAGCGACCTACGTGCTATTCCTTTTGTAGGCAGCTGGAGTCAGTTAAAGCAAAATGTCCCCGGTTTTTATGGAGTCGGAATTGCCATTGAAGACTTTTTAAAGGAAGGTCAGTTTGACAAAGTACAATCCTTGTATCAAAATTCAACCTTTTTCAGAACCTTGTTAGAGAATAGCATGATGAGCTTAACAAAATCCTTTTTCCCACTCACCGCCTACATGAAGGACGACCCTGAATTTGGAGCGTTTTGGACGCTTATTCACGACGAATTTGAACGAACAAAATCACTTTTGCTCAAGCTTACCGGCTATGAAGAATTGATGGAAGATAGCAGAGCCATGCGCGCTTCCATAGCGGTTCGGGAGCGCATTGTTTTACCATTGCTTACCATTCAGCAATATGCATTGCGTGAAATTCAACGACTTAAAAAAGAAGGGGGCGATCCACAATTAATTGAGACTTATGAAAAAATGGTTACCCGTTCGCTGTTTGGAAACATCAATGCCAGTCGTAATAGCGCCTAATCAAAAAGTGCTATAAACACCGGAAGTGATTTTGGAGTGCGATACCCTTGCACGTGCCACCTAAAATATTCGAGCAATAAGGCCAAGGTGTCGGTACGTTCTTTTTTGTTGATTTTTAATGCCGCGGCTTCATCAAAATCTAGTTCATTTAATTTTTTAACCACTTCCACTTCAACGCCTGTTTTACAAATTGCTCCCTCCGACGAATCTTGAAATACCCCTTCCGAAACATTGAAATAAGGTTTCTCTTGCTCCGAAAAATCGGGGTAGAAGCCTAGATGACTGGTTAAATTCAGAAGAAAAATTAGATGAAAATTAGCTATTTTTTCATTCTCGTCGAGCCATAGAAATGCATTCTCAATAAATTGGAACAAGGCCAGATTGGTCTCTTCTTCCTGTACCGAATTCTTTAAAATTTCTGTTAGGAACATCACCAAAGATGACTTTACCACATGGGTATGCAAGGATTTGTATGGGTGAATTACTTTAGCTTCTTGAATGCGTTCGAGCGTTCCTTTGTCTTTGTGATAGGCTTCGAGCTGTAAAAAAGTAAGCGGTTGAAATAGCGATCCTCGGAGTTTTCCTTTCTTCGATTTTAAAACTCCTCGAAGGTGATAGCTTTTAAGTCCGTATCGTTCCGTGAAACAAGATACAATCAAATCGGCGTCGGAATATTTTATAGAAGAGAATACGAATGCTCGCGTTGTAACTTGCATTATCGAACCACCATAATTTTAGTAATCTTGGTTTCTAAGGCATCCGCGGAAGTTATGAGCACTAGATAAACTCCTGAGGCGACTTTGTATTTGCCAAAAGCCTTCGTATCCCAAAGGACACTTCCTCCTTCGCTGGTGGTCTCAAAAACAAGGTTCCCTTCGATATCGGTTATTTTTACATTGGCACGGGCTGTTAATCCATCGATGGTGACGTTTCCGGAAAAGCCGGGACGCACAGGGTTTGGATAGGCATATACCCCTTCCAGGGTTTCACGTGGCGCTGTAGAAGCCCCCTCGTAGGCAACTAGTCCTTTAGTGGTAGCAAAATATACCCTCCCCGTAGAATCGTCAATGGCGATATCCTGAACATTATTCGAGGGCAGCGGTGAATTGTCTTTGTTGAAACGCAATAAGGTCTCCTGTCCGTTCGAGGAAACATAAAACACACCGGAGGAGGCGGTAGAAATCCATTTGTTGTTAGATCCGTCTACTTCAATATCGGTGATTGATTGCTGAAACAATAGCTCTTGAGGAACACCATCGTCTAGTATGATAATGGCTTGTGCCTCGGTGTTGTTTCCATTCTGAAAAAACCCTCCCACATTGAACAGCACCCGTAATCCTTCTCGGGTACCAATCCAAAGTCGGTTGGAATTATCAAATTCCAGTGCCCGTATATCGGTAGAAGGCAGGTTCCCGTTTCCGGTCCCTTCAGAAATTCTCCCAAAAGTATTGGTTCTCGGGTTAAACCCGATTAAACCACTTTCAGCTGAACCAAAGAAAACATTTCCTTCTCGGCTAATAGCTAATTCATTTAATGCTAATTCATCTTCAGCATTGATAATATCGGAAATATCAATACGGGTGAATTGACCCCCGGGACTAAGACGCACCAGGCCTTCATTAATTTTTGTCTGAGTAAACCACAGATTGTTGTCACGGTCGAAATCAGAACCATATATCCTAATTCCGGCAGCTATATTATTTGGAGGGGCTTCTAACGGACTATTATCTTCATTATATAAAACCTGAGGCACCTGATCCACTACTTTTAGGAGTCCTTGTTGAAAAGAAGAAAAATAAGCCTCGTTGGTGTTCATTGGGTTAATTCGTACATAGACCATATCGCTGGCACCAAAAATTTCATCTTCACCAATGTTGGTCCAAGCCTCGTCTTTCAAATTACTTATTCCGCGGTAGCTTAAAGGAAACGGATTAAAACTTACTGTAATATCGCCAAACCCAACCCACAACTGCCCCGGAGATGCATCAATAGCGAAAGGATCGTTTCGAATTGGTCCGTCGGGTAAAATTTGTTCATAAGAAGAAGATCCAAATGGAATTTGAAACAATCCGTTTTCAGCAGTTCCAACGTATATATTATTCCCCACAGATAATCCACACTGAAATTGATCATCAATCCCTGTGAGTCCGTTAATCGCTCCTAATTGAACAAACCCCGGACCATAGGCGGTGGCCTTATTTTTGGTCGTGATGGTCAATAGGTCCCGCTCGGTCGTAAAATCCACAATTTCGTCCATACCAAAGTCTGCGACCACTTGAAAAGGTTCCGGGACGAGGCGTAAGATTCGGTTATTGTTACGCGCAAAATATACTTCGTCTCCCAGTCGTTGAACTCCAACAATGGCCCCTTGAATAATGGAGGTCCATTCTTCATAATTGATAAGATCATCACTCTCAATCAATGCGCGCTTTATCCCTTCTTCTCGGGTAGCGGCATAAATGTAGGGTGGTAATATGGTGGTTTGCCGGACTTCGATTTGCGTTCCAAAATCCCCAATAAAATACGAGTCTCCAAACTCTAGGTTGGCAATGTCGTAGACTGAAATTCCATAAAGTGTAGAAATATAGAGGAAACCTGCTTCCTCATGAAAGTGATTAATCTGTTTCCGATCGGGCGGAATGGTTTGCTTTTCAAGTATGTCGACAACTTTCAAAACTTCATCCTCACCGTTGATTACGACCTCAATGAGCCCGTTTTCATACCCAATAAAGAGGGCGCCATACTGCGAGCTGTAGTGAATCTGACTTATACTTTCTCCGGATAATCCGTTAATGGTGGTAATGGTATTTATTTCTGTTCGATTAATATCGAAGGTGAAAATTGCATTTTCAGAAGCAACATAGATTAGATCGTTCCCTTGTGAGATATCGACAATTGATACAAATGAAAAGAACCCCGTCCATTGGTCTTCATAGCTTTGAGAAAACCCATACAAGGAGCAAAATAGTAATAACAGTGTAATGTATTTTTTCATATCAATTGGGCACTATAAGCTAAAAACACGGCAAAATACTATTTATTGTAGAAACACGTAAAAGTACATGCTGTTTTAGAGCCTAAAGTTCTGTATTATGCTTTAGATTTTGCGTAGATACCAAATATAAAATCGGATGGATGTGATTCAAGGTAGGAATCTTCCAGTGCAAATAATTCAGTTAAGACATTATACGTGACCGGATTTGGGACCACGAAATGATGGGAAATATCTTTCAGAATATTCATGAGTAAGTTTCCTCCGTATGGTTTCTCCACAACCACATGCATGTGTTTATGGATGGCAGGCAAGATGCTATGGGAATCGACGCATTCCGACGGATCGGCGAGATACATCCTAATCCAACCCGTTCCATGAAAGCGGTTCTTTTTTAATTCCATCTTGAAACGAGTTCGATAGGTATCGGGAATTAAATTAATTCCCTGATTAATTGCATTAATCTGAGCTTTTGGAAATTGCAAACGATTAGGGCCAACATATTCGTTGATCACCAAATGACCTTCTGGTTTTAATGTTGGGAGCAAGGTGTTTTTAAGAAGGCCTTCCACATTTTTAAAGTGGTGCAAGGAAGCATGAAAAAAGACGATGTCGTATTCATTAGGTTTAAAATCGAAATCGTAGATACTTCCGCACACAAATTTCATATTGGTAAGTCCTTTCGCTTCCGCTACTGCGCGCGCCTCATCCAATCGATTTTCGGCAATATCTAAACAAACTATTTCCTTAAAGTTGGGGTGCTGTGCTAAATCAATTTCATGGGAGCAGATGCCACTACCAAGAGAAATCATTTTTAAATCCTTTCGGTCTTTAAAAAACCCGTCCATCATAAACTTTTCATAGTTCACGGACGGGTTTCCTGATATTTTCTCATTCCACCGTTCCAAGACTTTCGGAATGATCCACCAATTAGAACTTTCAACGGCACTTTCGTTAAAGGCGCTTTTGGTTCTTGATTGACCTTTCCAATTTAGTTTGGATAGGATAAATTTAGTTCCTCTTTGTCGTGCTTTGGAATAAACGTCAACTAGATCATCAATTGTGATTAGTCTTTTTCCCATGCTTTTTTTAGAATTAAACGACTCCTTGCGCCATCATTGCATCAGCGACTTTTACAAATCCGGCAATGTTCGCTCCTTTTACGTAGTCTACATAACCATCTCCGTCTTTTCCGTACTGAACACAAGCTGCATGGATATCGTTCATGATTCCATGTAGTTTTTGATCTACTTCCTCACGAGTCCAGCTTAAACGCAACGAGTTTTGCGACATTTCTAAACCTGAAGTGGCAACACCTCCGGCATTTGAAGCTTTTCCTGGAGAAAATAAAATCTTGGCTTTATGGAATTCAGCGATTGCTTCCGGAGTACATGGCATGTTTGCCCCTTCTGCAACACAAATACAACCATTTTTAACAAGCATGGCTGCTTCTTCACCATTCAATTCATTTTGAGTAGCACAAGGCAATGCGATGTCACATTTCACTTCCCAAGGACGTTTCCCTTCCACATAGGTTGCATTAGGATAATGTTTTACATACTCACTGATTCGTCCTCGTTTCACATTTTTAAGGTCCATAACGAAGGCTAATTTTTCATCGTTGATGCCCTCTGCGTCATGAATATATCCGGCTGAATCTGAAAGTGTAACCACTTTTCCACCTAATTGTGTTGCTTTTTCAGCGGCATATTGCGCAACGTTCCCGGATCCCGATATTACGACGGTTTTCCCTTTGAAACTTTCGCCTTTGGTCGCTAACATATTTTCTGCGAAGTATACATCTCCATATCCGGTTGCTTCCGGTCTGATTAAAGATCCACCATAGGCCAATCCTTTTCCTGTAAATACTCCTGTAAACTCATTTCGCAATCGCTTGTATTGCCCAAACATAAAACCAATTTCTCTTCCACCTACGCCAATATCTCCGGCAGGCACATCGGTATTAGGCCCAATATGTCTTGATAATTCAGACATAAAGCTTTGACAAAAACGCATTACCTCGGCATCGCTTTTTCCTTTTGGGTTAAAATCGCTACCTCCTTTTCCACCACCCATTGGGAGTGTGGTCAAGCTGTTTTTAAAGGTTTGTTCAAATCCTAAAAACTTTAAAATGCTCAAGTTTACCGAAGGATGAAAACGCAATCCTCCTTTATAAGGTCCAATGGCCGAATTAAATTCGATTCGGTATCCTCTATTTACCTGAATTTCACCTTTATCGTCGGTCCATGGCACTCTGAAAATGATGGTTCTTTCAGGCTCTACCATTCGCTCGAGTAGTTTTTTGCCTTGATAAGTTTCGTTTTCCTCAATAAAAGGAATCACCGTTTCGGCAACTTCGGTTACGGCTTGAATAAACTCTGGTTCGTTAGGATTCATTTCAGCTACTTTAGAAATGAAATCTTTAATACTTTGCTTCACAAGAAAAGATTTAGAATTAACAATAATGTATGGATAAAATGTGTTTTCCGTAAATTTCGGACGTTAATCGTGTTAAATATGCAATTTATCGACACTGAAAACGTTTTCGAAATTGTTGGCAAATATAAGTTATCTGCGCACATTGTAGTAAATTTTTTGGCTGAAATAAGCTAATTACCCACAATAAATTTCGGTGTTAGATATGTTTTTATATATTTGTTACGTCTCAATCTAAACCTAAAAATCAATGAATACCAGATTATTGCTATTGGTATTTCTCTTTTTTGCTGTTCTAAAGCAAGAAGTTCATAGCCAGTTTGGCTTCTCTCATGAGATTGGTGTAATCACCGGTCCGGTAGCTTTCTATTCAGATTTTGGCCAGCGTTACGATACGGAGACCAATGTTGGAAATGTGGGTTGGGGAGTAGGGATTATCCATTACATCAACTTCTCTTACCGCGCAGATTGTAACTGTTACACCAGAGATACGTATTTCAACGATCACTTCAAACTTCGAAGCGAAATTGATTACCACAAAACAAATTTTGATCACTTGGGAGAATGGGTGGAGCCTGACAAAACCTCGCTCACTGCCGACCAGTTAAGAGCAATGAAAGGATCTTCTAGTGTATTTGACATTGGAGCACAACTTGAATACTTTCCTTTGAGTATCCGTGACTTTGCTGCAGGATCTTATAAAATAGCTCCTTTTGGAAGTTTTGGAGTCCATTGGGTAAGTTTTGATCCGGAGCTCTACAGTGAACTCGGACCTTTAAATACGCCTATAACAACGCCTGATAAATACTATAATTCTTTCCAACAAGAAGGAGATACCACATGGAGTATTGTGATGAGTGCAGGGATACGCTATAAATTAACGCCTTTAAGTGATTTAATGCTAGACGCCCGTTGGCAATATTATTTTTCGAACTGGGTGGACGGACTAAATCCCCAAGAAGAATTTAATGAACAAGCTTTAGGGGCCGGAAACGGAGTTCCTGTTCCAGAAAATAAAGCCAACGATTGGATCTTTTGGTTGAACATTGGATACATTTATTACTTGGATTAAATTCGAAAAAACATATAGAAAAGGGCGGCCAATGGCCGCCCTTTTTATTTTTAGCATCTCGAAACAATTATCCGATTGCTTGTCTAAGATCGTCAATTAGATCGTCTATATCTTCTATCCCTACACTTAACCGAATCAACGCATCGACAACCCCTGTTTTTTCCCGCTCCTCTTTAGGAATGCTGGCATGAGTCATGCTTGCCGGGTGTCCGGCTAAACTTTCTACTCCGCCAAGACTTTCCGCTAGGGTAAATACTTTTAGTCGTTCCACTATGCGGATAGCTTCTTGGTAGTTGTTCCCCTTCGTCACGAAGGAAATCATCCCTCCAAAATCCTTCATCTGTGCTTTGGCAACTTCATGATTAGGATGATGCTCAAATCCGGGCCAATATACCTTTTCAACTTTTGGATGACTTGACAGGTATTGCGCTACGTCTCGACCATTTTCGCAATGGCGTTGCATGCGAACATGAAGAGTCTTTATTCCGCGTAACACTAAAAAGCTATCCTGAGGGCCACAAATAGCGCCACTGGCATTCTGAATAAAATACAATCGATCGGCCAAACTCTTGTCTTTTACGACCAAAGCCCCCATCACTACATCGCTGTGTCCGCCCAAGTACTTCGTTGCACTGTGCATTACGATATCTGCCCCCAATGCCAAAGGCTGTTGCAGGTATGGCGTTGCAAAAGTGTTATCAACGGCAAGAAGTAACCCATGTTTCTTGGAAATAGCCGCACAGGCCTTGATATCGATGATGTTCATCATGGGATTGGTAGGTGTTTCCACCCAAATCAGTTTGGTCTGCGCATTCACATAGGAAGCAATCACTTCAGGGTCTTGCATGCCTATAAAATGAAACTTAATTCCAAAATCTTCAAAAACCTTGGTAAATAATCGATAGGTTCCGCCGTATAAATCGTTGGTTGAAATCACCTCATCTCCGGGTTTAAGCAACTTCATTACAGCATCGATAGCAGCCAAGCCGCTTCCAAACGCAAGTCCGTAATCGCCACCTTCAATACTCGCAAAAGCATTTTCTAATGCATTCCGGGTAGGATTATGGGTTCTCGAATACTCATATCCCTTATGTCCTCCCGGGGTGGTTTGGGCGTAGGTTGAAGTTTGATAAATAGGTGGCATCACCGCACCATAAGCCTTATCATGCTCTTGTCCACCGTGGATTGTTTTTGTGTTGAATTTCATAAGCTCTTTTTAGTCTAACAAAAGTAAGGGATTCCCTATTCATTGTAAAAACTATTGTATTTTTATCTCATGAAAAGAACCTTCGTTTTACTTTTTGGTAGTCTCTTTTTTTATGGCTGTAATTCAAATTCGGAGCTAACACTTATTCCTGCTGAATATACTCAAAACGATTTACCCCTCTGTGAGTCGGAACCATGTCCGATCATTAACATTTCTTATCTTATCGCAGAAGGAAACCGCGAGGTCGCTTCAAAAATTAATGATGAGATTGAGCAATATATTGTTTCTTCCTTGAACATTGGGGAAGATTCGGACAATGTGGCGGAAAATATGGAGGTGGCAGCAAATCAATTCGTGATGGCCTTTAAAAATGACAAATCTGAATTTAACTTCAATGCAGATTATGAAGCTAGTCTTGAAATAGCTAAAATTTTTGAAAATAATCGCCTCATTTCCCTCGAACTTAAAAGTTATATGTACACCGGTGGCGCGCATGGTTATGGAGCCATAAATTTTAAAAATCTCGACAAAAAAACGGGAGAAGAACTTGACGCCGAAGATGTTTTTAAGGATCTAAATGCGTTGAAGATGCTTGTCGAAACTAAGTTTCGTGAGAAAAATAATATCCCTAAAGACGCTCCTATTAATTCGACCGGGTTTTGGTTTGAAAACGATGAATTCTATTTGACAACGAATATTGGATTCTTAGAAGAAGGCATTGTGGTTCTTTATAATGTCTACGATATCGCCAGTTATGCCGATGGCCCGAAAGAACTCTTCCTCTCGTGGGCTGAAATTTCGGAGCAACTTTCAAAAGCTTATTTTGAATGAAAAAAATATATTACTTATCAACTTGTGATACTTGCCTTCGAATTATCAAAACGATTCCATTGCCTGATTCGTTCGAACGGCAGGATATCAAAAAAAATCCCCTTACTGTAAAACAGCTGGATGAATTGAAAGCCATGTCGGGGAGCTACGAATCCTTATTCAGCAAAAGAGCCAAGCTTTATAAAGAACGAAATTTAAAAGATGAGAATCTATCCGAAGCGGACTTTCGGAGCTTCATCCTGGAGCATTACACATTTCTAAAACGACCGGTGATTGTAAACAACGATTCGATTTTTATTGGCAATAGCAAAAAAGTAGTCGAAGCTGCCAAAAAATCTATCCAGGGAACATGAACGCTCGCGCTTTGGCCTTACTTGCTGCAACGGGAGCTAGTGCCATTTATGGCGCAAACCACACCATAGCCAAAGGCCTTATGCCTGATGTAATTGGTCCTTATGGGTTCATTCTGCTTCGAGTTTCAGGCGCTGGCCTTTTGTTTTGGTTGCTTAGTTTTCTATTTCCTCATGAAAAAATTGATCGAAAAGATCTTTGGAGAATTATCGCTTGCGCCTTTTTTGGAATGGTACTGAACATGAATATGTTTTTCCAAGGACTGGAGCTTTCTACTCCTATAAACAGCTCGGTGGTAATCACCCTTGCGCCTGTGCTTTTATTAATTCTATCGGCAGTATTTCTCAAAGAAAAAATTACACTACTCAAAACCTTAGGGATTGGATTGGGCTTGGGAGGTGCATTGCTGCTAATTCTTTTTGGCGCGAAATCGCAGCCCAACGCTCCCAATATTCCCTTGGGAAATTTTTTATTCATCATCAATGCAGCCTCCTATTCGGTCTACTTGATCATGGTGAAGCCTTTAGTGGCCAAATACAGCTCCATTACTTTAATGAAACTGTTCTTCCTCTTTGCCATTTTGATGAACCTCCCAATAGGATGGGAACAATTCTCGGAGGTGGCTTGGGCCTCTCTCGGTTTTTCTGAAGTGTGGAAACTCTGCTTTGTGGTCATTGGAACGACCGTACTCACCTATTTGTTCAACATCTACGCACTAAAACAGCTTAGCCCTTCGACCATTGGAGCTTTTATCTATCTTCAACCAGTCCTGGCTTCTGTTTTTGCGATCTTGGCGGGAGTTGATGCAATGACACCCCTTCGCTTCGGAGCCGCCGCACTTATTTTTATTGGGGTATTCCTCTCTACGCGAAAACCAAAAACTGCTTTATAAATCCTCCGGAAGTTGGCCAAATTTACGGGTATCCTCCTTGGTTAATATCTTGAAGTTGGACGACTTTTTCATTCCTTCCAGAAAATCCCACAGTTCATGAGGAGGCTCAATTAATTTTCGTGTTTTCAAACTAATCCATGCGCCCAACATCTCGCAACGCGCTAGGTTTTTTCCATGCTGATCGTAGAAATTATGCAGAAATGAGAAAAAGGTGCCATTTTCCGAAACGCCTTTCAATTCTAACGAGACAGACACAATATTGCCGGGAAGCACTTCTCGAAAATAGTACATATGCTCATAAAGCGCTACAGGACCCAAATCGAGCTCTGTGAGTCGTTTCTGATTGAAATTGTGCTCAGAAAAATAGCTCATACGGGTATGGCTCATATAATCCACATAAGCACTATTTCTAAGGTGTAAATTGGAGTCGATATCGCTCCACCGCATCTCGAATTCTTTTAAAAACATTCTTTTTTTTGCCGTAAATTTAAAGTTCTTTTAGAACAATCTCATTACCTAAGTAATAAATGCCCATAATTCCTTCTGCTTATCGCGCACATGGTCCTTTTCAAAACGGGCATTTCTCTACCATCTATTCGGCTAAATTAAGAAGGGCCCCGCATCTCCTGCAACAACGGGAGCGTGTAATGCTGCATGATGGCGATTTTATGGATTTGGATTTTTCGTTTAGCAAAGAACCTTCCCGCTGCCTGGCTATTATCTTGCACGGTCTTGAAGGAAATGCGCAACGGACCTACATGAAAGGGCAGTCGTTTCATTTGGTGCAAAACGGATGGGATGCCTGTGCCGTTAATTATCGCGGATGCAGTGGAGAAACCAATCGAAGTTATACTTCTTATCATGCCGGAAAGACCGACGATTTAAAAGAAGTGATTCAATACATTCTTTCAAAAGATCGCTACGACAAGATTGCGCTTATCGGATTTAGCTTGGGAGGTAATTTATTGCTGAAATATTTAGGCGAAAACAACAACCTTCCCAAGGAAATTTACAAAGCGGTAGCCGTTTCGGTTCCAGTGCAATTGAAGGGCTCCTTGGAACGCCTTTCACAATGGAATAATTGGATATATCGCACCGCGTTTCTGGTCGATCTAAAAAAGAAATACCGCGTAAAGATGCAAGCGTATCCCGAATCTATGTCGCAATCCGATTTAAAAAAGATCACCAGTTTGAAAGCTTTTGACGACATATATACCGCTCCGGCGCATGGTTTTATGGATGCCTTCGATTATTACAATCAAAACAGCAGCCTTCAATTTCTTGCAGCCATCACCATTCCGACGCTTATTTTGAATGCGAAAAACGACAGCTTTCTTTCTGAAAATTGTTATCCTGTTTCACTTGCGGATAATTCGAAAAACATCTATCTTGAAATTCCAAAATTTGGAGGTCATGTAGGCTTTCATAAAACGGATAAATGCTATTACAGTGAAGAGCGCGCTCTTCAATTTTTAACTTCAAAATAATTAAGATGAAAAAATTAATATCCCTTTTTTGCTTAGCAGCACTGCTTGTGAGTTGCGGTGGAAAAGAAGAAAAGAAGACCGAAGACGAAGGAATTAAAATTGGAACTTCTACTCAAACAGAGAAGAAAGAAGATTCAAAATCTGTGAACGTTGCCTTGGCAGGGAACGACATGATGAAGTTCGATAAAAGTGAAATTCGTGTAAAAGCCGGTCAGGAAGTAACCTTAACCCTCCGACACGTTGGAAAGTTAGACAAGAAGGTGATGGGACATAACTTTGTACTGCTAAAGCCCGGAACGGACATTACTACCTTTTCCATTAGTGCTTCCGATGCAGGCGAAGCTGCCGATTGGATTCCGGATGGTGGAAGTGCAGTGATTGCACATACCAAAATGTTAGGTGGTGGTGAAACCGCTTCGGTGACCTTTATGGCCCCTGAGGCAGGCAGCTACGATTTTATCTGTAGTTTCCCCGGACACTCAGCCATGATGCGCGGTAAGTTTATTGTAGAATAAGGAACTTCAACAAAATAATTTAAGTCGATGGTTTATTAAAAATCATCGACTTTTTTATAGGCATCTATAACCATTTGCTCTCCTTCTTTTCCCTTTACTGAATTCCCGTGTTCCATGCCTACAATACCCTCAAATCCTTTATCATGTAAATGTTTGAAGACATTGAGGTAATTAATTTCCCCTGAAGTGGGTTCATTACGCCCGGGATTATCTCCCACTTGGAAATAGGCAATTTCATCCCAACAAGCATTGATGTTCGGAATTAGATTCCCCATTTGGATTTGCTGGTGATATACGTCAAATAGGATCTTACATGAAGGGCTGTCGACCGCCTTGCAAATCTGATAAGCCTGTGGAGCATCGGTCAAGAACTGTCCCGGATGATCCCTAAAATTCAAAGGCTCTAAGACCATCACCAAGCTATGAGGTTCCAAAATTTCGCAAGCTTGTTTTAAGGACTCCACCACATTTGCCGTTTGAAAATCCGGGTCCAATCGTAAATCCACATATCCAGGCACCACAGTCATCCAAGTTGCATTCACTCTTTTGGCAACCTCTACCGAATCCCTGATTCCTTGTAAGAATTCCTCTCTTTTTTCTTTATTCCCGGAGGTTAAATTAGGTTCTTTCCAGTATATTTTATGTGCCACAAACACCCCCATGTGCATGCCGAGCGCCTTCATTTTAGCTCCAATTTGCTTTTGTTCTTCTACCGAACGCCCACTCATCTCATTATCCTCAAAGGCTTTAAAACCCTGTTCAGACATAAATTCAAGTTGCTCCAGTATTCCTTCTCCGGCATGGGATTTAAACATCCCATCGTGCGGAGCATATTTGAGTTTAAAGCTATGTTTGGAGCTTTCTTCCCCCTTGGTGGCTTTCCAAGCATTTGAAGCGAGTAGTCCGCCTCCCAATGTAAAAAGGGAGCCCGTCAAGGCTCCCTTTTGAATAAATTTTCTTCGATTCATCAGTTTGAATTTATAAAGACATGTCTTTCCCGTTTCCGGCTTCACTTAAAGGAATGCATCCTTTGTATTGTCCGGGTACGGGGTCGTACCAAAGTACGGTTTCACCAATGGTTTCACTATTCTTCCAACCCATCACCGTCAAACCGCGAATGGACGACAATAAATAGTAGTTTTGAGCATCTGAATCAAAACTTGCAGAAGGATTGTTCTCCAATTCACCTAAGTAGGCATACAGCGCTTGATCATAGCCTAACTTCTCTTCTTTAGAAGCTCTCAAATATTTGGCTAATAATTGATCAAACTCTTCCGGTTTTCCATCGGCCAACTCTTTATTAAAGGTCGATTTGAAGGTAGCTTCAAAATTCGCAAAGGCATTTTTAATGAAATCTTGTTCTTTTGTGAGCGATGGTTTCATAAACGGATCTTCCAATTCAGAAATGTCCGAAGCCAATACTTCCTTCCAGTATAAATCGACGAATTCGTGAACTCCCAGTGCAACTGCTCCGGGTACCTGTTCATCGTTCGGAATGATTAAATCAACCATGCTTCTTAATGCATGCCCTTGTGCCGGGCTCACAAATAACGGAGTAAAAGTAGGTCCCGCTTCTTTACAACTTTGTAAAATACTCATGATGGTAGGCGTTACCACTAAGGCACCGGCTCCCCATCCTAAATTTCGTAAGGCGCTTCTTCTATCCATTAGGCTTCTTTTTTAATTTGGTTAGCGGCGTGATTGGCTGCACGAGCAGACATTGCCATATACGTAAGTGATGGGTTCACACAACTTGCAGAGGTCATAAACGATCCGTCTGTACAATAAACGTTAGGGACTGCATGCAATTGGTTATTTCCATTACATACCGAAGTTTTTGGGTCACGACCCATTCGAGCCGTTCCCATTTCGTGAATTCCCAATCCGGGTGCTCCCGGGTCGTCCCATTCTTGAATATCTGAATAACCTGCTTTTTCTAACATTTCAACGGCCTGCTTCACCATATCCTTTCGCATTTCGTATTCGTTCTCTTTCCATTCAGCATCAAACGTTACGGTAGGAAGTCCCCAACGATCTAAATTATCGTAATCGAGGGTCATTTTGTTCTCATGATAAGGCAAACACTCTCCGAAACCTAACAGCAACATTCTCCAGTTACCAGGTTCCATCATCGTGTCTTTATATTCTTTACCGTATC
>JAHEMY010000050.1 GCA_024643425.1 Flavobacteriaceae bacterium
CTTGAGTTTTTACACTTCCTTTGTTCTCACGAAGCGAATAATTTCCAAAGTTGTACTGAAACCCAACAAAGAACTTGCGCGATTCGGGCATTGCAAAATAGGAGTTGTCCTGATTCAAATACCTGGATGTGACCCGAACATTATTCGTGTTAAAAATATCGTCTACACCTGCGGTTATGCTAGCGCTGTTATTCCAAAATGACTTTCTAAATGAAGCAGATAGATTAAAGATATTATTGTAATCTAACGATCCGGATATCAAGTTCGAAATATAGGTGGCCGTCAAGTTAGTGGTGAAACTTCCGCCTTTATCCAGTGTAAACTGATTGTAAAACTGCCCAAAAAATCCTACCGTACTGTTGGTGTACCGTTCTTGTTCACTCTCAATTGCCAGAAACTCATTTTCAAGATAGTAAGTAGAAGTTACATAACTCACAAACCACCTATCGCTAATAGGGGCTGCATACACCAAATCCAAACTGTACTGAAAATAGTCTGTGATATTCGCATCAACTTGACGAATGGTGAAATTATCATTGTCCTGAAAATTCAATAGTTCTAAAGAATTATCGATGTGCTGAAAATACCCTTCAAAAAACCACTTCCCTTTTAGAGTATAACTCAAGGTTATTTTATCATCAATGGCCGGCACAAGGTTTGGGTTTCCTTCGTTGAAATTATTTTCATTTAAGAAATAGCGGAAAGGGTTTAAACTCTGGTAGCGCGGACGTTGAATTTTCCGCACATAACTCATACCCATGGTATGGTCTTCATTCCATTCATATTCAAAAGAAATATTTGGAAAAATATTAAAATACTCCTGAGAATTGACATTTCCCAAAGACTCCGAAATACCCGAAACTTCAGTATATTCTAATCGAGAACCTAGAGAAAAGTTCCATTTCTCCAATTGCTTTTTATACGTTAAGTACCCTGCATAAATATCTTCATTGTATGAAAATTGGTCGGAAAGTGAAACATTAAACTCTTCATTTCCATTTATCACATCAAAAAAATCAAGTCCTGTATTTGTTTGGATGTTTGAATATTTCAGCCCGGATTCAAAATCTCCGGAAGCCCAAGGAGTTTTGAAGTTGAGGTGTCCCGTAATTATTTCCGTGGCTTGAAGAGCATCTGTATTGAAGGTGATCGATTTTAGAAAGTCGCCTGAAGGCAAGAAATAACGACTTTCAAGCTCCTGCCGTTGATTACTATCATAATTAATGTAATTAGCCCCTATGGTAATCGTTCCTCCTTTGTCGTTAACTTCAGTTTGATAATCGGTGCCAAAAAACCAATTAGAAACATCGTTGTTTAGCGTGCTCTTGGTGATAAATGTAGAGTCTATCTGACGTTGAGGATTAAATATCGTTGTTTGCTGCAAATTTCTGAAATCTCGTCTAGGGGTTAACGAAAGGTTGGCCGTAACATTCAGGGTATTCTTCTCGTCCAAGGTTATATCAGCTACCAAATTTGCCTGATGCGTGTCGCTCCGCGTAATCCGATTGAAGTCACTTTCCCAAATTGCAGCAGTTACCGAGGGATCCATTTTGGTGTATCGAATGTATGAATCCTGGTCTTTATTTTCCTTTCTAGGGCTGAAACTATAACTTCCGTACAAGTCGATCCAATTATTCTTAAAAAAATGCGAGGTCCCAACCGTGTACTTCGCAAAAACAGCCTGCTCATAATTTCCGTTAATAGTTCCCTTATACCCAGGCATCAAAGCTTTTGTGGTAATAATATTTAAAACGGTGCCCGATTCGGCATCAAACTCGGAAGTAGGATTTGTAATTACCTCTACAGATCGAATCACCGATGCTTCTAAATTCTTTAAAAATGAATTCACCTCAGCCGAGGAAAGATATACCCGTCTGCCGTTAAGGTACACCGTGGTGGGCCTATTTTTAATCTTTATCGATTCGCCTAATAAAATCACTCCTGGTGTTTTTGCCAACAAATCCAAGGTGTTTCCCGAGGAAAGTGAGGTGTTTTCAACATTGAAAATCAATTTACCGGAAGTTTTTTGTATGGTCGGTTTTTTGGCTGAAACCGTAATTTCTTCAAGATTCTCAACTTCTTCAGTTAACTTAATAATTCCTACATCATTGTTTTTGTCAAGAGAAATCGAAATGGTTTCAGAAGCATACCCAATCATCATTATTTTCAAAGAATAATTTCCTGCCATTAAGTTATCCAGGTGAAATAATCCGGCGTCGTCTGTTGAAGTTCCGGCAACTTCAGTGCCGCCTTCCGAAGAGATTAACAGCACATTCACAAAAGATAGAGGTGCTTCATCTACGCCCACCACCTTTCCTGAGATCACATAATTCTGACCTAAAAAAACTTGAGGAAGAAATAATAGTATCGCTATTAATTTTATAGGCATAGGCTTATCTGAACCATATGAAAGTACTAAAATCTTTTGAATTTAAAAGCGAAGAATTTCTTATGGTTTACATCGATTTACAAACAAATATCAGTTTTTTATTTTAACATTAAAATTCTTACATCACAAAAATTTAAAGTATCGATACTGTTGATATCCAAAAGCTTCTATTTTCAACTATATTTGCAACTTTATTGGCTGGAAGAAGTATGTTATGAAGAACATTCGCAATTTTTGCATTATTGCTCACATTGACCATGGTAAAAGTACCTTGGCAGATCGATTATTGGATGCTACAGGAACGGTCACAGACCGTGAGAAACAAGATCAGCTCTTGGATAGCATGGACTTGGAGCGTGAACGCGGTATTACCATTAAGAGTCATGCAATCCAAATGGAATATGTATACGAAGGTGAGAATTACATCCTCAACTTAATCGATACTCCGGGTCATGTCGATTTTTCTTACGAAGTATCCCGCTCCATTGCGGCCTGCGAAGGAGCTTTATTAATCGTCGATGCTGCACAAAGCATTCAAGCACAAACAATTTCTAACCTGTATTTAGCACTGGAAAACGATTTGGAGATTATTCCGGTATTGAACAAGGTGGATCTTCCTTCGGCAAATCCTGAAGAAGTTACGGACGATATCGTAGACCTCCTAGGTTGCGATCCCTCCGAAGTAATACCCGCCAGCGCAAAAACAGGAATTGGAATTGAAGCGATTCTTAAAGCCATTATTGAACGTATTCCTCCGCCAAAAGGAGTGGCCGATGAGCCATTGCAAGCATTAATCTTTGATTCAGTTTATAACCCTTTTAGAGGCGTTGAAACTTATTTTAGGGTCTTAAATGGTGAAATTAGTAAGGGTCAGCACATAAAATTTATGGCCACAGGCAAGTCTTATTTTGCCGATGAAGTTGGAACCTTAAAGCTAAAACAAAGTCCTAAAAAAGTAATTAAAACAGGGGATGTTGGTTACTTAATTACAGGAATTAAAGATGCCCGTGAAGTAAAAGTGGGTGATACGATCACTGATTCTAAGAATCCTACCACCAACATGATTGCCGGCTTTGAAGATGTAAAACCTATGGTTTTTGCAGGAATCTATCCGGTAGACACCGAAGATTATGAAGAGTTGCGAAGCTCTATGGAGAAGCTGCAGTTAAATGATGCTTCCCTTGTTTTTGTTCCGGAAAGCTCTGCGGCACTAGGTTTTGGATTTCGATGCGGTTTTCTTGGAATGCTTCATTTAGAAATTATTCAAGAACGTTTAGAACGTGAATTTGATATGACGGTAATCACAACCGTTCCCAACGTGTCCTATCACGCCTTTACCAATAAAGACCCTGAAACAGTAATTCTTGTAAACAACCCAAGCGACCTTCCGGACCCCTCTACCTTAAATCGTGTTGAGGAACCTTATATTAAAGCGAGTATTATTACCAAGTCGGATTTTGTTGGATCGGTCATGTCTCTGTGTATTGAAAAAAGAGGTCAGATTACCAATCAGACCTACCTAACACAAGATCGTGTTGAACTGAGCTTTGACATGCCTTTGGCTGAAATTGTATTTGACTTTTACGACCGACTAAAGACCGTTTCCAAGGGATACGCTTCCTTCGATTATTCTCCTATTGGCATGCGTGCTTCTAAACTCGTGAAGGTTGATGTGCTGCTAAATGCTAACGTTGTGGATGCCTTGTCGGCATTACTGCATCAAGACAACGCCTACGACATTGGTAAAAAGATGTGTGAAAAACTGCGTGAATTAATTCCTCGTCAGCAATTCGACATTCCAATACAAGCAGCGATTGGGGCGAAAATCATTGCACGTGAAACAGTGAAAGCACTGCGAAAGGACGTTACTGCCAAATGTTATGGAGGGGATATTTCCCGAAAAAGAAAGTTGTTGGAAAAACAGAAAAAGGGAAAGAAGAAAATGCGAGCGATTGGAAATGTAGAAATTCCTCAGGAAGCATTTATGGCTGTTTTAAAACTCAACGACTAGATTCCACATTGGACTCCGGTTTCCTCTAAATCTGAAATATACACTTCGTAACTCGTTCCTGTATCCTGGCCGTTTACAGAAGCATTCCCATTGCTTTCTCTACACAACTCAAATTCACCGGATAAGTCCGAATTGCATCGTGTGCACGATGGAGCTTCATCCTTCTTGCAGCCAAAAAGGAAAGAAAACACAATTATTAAAAAGCCTAGTTTTTTCATGCCTTCTTTTTCAATGAACGCTATCCATTGCATTTTATTCTTAAGAATGTTTTCTTGATCGTGTTGCCGTGTTTAATTCTTCCACGTCTAAAGGCTTTCCGAGGTAAACCAACTGACAATCCCTGGTCACTTCCATCTCTTTAGGGCTCCCAATAATTTCTAAAAACCCATTTGGCATTTTAAGGAATAAAACTACAGTATCATCATCTTTTTCAATGATGTTTAACAATTTCAAGAATTGAGAGTTTGTCTCAACCGGTATTTCTTGAATAGAAGGGTATGTGCGCGCAACTTCTTCGAGCATAACATAATCGTGCGTTGTGGAAAAAAGTTCTTTTCCATCTGTAACCTCCCCGCTTTCCTTTTCTTCTGCCGACATCAATCTGAAGGTTCCCGTTTCACCAAATATCTTACCAAATCGGTTGATCGCTTGTCGGTTAATTTCTTCACTCCCTGTTAACGCGAGCAAATAACCAACATCGCTTAACTCAATATCGGAAGACAAATCCTCTGCGTAAATATTCACTGTAATTGCTTCCAGGTCTAATTCGCGTGCTTGGGCTACATTCGCCTGATTTGAATCGACCAAAACCACATGCCTCCCATTCTTCTGCAAATAACTTGCAATTAATCGTGACACTTTCGACGCTCCAACAATTAAAATCCCTTCAGAAGTTTTCAAGAAAACCCCCACTAGTGATGCGAAATAACGTGCTGTGGTTGCATTAAACAAAACAGTAACTAAAACAACAGCAAAAACCAAAGGCGTAATGTATTCAGCGCCTTCGGCCCCTTTAAGAGCGAGCTTCGTTCCAAATAATGAGGCAATTCCCGCGGCCACAATCCCACGAGGCCCTACCCAGCTTATAAAGAGTTTTTCATTAAATTTTAAAGACGAATTCGTGGTGCTTAAAAACACGGACAACGGTCGCAAAATAAAAATAACTACCGCCAATAAAATCGCTGTATTCCAATTATAGATCAGCAATAAGTCGTCTAATTTTATATTAGCCGCCAATAAAATGAAAAGAATTGAAATTAATAGAACACTAAGCGACTCCTTGAAATAAAGTAATTCTTTCAAATTTGGAAGGTTGCTGTTTCCTAGAAACATTCCCATCACAACTACCGATAGTAATCCAGATTCGTGGGCAAACAAATCGCTTTCAACAAAAATAAGCAACACCACAGAAAGTGCTACCACATTCAACAGGTAATGCGGGATCCATTTCTTTTTAATTGAAATATACAAGGCATAACCGCCCGATATTCCAAAAGAAAATCCTATTAAAATAATTTTTCCGAACTCTACCAAGGCTTGTTTTGAATACCCTGCATCGCCTCCAATACTAATAAACTCAAATACCAATACCGCCACCAATGCCCCAATAGGATCAATTAAAATTCCCTCCCACTTAAGTACCGCGGAAACATCTTTTTTTAAGGGTATATTTCTAAGAATCGGGGTAATTACCGTTGGGCCTGTCACAATGATTAATGCCGAAAACAGAAAAGATATTTGCCAATTAAGTCCAAATATGTAATGCGCCGCGACTCCTGCTCCAAAGAAAGTCACTGCAGCCCCAATACTGATAAGTTTTCCAATGACGGGGCCTACTTTTGAAATTTCATCACGTTTTAAGGTTAACCCACCTTCAAAGAGAATAATTCCTATGGCCAATGACACAAAATAAAACAGATTCTCTCCCGGGAAGAGCCCACGGGTTCCATTGTATATAGGTTGAATCCAAGGATGGCCACTTTCAGAAACTAAGGTTGCTATGGGCCCTACAAGTAAACCAATTAGGATCAACGGAAGAATTGCCGGAATTTTTAGTTTCCAAGCAACCCATTGCGCTAATATCCCTAGAATAATAATTCCTGCGAGCTCTAACATGTTTCAATTTTGTCTAAAAATACTAAGAAAAGGCCATATTAATAAAGAATGATTCATCATCTTTCATTGAGGGTAAAAACAAAACCAAGTTTCTTCAAAGGATTTTTGATAGTCTAGGTTCGCCGTGGTTAAAAGTAGTATAATTTATTAAGTTTCCTGAAATGCTTATACTCATGAAAAATAGACTCCCCTTTTGATATATTATGATTTTTTAATTCCATTAAGCACCAAAAGTCCAATAAACCCCCATTTTTAACTAACATTTTGTTAAATTCATAGAAATTAGTAGATACTCGCATCTTTTATCTCTTTCTCTTTTACTAATTTGCGCTTCTTATGCAGTTATATCCCATTGAAGCAGGAAATTTTAAGTTGGATGGCGGCGCTATGTTTGGCGTTGTCCCTAAATCTCTTTGGTCAAGAACCAATCCTGCCGATGCCAACAACATGATCGATATTGCTGCAAGATGCCTCCTTATTGAGGACGGAAATCGACTCATCCTTATCGATAATGGAATGGGTGAGAAGCAGAGTGAAAAGTTTTTTAGCTACTATTATCCTTGGGGTGAACACTCTTTAGATCGTTCCTTGCGCAAAGCAGGGTTTCATCGAGACGACATTACCGATGTATTCCTTACGCATCTTCATTTCGATCATTGTGGCGGAAGCATCCAATGGAATAAGGACCACACCGGTTACGAGCCCGCGTTTAAAAATGCAAACTATTGGAGCAACGTGCTTCACTGGGAGTGGGCCACAAAACCTAATCGGCGTGAAGTGGCTTCCTTTTTGCCTGAGAATATTTTACCCATTCAGGAGAGCGGACAATTGAATTTTATCAATCTTCCTGAAATTGATTTGCTTCAAAATTGTGCTTTAGGTTTTGACGTGTTCTTTGTAAACGGACACACCGAAAAGCAAATGATTCCTCAAATTAGCTTAGGAGATAAAACCTTGGCGTTTATGGCCGATTTATTGCCTACGGCGGGTCATCTTCCTCTTCCATATGTCATGGGTTACGATACAAGACCGCTTCTCACCTTGCCTGAAAAGGAAAAGTTTTTAAATTTAGCGGCAGATAAACATTATTACCTTTTTTTAGAGCATGACGCTCATACCGAAATAATAACCGTAAAACATACTGAAAAAGGCGTGCGTCTCGATCAGCGTTTTTCATTTAACGAACTATTTAATTAAAGTCAAAATTATGAGAATTCTTAAAGTTTCATTGCTAGCCTCTGCTTCTGCACTTATTCTAGGTGCCTGTGGAAGTAGTGTGGCCCCTATTGTATCAACCCCCATTGATAACATCGACAACCTCCCATTAAAGGCGAGTCCTATGACGGAGGATCAAACAAAAACATGGATGTTGTCCGATCTAATGAGAGACACCATTCCGGGGATGAGTGTAAATCGTGCTTATTCTGAAATATTAGCCGGAAGAACGGGTTCAACCGTGATTGTGGGAGTTATTGATAGTGGTATCGATGTGGAACACGAAGACCTTAAAAATGTTATTTGGGTGAATGAAGATGAAATTCCTGGAAATGGAATTGATGACGACAAAAATGGATACGTAGACGATATTCACGGATGGAATTTCTTAGGAGATATCGTAGCGGAGAATATGGAGTACGTGCGGATCATGAAAAAATTAGGCCGTGTGTATGAAGGAAAAAGTGAAGCTTCCATTGGTGCGGCAGATCGTGCTAACTTCGAAGTGTATAAGAAAGCAAAAGCCGAGTTTGAAAAAGAAAAAGGACAAACAGAAGCCAATCATGCCCGTTACGAACAACTATTAGCACAAGTAGTGCCTGCTCATAACGCCATGTCTGAAAAATTAGGGAAGGAAGATTATTCGGCAGATGACTTAAAAGCCATTCAAAATGCAAGTCCGGAGGAGCAAGCTCAAATTACTGCATTAACACAAATGCTTTCCTATGGTTCTCCAATTCCAGACTTAATCAAGCAGCTCAACCGAGGTGTTGAATACTTTGGCGGAAGACTGAACACTCATTTTAATATGGATAAAGACTTCCGTGCGGAAAAATTAGGTGATGATCCGGATAATTTTTCAATTAAATTCTACGGAAACAACGACGTAGATGGGCCAGACCCTAAAAAAGAAGATGCCCGCCACGGTACGCACGTTGCCGGAATTATCGCAGCTCAACGAAACAATGGTGTCGGGCTGGATGGTGTTGCTGAGAATGTAAAAATTATGGTGGTTCGCGCAGTTCCTGACGGCGATGAATACGACAAAGACATTGCTCTTGCGATTCGATATGCCGTAGACAATGGAGCTAAAGTGATTAATACTAGTTTTGGTAAATACTATTCTCCACATCCACAATGGGTTTGGGATGCAATTAAATATGCTTCAGATAACGATGTATTGATCGTGAACGCCGCCGGAAATGACGGAATTGATTTGGACAAAGTACAGGTGTATCCTAACGACCAAAAAGTTGGTAGCGCTACCGAAATAAGCGATACTTTTCTAACTGTAGGAGCCCTTAACTACGAATACGGAAGTGAATTGATTGCTTCTTTTTCAAACTATGGAAAAACCAGTGTTGATGTATTTTCTCCAGGAGTTAAGATTTGGTCAACAACTCCTTTGAATACCTACGAGTTTTTACAAGGAACATCCATGGCGTCTCCTGCTGCTGCCGGAGTTGCAGCCATGATCCGTTCTTACTTCCCAAAGTTGTCTGCAAAACAAGTTAAACAAATTATGATGGCAAGTGGACTTGCTTCAAACGCAACCGTAATTTTAGGGGGCGATGATTCAAATACCGATAAATTCTCTAACATTTCCACCTCAGGAAGAATGGTTAATTTATACAACGCCTTAATCATGGCGGATAAAGTATCCAGAAAATGAGAAACATCTTATTAATGATTTGGGCCATTCTTTCAATCACTGAAGGAATGGCCCAAAATAATACATCCTATTGGCAACAGCATGTCGATTATAAAATGTCCATAGACATGGATGTTGATACCTGGCAATACAAAGGGAAGCAGGAATTAATCTATACCAACAATTCCCCGGAAACCTTGGATAAAGTATTCTACCACCTCTATTTTAACGCCTTCCAGCCGGGAAGTGAGATGGATGCTCGTTCGCAATCCATTGCAGATCCGGACCCAAGAGTTGGAGATCGGATTTCGAAACTTAGTCCTTCAGAGATTGGATACATTAAGCCAACAAAATTATTGCAAAATGGAGCTCCTGTAACTTACAAAGTGGTTGGAACGGTATTGGAAGTTACTTTACAAACCCCTATCGCTTCCGGAGAAAAATCCACTTTCACCATGGAATGGGATGCTCAAGTACCAATTCAAATTCGAAGAAGTGGGAGAAATAATGAAGAGGGCGTAGCGCTTTCCATGACCCAGTGGTATCCGAAATTGGCTGAGTACGATTTTCAAGGTTGGCATGCCGATCCCTATATTGGAAGAGAATTTCACGGTGTTTGGGGAAATTTTGATGTAACCCTTTCGATTGATAAAGCCTATGTAGTAGGTGGAACCGGGTATCTTTTAGAACAGCCTACAACGAAAAAGAATAAGAAAACGTGGCATTTTACCGCACCCAACGTTCACGACTTCACCTGGGCCGCCGATCCCGACTATATTCATGATGAATATCCGGGTCCAAATGGCGTAACCTTAAATTTCTATTACAAAAACAACCCAGAGATAAAAGAGAACTGGAAGAACCTTCAGCCAAAAACCGCTGAATTGATGGCCTATTTCAACGAACATATCGGCCCATATCCCTATAAACAATATTCGGTTATTCAAGGGGGTGACGGGGGTATGGAATACGCCATGTGTACCTTAATCACCGGAAATAGAAAGTTTGAAAGTTTAGTGGGAGTGACTGCGCATGAAATGGCGCATACTTGGTTCCAATTTTTATTGGCAACCAATGAACTATTGCATGAATGGATGGATGAAGGATTTACTTCTTATATTTCTTCACTTGCCGAAAATGTGGTTTTGGAAGAAAACAAACCCAATCCAGTTTCAAGGTCCTATTTGACCTATTATTATTTGGTAAATGCAGGAAATGAACAGCCGCTAAGTACCCATGCCGATCGATACAATACCAACCAAAGCTATGGGATTTCGGCGTATAGCAAAGGTGCTGTTTGTTTAGCGCAACTAGGATATGTGATTGGAAAAGAGCATTTAGAAAAAACCATGAAGGAATATTTTAAAGCTTGGGCCTTCAAACATCCAACTCCTAACGATTTTATCCGAGTGGCAGAGAAGGTTTCCGGGTTTGAGTTAGACTGGTACCTGCAAGACTGGACACAAACTACTAATACCATCGATTACGGGATCAAGAATGTGGTGGAAAATGAAAACGGAACGAGCATCACGCTTGAAAGAATTGGTTTAATGCCCATGCCTATTGACTTATATGTTACTTATGAAGATGGCTCACAGGAATCTTTTTACATCCCGCTTCGAATGATGCGCGGAACTAAAGATAATCCATATCCTAATTTGAAGAGAACGGTATTAAGCGACTGGGCTTGGTCATATCCTACTTTTTCATTTGAAATCCCAAAAGGGAAAAAAGTAAAAGACATGATGATTGACGCCTCTCAATTAATGGCAGACGTAAATCCTAAAAATAACACCTACAGTTCAGAATAATCATCCATGAACTCAAAACAAAAGGTCTTTTCGCGCTATTGAAAAGGCCTTTTTTTATCTTTACTCGATGAAATTCACTTATTCCAAGGAGGAAAAACTCAAGAGTCAAAAGCAAATTGAACAATTGTTTGCTGAAGGACACGCTCTTGTTTCCTTCCCGTTGAAAGTGGTATTTCTTGAAGCTCCCAAGAATACTTTCAACCAAGCGGCTTTTTCAGCTCCAAAGCGCAATTTTAAGCTCGCTGTCCATCGTAATCGTATTAAACGACAAATGCGCGAAGCCTACCGTCTTCAAAAAGCAATTCTCGATAAAAAAAGCGGCAAGAAATTTGTGTTTCTTTTTATGTACATTGGTAAAGAGACTGCGCCGTACGAAGTAATTTCATCTGCTATGGAAAAATTACTCCAAAAGATGACTGCACACAACGCCTAAATGCTTTGCAAAAGGGGGCATTATTAGTATCTTGTTCCAAGGAAGTAAGCAATTCCTAACATCACGCTTTTTTTAATTTATTCCAGATGAAGAAAAAAATAATTATTCCAATAATCGCCGTTCTAATTGGGGCGACCACCATGAGTTTTACCAAGGATTTCTTCGAAATTGCCAAGCAAATCGAGATTTTCACCACCTTGTTTAAAGAACTAAACATGAATTATGTCGACGAAACCACTCCTGCGACGCTCATGGACCATGCCATTAAAGGCATGTTGGAAGAACTCGATCCTTACACGGTTTACTGGAATGAACAAGAAGTGGAAGATGCTCGTATCAAGAACTCCGGAACCTATACTGGCATTGGCGCCTCAGTAAAAACCTTGGACGAAAAAATAATCATTGTAGAACCTTTTAAAGGATACCCTGCCGATAAAGCCGGACTGAAGGCCGGAGATGAAATTATTAAAATTGGCGATATCAACATTTCCGATTTTGAAGATGATGCGGGAGAATTACTCAAAGGAGCGGCAGGAACCAATGTGGTTCTTACTTATAAACGACAAGGGAAAAGTGCAACAACCAACCTCAAAAGAGAGAAAGTAGACGTCAATGCGGTTCCTTTCTTCAAGCTAATTCATAACGATATTGGATACATTGTTTTAAAGAAATTCAGTCAAAAAACTACTGTTGAAACAAAAGCCGCCCTTGACGCATTAAAGTCACAAGGGGCCAAAAAGATAATTTTAGATTTGCGCGGAAACCCCGGAGGACTCCTTAATGAAGCCATTAGTGTGGTTAATTTATTTGTACCCAAAGGAGAAATTATTACCACCACCCAATCCATTGTTGAAAAGTATAATAAAACCTATAAGACCCTCAAAGAGCCTGTAGACACAGAAATTCCATTGGTAGTTCTGGTCAACGGGAGAAGTGCTTCGGCGAGTGAAATTGTTTCCGGCGGCTTACAAGATCTTGATCGCGCCGTGATTGTAGGTGCCCGAAGTTTTGGGAAAGGCTTGGTGCAACGGCCAAAAAAATTAACCTATGGAACCCAGCTAAAAGTTACCATCTCTCGTTACTATACCCCAAGTGGTCGCTGTATTCAGGCATTGGATTATTGGAATCGCGATGAAAATGGCGATCCGGTTCGGCTCGATCCAAAAAATTACAACGAATTCAAAACCAAAGGAGGCCGAATTGTATACGACGGAGGAGGCATCTTGCCGGATATTGAGTTAGAATCTTCCAAGTTTAGTCCCATTACCACTGCCCTGCTGAAAGATAATGCCATCTTTGATTTCGCTACTAAATACTACTATTCAAATACCTTAACCGACTGGAACAATTTTGAAGTGAGTGATGCTATTTTTCAGGAATTCCTTGAATTTTTAAACGTGAAGTCCTTTTCATATGAAACCGAAACAGAAAAAGAGTTTGCCGAAGCATTGCGTCGATCTGAAGACGATGGCTTAAAAGATGGTATTCAAAAGAGCTACGACGCATTAATGGCTTCCATTCAAGAGGCAAAGAAAACAGATCTAATAGCGAAGAAAGTTGAAATTAAATCGTTATTGTCCGACGAAATTCTGAAGCGATATTTTTACGCTGAAGGATTATACGACTATCACATTAACCACAATCCGGAAATATTAACCGCGGTGGAAACCTTAAATGATGCATCTAAGTACAATCGTATTCTGACTAACTAATGCAAAGTTTTCTCGACTTCTTTGAGTTGATGCCTGTATGGCAAAAATTGATGTGGATTGTCTTCTGCATTGCCTTATTTTGGATTCTTGAAGGAAATTACAGTCAGTTTGCGCTTAAATATAACAAGTGGAAACACGCCAAAGTGAATTTTGGCTTATTGGGCTTTGTCGTGCTTATAAACAGCCTTTTTGGAATGGTTGCTGCGGGCATCTTTTTTTGGTTGCAAAAGGAACAGTTTGGATTATTGCACTTGTTTGAAGCGCCCATCTGGGTGGAGCTCATATTAGCTATTCTAGTGCTCGATCTTATTGCGCAGTACGGCGTGCATTACTTTCTTCACAAAGTTCGTTGGATGTGGCGGCTTCATATGGTTCATCACAGCGATAAAAATGTCGATGTTTCAACCGGAACCCGACACCATCCCTTTGATTTTATGTTTCGCGAAGTTTTCGCTTTAATCGCAGTTATCATCACGGGAATGCCCATTTCATTTTACTTTTTTTACCGCATTATTAGCATTCTATTTACGTATTGGACGCATAGTAATTTGAAGCTTCCTTTGGCGGTAGATAGAGGGTTAAGTGCTGTAATTGTAACACCAAATATGCATAAATTTCATCATCATTTCGAACTTCCTTGGACAGATTCAAACTATGGAAATATCTTATCGATTTGGGATCGTTTGTTTGGAACATTTGTCTACGACGATCCGAATAAAATTATTTATGGGCTAGACATTGCGGACCATTTAGAGGATGAAAACTTAAAACTTCAGCTAGGAATTCCCTTCAACAAATCGGTTAAAAGCAAATCGTAACCCTTCTAAACTTAAGTCCAAACAAAAACTTTATTTGCATTTCTCCCTAATATTCACTATTATGTGGCTATATGGTACAAGTAGATAAAAAAGAGAACGTCGAGGCAATCCAGGATACTGTAGATTACCTCGAGAAGAAAGGTTTTGAAAACATTCAAGCAGACCTAGAAGGCTATGAAACGCCTAAGTCCTATCACAAAAAAGGGAGTGATATAAGTATAACGCCTGATATCATTGCTGAAAGAGCAGGAATTAAGCACTATTTTGAAGTAAGTCTGAAAAGTGAAAAACCAAATCTGCTAAAGTCGAAATGGAGATTTCTTGAAGTGCTTACGAGAATGAAAAACCATCGGTTTCGCATCGTGACCCGAAGAGGACACTATAAGTTTACGAACGACATGCTTCGTGATCTTAATATGGAAAAAGAGCCTATTAAACTTTAGGGGTCTATATTTTCACCATGTTGGGATAAATCCAAACCTCTGTATTCCTGATCTTCCCGAACGCGCATAGATAACAGCCTATCGGTAATTTTATACAGCAAGAAGCTGCCTACAAATGTATAGGCGGCTACGATGACTAGTGCTATTAAATGATGGAAAAAAGTAGTAGTTTCTCCATAGATCAATCCAACATCTTTAGCCAACACTCCTGTTAAGATCATTCCAACAATTCCACCAACTCCGTGGCTTGGAAATACATCCAGGGTGTCGTCAATATTGGTTCTTTTGTTTAAACGAATAGCAAAGTTGCTCACAATTGCAGCCACAAAACCAATAAAAATACTCTGTCCTATGGTTACAAATCCGGCAGCAGGAGTGATTGCCACTAAGCCAACAATCGCTCCTATACAGGCTTCAAGCGAAGACATTTTTCTATTCTGAAAACGATCTAAAAAAATCCAAGTAATCATACTGGCTGCTGAAGCAAGGTTCGTATTGGCAAATGCTATCACCGCGTCGGCATTAGCTCCTAACGCCGAACCTGCATTGAAGCCAAACCAGCCAAACCACAACAATCCTGTTCCAAGAATAACATATGGAATGTTGGCAGGTTTTTCAATTTTGTGTTTTCGCTTGCCCAAATACATAGCTCCCGCTAAGGCGGCAATTCCTGCCGACATATGAACCACGGTTCCACCGGCGAAGTCTAATACACCCCAGTTTCGAAGCAATCCATCAGGATGCCAGGTCATGTGTGCTAAAGGTGAATAAATGAACAAGGAAAATAGGACCATGAAAAGAATATAGCTTCTAAATCGGATTCGTTCTGCAAAGCTTCCCGTAATTAATGCGGGAGTAATAATTGCAAATTTCAACTGAAACAAAGCGAACAACAAAAATGGAATGGTTTCTGAAAAAGCAGCATTTGGTGAAACAGTAACATTTCTAAAAGCAAAAAACGTAGTAGGATCTCCAATAATACCGTAATAACTGTCGCCAAAAGCCAAGCTAAATCCAACCACAACCCATAGCACACTAATTACTCCAAGCGCAACAAAACTCTGCAACATAGTGGAAATGACGCTTTTTTTACTCACCATTCCACCGTAAAAAAAAGCCAACCCGGGAGTCATTAACAAAACAAAAGCGCTAGCCACAATCATCCAAGCAGTATCTCCGGTATCAATGGTCCCCGCTCCTTCAATATATTGATATTCGGTCCCTGCCAACAAACAAACAAAAACTAAAATTGCGAGAACTAAGAAATTTACTTTTCTGCTCATACCCCTATTTTTTATCTATTATTTGTAATAAAAATAACAAAATATGGTATGAACCCCCTAAAAATTACTGAATGATTTAAAATATTTCAATAATTCTCAATAGAAGCCCAAATAATTCATAATATCTAAAAAATGAAGCTACCTTTTTATCATTTCAATATGTGGAATGCCATCTTCAAGGTATTCTTCTCCTGTAGTTTGAAAACCATGATGCTCATAGAAAGCGATTAGGTAGGTTTGAGCGGAAAGTTTTATCACATTCGTATGGAAATGTGAATGGATAGCCTCTATGGAAGCGTCCATAATAAGATGACCTAGGTTAAGTTTTCGTTTTGAAGGAGCAACCACTACCCTTCCAATGGCTGCTTCATCAAAATAGATTCCCTGAGCAAAACACCGAGTATAAGCCACAACGGAATTGTCCCGTTTTCCCAAAACATGCAAGGCTTTACGATCCTTGCCATCAATGTCTTGGTAAACACAATTTTGCTCAACCACAAACACTTCAGAACGCAATTGTAGCAAGTCGTGTAATTCGTCGATAGTGAGCTTCTCAAATGGTTTAATATTTATTTCCATGGTTAATCTTGAACAATGATGTCCTTGGCATCATCTTTTTCATATTCAGGTTGAATATTCACGTGATTTATTCCAAATTGATGAAATAA
>JAHEMY010000051.1 GCA_024643425.1 Flavobacteriaceae bacterium
AAGCTTAAATTCCTTAATCGCTGAACTGCTATTAATAGGAGTATCAATTCCAAAGAGCCTACTTAATACGCGATATACATTCCCGTCGACCACCGCTGAAGCCTCTCCATAACAAATGGAAGCAATAGCGCTGGCAGTATAGTCGCCAATTCCTTTTAGTTTAAGCAGTTCTTTATAGGATTTTGGGAAGGTTCCATTTAAATTGTTCGCCACCTCTTTTGCTGTATGGTGTAAATTTCGAGCACGCGAATAATACCCCAGTCCTTGCCAAAGTTTTAAGACCTCAGATTCCTTGGCATTTGCAAGAGCAAAAACGTCGGGAAATGTATCAACAAACTTTTCATAATAAGGCAGTCCTTGAGCAACTCGAGTTTGCTGTAGAATTATTTCCGACAGCCATATATGATAGGGATTCTTGGACTGTCGCCACGGCAAGCTTCGTAAATTTTGTAAATACCAACTAATCAGCAGATTAGTTATGTCGGAAGGATTTTTTGACATGAATCAAAAATACGGTTTATGTATTTATATTTTAATACTTTACGATTTGATTATTTGATTTTAAAATCCTTATATTTGCGGTCTTGAAAAAACAAACCACTACTTAGTAATAGAATTTAAATTTAAAAACCCAGTTAAGAATGACGAAAGCAGATATCGTAGCGAAAATTTCTGAAAAATTAGGAATGGAAAAAGGAGATGTACAAGCAACTGTAGAATCCTTTATGGACGAAGTAAAAACATCTTTGGAAAATGGAGACAATGTTTATTTAAGAGGATTTGGAAGCTTTATTATTAAAACTAGAGCTGAAAAAACAGGAAGAAACATTTCCAAAAACACAACAATTAAAATCCCTGCCCACAATATTCCGGCATTCAAGCCTGCAAAAGTTTTTGTAGAAGGAGTAAAAACCAACGTAGAGGTAAAGTAAATTATCAACAAGTCCCGTCTTCAGACGGGACATCTTAAACTTTAAATATGCCAAGCGGTAAAAAAAGAAAAAGACATAAGGTAGCGACGCACAAGCGCAAGAAAAGAAGACGCGCTAACCGCCACAAGAAAAAGTAGTTTTGGACTACTTTTTTCGTTTAGAATTACATCCAATCGTTCTTTGAAAATTGAAATTATACAATCCTTGGATTGTTGATTTCTGCAGGCAAACAAATTCCAATCTCGTATTGGAATTAATCCTGTGTAAAATAAATGTTTAATCCATCCGCCACGGGCGGATAAAAATTAATGAAACGTGAACTACGAATTATTTGTACGATCCAGTTCACAGCAAGTTGATTTTGCCCTTTTAAAAGATGGAAAACTAGTCGAATTACACAAAGAAGAGGAAAACACTAAGTTTTCTGTTGGTGACGTGTTTATCGCCAAAATAAGGAAAACAGTACCCGGACTCAATGCCGCATTTGTAAATGTTGGTTACGAGAAGGATGCATTTTTGCATTATCACGATCTGGGCCCAAAAGTACTCTCTTTGATGAAGTTCGTAAAACGTGTAAGCACAGGTAAATCAAGAGATTTCTCTTTAAAAGATTTCCCATTAGAAAAAGAGATTGATAAAAATGGAGGCGTCAATGATGCCCTCAAAAATAATCAATCGATTCTGGTACAAATCGTAAAAGAACCTATTTCCACCAAAGGACCTCGGATTAGTTCCGAATTGTCCTTAGCAGGTAGATACATCGTTCTTGTCCCCTTCTCCGATAGGGTTTCTATTTCACAAAAAATAGAATCCAATGAAGAAAAGGAGCGACTAAAACGACTCATTATGAGTATCAAACCAAAAGGATTTGGCGTAATTATACGTACGGTAGCAGAGGGTAAAAAAGTAGCAGAACTGGACAAAGATTTACAAAATCTAACAGATCGCTGGATGGCGATGTGTAAAAAGCTACGAGGGGCGCACCTCCCCAGCAAGGTGCTTAGTGAGTTAAATAAAGGAGCCTCTATTATTAGAGACTTATTCAACGATTCGTTTTCGGCCATCCATATAGACGACGAAACACTTTATTTACAAATAAAAGATTACGTGCAAGAGATTGCACCCAAAAAGGAGAATATTGTAAAGTTTTATGACTCGAAAGTTCCTATGTATGAAAAATATGGAATTGAACGTCAAATAAAGACTTCGTTTGGAAGAACCGTTTCCGGTGCCAAAGGTTCTTATTTGGTGATAGAACACACGGAAGCCATGCACGTTATCGACGTGAATAGTGGTAACCGTAGTAATAAATCTAAAACCCAAGAAGATACCGCCCTTGAGGTAAATATGATTGCCGCCAGTGAAGTAGCTCGACAACTTAGATTGCGAGATATGGGCGGAATTATTGTAGTTGACTTTATAGATATGGGCCGTACCGAAAATCGAAAAAAATTGTTCAATCACCTTCGGGATGAAATGAGCGACGATAAGGCCAAGCACAAGATTCTACCTCCTAGTAAATTTGGTTTGATCCAAATTACAAGACAACGGGTACGTCCCGAAGTAAATATTAAAACCAGGGAAGAAGACCCTAACGGAGCACTAGACGGCGAAGAAATTGAAGCGCCAATTAGTGTGGTTATGAAAATTACCGAAGAGCTTAAACGACTTTTCAAAAAAGACTATAAAAAGATAACTTTAAACACACATCCTTTTATAGCAGCCTTTTTAACCAAAGGATTTCCATCTGTGCGAACCAAATGGTTTATGGAGCACAAAAAATGGGTAAAGATTCAACCAAGAGATGCTTACACGTATCTTGAATACCACTTTCATGATAAAGATGGTAACGAGATTAAATAACGAAAAACCCCTTCAGCAATGATGGGGTTTTTTTATGCTTTAAGGTTTCTCGAAATTTTCCTTTTGAAAACAACTCAGACCCCTTACTTTTGAATTTGATTTTGAAAACACACACCACCTATACCGTTGACGAAGCGAAGGCCCGCATGGAACGCTACTGCGCTTACCAAGAGCGATGCCATAAAGAAGTGCATCAAAAGCTCAAAGACATGCGCATGATCCCGGAAGCCATCGATCAAATTATTCACCACTTGCTTCAACACAATTTTTTGAACGAAACACGATTTTCTCAAGCCTTTGCTCGAGGAAAATTCAATCATAAAAAATGGGGGCGAAATCGAATTATTCGCGAACTTAAACTTAGGGATATAAGTGCCTTCAATATTAAAATTGCACTTAAAGAAATTTCCGAAGACGCTTATTTAGGAACGTTCGAAGCTTTAGTTGAAAAGCGATTAGAGCAGCTTTCCAACGAATCTAACCTCCTTAAAAAGAAAAAAAAACTTGCCGATTACCTACTTTACAGAGGCTGGGAATCACAATTGGTTTGGGAACAAGTAGGGAAAATTAATTAGGAGACTCCTAACTTGGCATGCGTACGTGCGATGGCCCTTTCATTTTTTTCATCAATCCACGCCTGACCTTTCCACCTTCTCATGAGGTTGTCGAAATGACGCATTACAAATATATTGTACAAAGCTTTGCTAAGGTTCTTAGGGTTTCGGGGAATTGCCCGCAAGCTCATCGAAAACCCGGGGGTGATGTATTTCATATAATGCCAATAGCCCTCAGGCATATAGAGCACTTCCCCATGATTTAAATGCCCTTTGAATCCTTTTGCTTTTTTCAAAGCAGGCCATTTCTCGTAATCCGGATTCGAAAAATCAATATCTTCTCTGACAATCAGTGAATGAGGAATCTTGTAGATATAATCATTCTGATTCTGATCAAATAAGATTATTTCCTTTTGGCCTTGAAAGTGAAAATGAAAGATGTTTGCCAGGTCAATATCGTAGTGCATGAAAGTATGGCTGTCTTCCCCGCCAAAGAATAACATGGGTAGTCCTTTCATTAATTTCAAACCAAAATCGGGATAGCTGTAATCCTTCTGAAGTTGAGGAACCTCCTTCAAGATATTCCAGAGAAAAATTCGGTAGCGAGTAGGCTCCTTTTTTAAGAGCGCCACATAATCCTTCAACTTCATTTTCGCATGCGCCTGATTGAAACCTTCGTCGTGACGTACCGGCCTATCATCGTACAAGGGCACTGTCTTATCCCCTGCAACCTCTGCCATATAATCCAAATCCCATTTCTTATAAGCAGGCCAATCTTCAATAAAACGCTCAATAATAACCGGTTTCTGCGGTTTAAAATAGTGTTTCAGAAACTGTGCTTTGGTTAGATGCTTTACTCTGTCGATTGATTTTAATTCCATGGGCATTTTAATGAGTAATCGACAAAATTAGCTTGTCCAATAACTCTTCGAGATAAATCTACAAAATTTACTCAAATCGATAATTCAAGCCAAATAATAAATTTCCTTTTGGCATGGGAACTAGATTAGTTTCAGAATACTCTTCGTTTAGGATGTTATTGGCAATCACCGAAATTTCAAAATTCTTCAAATAAACAGTTGCCGACGCATCCAATACTTGGTACTTTTCCCCATTGGTGCGTTCAGCATATTTCCAAACAAGACTTTGTCCCAGAAAATCAAAAAATTGCGTTTTTACCGATGTTGTAAATTGGTGTCTCAAAGAATTGATCGAGTAGCGCGAAAAATTTACATCCAGTTCTTTAACCTCATCCTCTATGTAATTGTAGCCCATGTTTAAAAATTGAGTGAAATTTGAAAGCAAAAAGCGATATCCTAAATTGGTTTCAACTCCTTTGGTATTTAGCGAGCGTATGTTCGTTGCCTCCCAAAGGTCCTCTTCATTCTCCTTCACATAATCAATAAGATTTTCCGAATCTCTGTTGAACAAGGCTATATTTGCCGACCATCCCTGGTAATTAAATTTCAACCCTAATTCTTCTGCGATGGCTTCCTCTGGGTCTAAATTCTCATTTCCCAGAGTTGTTGGATCGCTGTAATACAAATCGGTATAGGTTGGAATGCGATACGTATAACCCGCATTGGCATAAACCTTCCAAACATTTGAAATACGATACCCAATATCGATACCGGGGAAAACGTGGAAATCGAAGTCGGAAAAATAGGTTGCAGCCAGCCCGGGAGTAATGTCTAATTGATTGTTCAATAATTCTAAACGATGCTCTAGGAAGACGGTCCCCATAAAACGTTCCCGCTTTCCTAAATTATTACTAGACAAATACACTTGTGCCAAATCAATTCCAAAACCGGTGATTCCATAATTCGAGTCGTAACTAGCATTCACCTCAGCACCCACTTTATTGGTAGTATGCAAATTTCTATAAATAGAAGGATCTTGACGAACGAACACATATTCATCCTGATTTCTTCTCCAGTAAACACGCGGCGTATAAGTTAGTTTATGACCTTTAACCGTGGTAGATAGTCCTACTAAGCTCGTCTGTGTTTCTTCATATTGATCCTTTGCAGAAGGAGAAGCATAAAACCCATTAGCACCAAATTTTCGTTCCGAAAGGGCGGCAATTAACTCGAAGGGCCTTTTCTGGGTATCGAATTTACTTTTTATGAAGTAGTTACTGTTGTCGTAATCGGTATTATATCGATAACCCTGAGATGTATTGCGTGAAAAGTGGACAAGATGTGACGAATTATCAAACCGACTGGCTACAGTAGCAGACCCATTAAGTTGTTCATACGAGCCCCCTTGAAGTCCAAGACTTAAAAATTCGGAAGGGTCTTTCTTTGTGACAATGTTCACCGCCCCGGTAAAAGCATTTTGCCCATATACTCGAGCCGCAGGGCCTTTAATAATTTCGATTCGTTCGATTACTTCAAGTGGCAAAGCCATATTTAGGGTATGGTGTCCTGTTTGTGCATCTTCTACTTTTATTCCATCAATAAGCAAAAGGGTTTGATCAAATCCTCCCCCTCGAATATACAAATCGGCTTGCATTCCATAGGTCCCTCGTCTTCTTACATCGAGCCCTGCAACTTGCTGTAATAAATCGGCTAGCGTAGGCGCTGCACTCTTTTTAATTTCTTCTGCGGAAATCACCGTAATGGTGCGGGAATCTTTTGAAAAAGGAAGGGAGATACGCTGGGTTGAAAGCACTACTTCTTCCAGTACTTCTTCCTTGGTATTGTCTTCTTGACTAAATCCGCTGAAAGATACGACACCAAAAAGACCGATAAATATTAGATTTCTTAACACTGAATTAATTTTAAGTTGGCAAAATTAAACAACCTTGCAGCAATCACCTAAAAAAGAGAACTTGAATTTCTGAGGAAATTGCGCTATATTATTTCACCAACTTTTTACTAAAATATCTATCTAATTCTTGAAAAATAGGTCTGAACTTATCGCCCAACTTGAAGCAACTCCTGATTGGGATGTTGTGATTATTGGTGGCGGGGCAAGTGGTTTAGGAATCGCTGTGGACGCCGCTGCTAAAGGATTTAAAACTGTACTCTTTGAACAATACGATTTTGCCAAAGGCACGTCGAGCAAAAGCACTAAACTAGTGCATGGCGGTGTACGCTATCTAGCTCAAGGGAATATTCGTTTGGTGATGGAGGCCTTGAGAGAACGCGGCTTACTCGAAGAAAATGCGAAACACCTGTTTAAGAAACAGGAGTTTATTATTCCCAACTACACCTGGTGGAGCGGACCTTATTATGCAATTGGATTGAAACTCTACGACCTACTTTCAAAAAAATTCAGCTTAGGGACTTCAAAATGGATTGGAAAGAAAAAGGTGCAAAAACTATTACCAACCATTAAAAACGATCACTTAGAAAGTGGTGTTTCGTATTTCGACGGTCAATTTGACGATGCCCGCTTAGCGCTGAACCTCGCTCAAACATCCTTGGAATTGGGAGGGCTCCCGTTAAATTATATGAAAGTTACAGCCTTTGAAAAAAGCGCCACTGAACAAATAACCGCAGTAGAGATAACCGACACAGAAACTAATAAACAATATAAAGTAAAAGGCAAAGTATTTATTAACGCCACCGGAATTTTCACCGACTCCATTCTAAAAATGTACCTCCCCAATCACAAAAAGACCGTGGTCCCCAGTCAGGGAATTCATTTAATGTTGGACCCATCGTTTTTGCAAAGTGATAAAGCCATCATGATTCCTAAAACATCCGATGGAAGAGTGTTGTTTATCATTCCTTGGCACAATAAGGTGATTGCAGGTACGACGGATACCCTAATTAAAAAACCAAAAATTGAACCTACTCCCTTAGCGGAGGAAATCGACTTCATTCTAGATACAATAAACACCTATCTCACTAAAAAAGCTGAAAGAAAAGATGTGCTTTCAGTATTTAGCGGTCTGCGACCACTGGCAAAACCGGGAAAGGAGGAAACAAACACCAAAGAGGTCTCTAGAAGTCATAAGATTATTTCCGACAAAAACCTAATTAGCATTATTGGAGGTAAATGGACCACCTATCGAAAAATGGCCGAAGATGTTATGGAAGTGGTAACGAATGATTTTCTTCAAACAGATGATACAACGAGCACAAAACACATTGCCATTCACGGGAATATTTCAGAACCATTACTTTGTGAAGATCGTTTAAGTTTCTATGGAAGTGATTTTCAAAAGGTCTTAGATTTGGAATCGTCCAATCCGGAATATGCAACTAAAATTCATTCAGAATATCCCTACACCATTGGACAGGTAGTTTGGGCAGTTCGAAATGAAATGGCCCTTTCAATTGAAGATTTTTTGTCGCGCCGCATACGATTGCTTTTATTGGATGCAAAAGCCGCAAAAGAAGCTGCTCCCTTGGTCGCGGAGGTAATGGCAAAAGAGCTTGATAAAGACGCAGCTTGGATTACAAATCAAATTTATGAGTTTAATGCCCTCACGGAAAAGTATATTCTTCACTAGAAAAATTAAATTATGAAAGAGCAATACATTCTATCCATCGATCAAGGTACGACCTCCTCAAGAGCTATTATTTTTGATGCCTCGGGAGAAATAATTGGACTCGGGCAAAAAGATTTTAAGCAGTACTTCCCTGAACCCGGTTGGGTAGAGCACGACGCCGATGAAATTTGGAGTTCTCAATGGGAAGCTATTGAAAAAGCAATCAAGAATGCCGACATTGATCATGATCAAATTGCTGCCATCGGAATTACAAACCAACGAGAAACAACCTTGGTCTGGGAGCGTGAAACCGGAAATCCAATTTATAAAGCTATTGTATGGCAGGACCGTCGTACGTCAAAAGTATGTGACGAGTTGCGCAACGAAGGGCACATCGAAACTTTTAAGAAAAAAACAGGCCTCGTAATCGATTCCTACTTTTCAGGAACTAAAATTCAATGGATCCTAGATCATGTTTCAGGAGCAAGGGAAAAAGCAGCGAAAGGAGCTCTTTGTTTTGGAACCATCGACACTTGGCTTATCTGGAAATTAACAAATGGAGCTAAACACGTTACCGATGTAAGTAATGCAAGTAGGACCTTATTATTCAATATTCATGACCTTCGTTGGGATTCCAATTTATTGAAATTACTGAAAGTTCCCGAGGCGATGCTTCCGGAAGTCGTCGCCAGTAGTGAAGTGATAGGGCAAACATCGAAAGGTTTGTTCGATGTACAAATACCTATTTCAGGCATTGCAGGGGATCAGCAAGCCGCACTTTTCGGGCAACAGTGTACTCAAAAAGGAATGCTTAAGAATACCTACGGAACGGGTTGTTTTTTATTGATGAATACTGGTGCGAAACCGGTATACTCCGACAATAATTTGCTTACTACCGTTGCATGGAAAATTGGTGACGAAACAACCTATGCCCTGGAAGGAAGTGTCTTTGTAGGAGGGGCTGCCGTACAATGGATTCGTGATGGTTTAGAGTTAATTGAGGATGCTGCCGAAATCGAATCATTGGCCACCAGTGTGCCCGATAATGGAGATGTCTATTTTGTTCCTGCCTTAGCCGGTCTCGGGGCTCCTTATTGGGATAGTTATGCAAGAGGGGCAATTGTTGGATTAACAAGAGGAAGCACAAAGGCACACCTCGCTCGCGCCACATTGGAGGGCATCGCATATCAAGTACACGATATCGTGCGGTGTATGGAGGCCGATGCCAAGACTAAGGGAAGCGAATTAAGAGTAGACGGTGGTGCTACAGCAAATAATTTTTTATTGCAGTTTCAAAGTGATATTTTTGGTTTTCCCGTGGTGCGTCCAAAACAATTGGAAAGTACTGCATTGGGCGCCGCTTATTTAGCAGGATTGGCTGTTGGATATTGGAAAAGTATTGATTCCCTTCAAAATCAATGGGCGAAAGACAGAGTATTTAAACCTTCAATGAATTTTAAAGAGGCAGAACATCTAATTGTAAAGTGGAATCGAGCCGTGGGTAGAAGTAGAAATTGGATTGAATAACGATAAAATTAAAACCAAATGACTCCATTTATTGCAGAAATCATCGGAACCTTTATCCTTATTCTCTTAGGGAATGGTGTAGTTGCTAATGTTTTACTTGACGGAACCAAAGGTCATGGTTCCGGATGGATCGTAATTACTACGGCTTGGGGACTTGCCGTTTATGTAGCTGTACTTGTAGCAGGTCCTGTGAGTGGAGCACATATCAATCCGGCAGTAACCATTACATTGGCATTAGGTGGGCTATTTGATTGGGCGCTTGTTCCCGAATATATTCTCGCCCAAATGCTCGGAGCCATGCTAGGATCTTTAGTGGTATATCTATTCCACAAAAAGCATTATGACATTACCGAAGATTCTGGCTTAATTGCAGCCACTTTTTGCACTGCTCCCGCCATACGAAACTACCCTTCTAATTTATTCTCGGAAGCAGTAGGCACTTTTGTGTTGATGTTGGCAGTTTTTTATATCGCAGGACCGGATTTTGTAAGTGCCTCGGGAGAAAGGGCGACAATAGGCTTGGGCTCTTTAGGAGCGCTCCCTGTAGCTTTGGTGGTGTGGTGTATTGGATTGAGTCTAGGAGGTACTACAGGATATGCAATTAATCCAGCCCGGGATCTTGGGCCGAGAATTGTTCATGCGGTTCTCCCGATAAAAAATAAAAGAACCGACTGGAGTTATTCATGGGTACCTATGATAGGACCTTTACTAGGAGGAGCTTTAGCAGCCATCCTATACCTGGCAATGTCTAGTTAAATTAATTTAAAAGAAAAAGGTCTCAAGTAAACAAACCCTGAGACCTTTTCAATAAGTTTCTGTTTTGGTTAATCGGCCAAAACAATTACTTTATTATCATTCATTTGAACCGTCCCGCTATTAATCTCCAATTCCCATTTACCATTCACTTGCTTGAACTTGTTTTTAAAACTTTCAGCAATGGTTGGGTTTCCTGCAAATTTTACTGTGCCTTTTCCTAATAAAGAAACTACAGCAGCGTGATTATTCAACATTTGAAATTCACCATTCACACCGGGTAAAGTGATGCTTTCGACTTCACCATTCACTAAAGATGCTTCAGGGGTTACAATTTCTAAATACATGTGTTATTCGTATTGATTTTTAAGCTTCCGCTAACATTTTTTCTCCAGCTTCGATGGCTTCTTCAATAGTCCCTTTAAGGTTGAAAGCAGCTTCAGGAAGACGGTCTAATTCACCATCCATGATCATGTTAAATCCTTTGATGGTATCTTTAATATCTACAAGAACTCCAGGAATTCCGGTAAACTGTTCAGCAACGTGGAACGGCTGAGATAAGAAACGTTGTACACGACGTGCACGGCTTACCGCCAATTTATCCTCTTCAGAAAGTTCTTCCATCCCTAAGATGGCAATAATATCTTGTAATTCTTTGTAACGTTGCAATAACTCTTTTACTCGTTGTGCACAGTTATAGTGCTCATTTCCTAAAATATCTGCCGAAAGAATTCGAGAAGTAGAATCTAATGGATCCACCGCTGGATAAATACCTAGCTCTGCAATTTTACGAGAAAGTACTGTAGTAGCATCCAAGTGGGCAAAGGTTGTTGCCGGTGCCGGATCCGTCAAGTCATCTGCAGGCACATAAACCGCCTGTACAGAAGTAATCGATCCTTTCTTAGTAGAAGTAATACGTTCCTGCATCGCACCCATCTCTGAAGACAATGTTGGTTGGTATCCTACCGCTGAAGGCATACGACCTAAAAGTGCCGACACCTCAGATCCTGCTTGTGTAAAACGGAAAATGTTATCTACGAAGAAAAGTACGTCTTTTCCTTGACCATCACCTGCTCCATCACGGAAATATTCTGCAATGGTAAGTCCTGATAAGGCCACACGAGCACGAGCTCCAGGAGGTTCGTTCATCTGACCGAAAACGAAAGTAGCTTTCGATTCTTTCATGGCTTTTTTATCAACCTTTGAAAGATCCCATCCACCTGCTTCCATAGAGTGCATGAATTCGTCACCGTACTTAATAATTCCAGATTCCAACATCTCTCTCAACAAGTCGTTTCCTTCACGAGTTCTTTCTCCTACTCCTGCGAATACAGATAGACCACCGTGACCTTTTGCGATGTTGTTAATCAATTCCTGAATCAATACTGTTTTACCCACACCAGCTCCTCCAAATAATCCAATTTTTCCACCTTTTGCATAAGGCTCGATCAAATCGATTACTTTAATTCCTGTGTAAAGAACTTCTGTTGAAGTAGAAAGGTCTTCAAATTTTGGAGCCTCACGGTGAATAGGTAATCCATGTTCACCAGCTTTTGGAAGGTTTCCAATTCCGTCAATGGCATCTCCAATTACGTTGAAAAGACGTCCGTAAACATCTTCTCCAATAGGCATTTGGATAGGCGCTCCGGTAACCACAGCATCTACACCACGGCTTAAACCATCGGTAGAATCCATAGAGATGGTTCTTACAGTATTCTCACCAATGTGAGACTGAACTTCAAGAATTAAGCTCTGACCATTGTTTTGTACTTCTAGAGAATCGTAAATTCTTGGCAATTCACTTCCGCTTGCGAATTCAATATCGACAACTGGGCCAATAATTTGGGAAACTTTTCCTATTACTTGTGACATTATGTAAGTGTTTATTTTTTAGTACCATTAGGAGTCAAAATAGACCCCTTAAAAATCGGTGCAAAGATATGTTTTTCTGATTTAAAAAAACAATGGAAATATGTAATTTTTTGTCGCCCTTATTTTTTCAAAATGAATAAAAAAATCCCTTCCAGGTAATTCGCTGAAAGGGATTCTATTTGAATTTAAATTTGTTTATGGCAATTCGGGCGGATAAGTCACCACATAATTGTTGGCTTTCGCAACTTGATCGGCTTCTATAAAGTTAGAACCGTAAGTAGCATCAATAGCTTCAAGGAATTTATTTGCCATCAAGGCATATCCTCTCGCCGTAAGATGAACTCCATCCAAACTTACCAAGCCGCCAAAGACCAAATCGGTAGTCATGGTAAAATTATCAAATGTAATTCCGGTAGTAGAAGCTTCTTGAAGAATGCCTTTAAAATCGACTAAGGCCAAACCTGCAGAATTAGCTACAGCTTCAATGGTTACATTATATGCGTTTGTTGCCGTTAATATATCTTGTGTTTCACTAGGTATTAAGACAAATCTATCGTCTAATGGCAGTGTAATTCCTTGCACAGAAAGGCGCCCAGCCGTGGCCGGAGGAACTCCTTCAGAAACTAAATAATCAAAATAGCCTTGATCGATAGTCCCTATCGCTGTAGCACTGGTAAGGGTTAATAAATCTTCAGGTGTAGCCTGGCGAGATTGCGCATATTGGTCGGATAGCAATTGAGCCGTTAGCGGATCTAATCCTCCGGCTTGAAGTACCCCCAAAAGCTGTACCGAGATATTAGGCAAGGTTTCATCTAAAACCACAACCGGACTTGGTTCAGTTTCCGAAAATACGATGGTTCGCTCTGGCACTCCTAAAAAGGCGAATGCTTGATTCAAGGGAGCTAAGGTTGCATTTAACAAAGGCACTTGCGATCCAAAATCACTATCAGAATCAAGAGGGTCTAGCGGAGCATAAGGAACGGTCGTAAAATAAGGCAAACTGGTTACATAGGGAACATTCGTCACAACGCCTTTAGCACCATTCGCAGTGAGCGCACTCACCATTGAAGTAAAAGCATTGGCAAATACGTTTGGATCTGTAATATCATTTGGTCCATATGAGGAAGGATCGAAATTACCTGTTTGATCCGTGCCAATTCCACCGGTAGTAGCAAAAGCCAATACATCGTTTCCTCCAACTTCAGACAAGGTGAAAAAAGTAGGATTTTGAGCCAAGGCATCTTCTAACACCGTGGCATTCGAACTTGAAGCCATTCTTGCAAAATAGGGATTTGCCGCACCTACGGGAACTCCAGATAAGTTTCCATACCCAGGAGCTACAAAATGAAAGCTCTTTGCACCCGGCACTCCCATATTATTGAAAGGACCACTAACCACATTGGTTACTTCTGTAGTTGGCTGACCTTCCAATACTGCCGGACCTGAACCGTTAAAAAACAGCCTAGGATTAGCGATTAAATTTCCACCATAGAGCAGTCCTCCAATATTATCGTTAGTGTAAGGCTGCGTAAAATCTCCTCCTCCAGCTGCAGCAAATTGTTGCGACAGAATTAGTGGAAAAGAATTCTCTTGGGCAGCAACAAATACTGCTCCATCGGTATATCCTGCTGTGAACGATGCTCCGACAGAAACATAATTTGAAAAATCTGCACTTCCCGGATCAAGCTCAACTATTGGATCTATTACGTCATTATTATCATCTTCCGAACAAGCAACAAGGCCAATGAAAATCATTAACAGTGCTATATATTTAGTTTTCATACAGTAATTTTTTTAGAGATTATTAATTGTCCAGGTAACATAATACATAGATCCAATGTACCCAGAACCAAATGCTGTGAAGTATTCATCACCCAACAAATTGGTCGCACCTATTTTGAAGGTAGATTTCAAGAAAGAAGGAACGCGATAATTCAACTGGGCATCCATTACGTGGTAAGCAGGAACTGCCCCGTCTCCGAAGGAAGCTTCCCAAAAGTAATTATCACTCCAACGCCAAGCCACATTAAATCCGAAGTTTTTGAATAAGTCGGTATGTCCAAAACTTGCTTTCACTTTATGTTCCGGCGTATTAAAGCTAGTTCTAAAGTCGGGATTTTGTGTTCTGTCAAAATCCAATTTGGCGTAAGTATAATTCCCGGAAAGGTCAAAATCTCCAAATACCTTGGTTGATATTCCAACAGCAGCACCATATGAATTTACCTCAGCATCTGTATTTGTATAGGTTTGGTATACCTGAAAGTCAGTGTTTGCAATTGCAGCAACGGCAAGTGGAGTTCCGTCAGGTAGGGTTTGCGACAACTGAACATCTCCATAGAAAGGAGCAACAACCGTCTCATTGGATAAGAAATCTTGATATTGGTTATAGTAACCACTCAAGTCAACAATAAAACGACCTAGTTTTCCACGATATCCTAATTCATAAGAAGTCACTTGCTCTGGTTTTACTAAATCAGAATTCGCAATATCCAATTGGGTTATATCTCCTGTTTCAGCAAAGTTATTAACCGAACTAAGAAAGAAAGAGTTATTATAAGCTCCTTGTCCATCAAAACTAATCGTAGAACTTGGACTTCCTAAAATGGCCTGACCCGTTGGGCTTAAATCGTAATCACGGACATATCGGGCCGGATTATCAGCAGCACCTCCCACCAAATCGAGACGCCCAACATTAAGTCCTATATACAAATCTTGTGTGGTTGGATTTCGGAACCCTGTTTGGAATGAAGCACGAATATTATGGTTACTACCAATAATTAAGTTTGTTGCTAGTCTTGGAGAAAAGAAGCCATCAAACAATTCCGACTTGTCGTAACGAACAGATCCTGTAAGTTTTAAATCCATGTTCTCAGAAAGCTCCAATGTTTTTTGCAATTGCGTATAACCACCAACTTCCGAATAATCAATAGCTCCGTCATAATCCGTATAAATCGAACCTGACGAGTTTAAGCTATATCTTCTGTACGATCCCCCAACTTGAATTTCCACTACATCCCACAAATGACTGAAGTTGTAATTGGCATCACCATGGTAGATCTTAGAGTTATCTTGAAACTTAGACCCCTTTAGAAAATCTGGGTCTTGGATAATGGAATTAAAAGTGCTTTGGAATTCGGGTGTTCCCGGCAGTAATCGTCCTGTATCTGCTGTTTCTCTTGCCAAAACATGCGCTTGATCCGGCGTAAGACCTCCAAACAATTGTCCTTGCACAAAGGCACCCACATATTGTCCAAACCAAGTAGTATTATCTTTCCAAGCGTTATTTATGTTAAGCCCTGTGAATAGCATGTCATAAGAATCGCCAGCCTTATCTTCAGTCACATACGCTCTAAGAAAAAAGTTGTTATTACGCAATTCTAATTTATGTTGTTGCATAAAAAAGTTATCGATCGCATAACGGTTGGCGCCTTGATAAATCGTAGAACCAGAACCTACTTTCCCTACATATGAAATCTCAAAATCATTAGCCCAAGGGCGATAATACAAGCCCCAATCGGCTTTGATACTTTCTGCTTCATAATCGGTAAGGTCCGTTTCTGCATACCCTGTTCTACTTACATTTACAGAAGGAACTAAAGTTTCAGCCCCTGCCGGTAAAATCCCTAAATCGACCAAGGCTTCGGCTACCGGGCGAATGTTTGTGCTCGCTTCGTCTCCGTAAACATTAATTCCATCATAATCAATATCCGCTCTTGTTCTTCCGGTTCCCGGTTTTCCTTCAAGATTGCTTGCAGCCCAGTCGGTCCCTGTTAAATAACCAAAATTCACTTTCGCTGCGAACTTATCACTAAATTTATGTGCAGCACGGATGCTGAAATCGGTGTAAGGATTATCTCCTGCTACTTCCTGAGAGGTGATTCCTCGTTTAAGCGAAATACTAATTCCTTCAAAGTCAAAGGGGCTCTTACTTCTCATAAAAAGAATCCCGTTAAAAGCATTTGCTCCGTATAATGCGGAGGCAGCACCAGGCAGGATCTCGACGCTGTGTACATCAGTATCCGTCATTCCAAGAAGGTTTCCTAAAGGGAAGTTCAAGGCAGGTGCCGAGTTGTCCATTCCATCGACCAACTGCATAAAACGGGTGTTCGCAAAAGTTGCAAAACCACGAGTATTGATCGCTTTAAACGTTAAGGAATTCACATTGACGTCTACTCCTTTTAAATTTTCAAGTCCGCCGTAAAAATCTACAGAAGCGGTATTCTTCACTTCTTTAATTCCAAAACGCTCAATAGTTACCGGAGATTCAAATACTCTTTCCGGAGTTCTCGAGGCCGAAATAACTACTTCATCCAATTCTGAACCCTCCATCAACACAATACTCAAATCTTGATTGTTGGCAGTTACTTCAACTTCTTTATTGGCATAACCAATGTTCGTAATAAGTAATGTAAACGGAGGATTTATATCCACCAATAACGAGAACTTTCCGTCAAAATCGGTAGCAGTTCCTGAGGATGTTCCCACGACCACCACATTAGCTCCAAGAACAGGCACTGCCGACTCGTCTAACACAGTCCCTTTAACGTTTGTTTGAGCAAAAGCAAAGCTGCTTATGCACACCC
>JAHEMY010000052.1 GCA_024643425.1 Flavobacteriaceae bacterium
TCGGTTTGAACCGTCCAAATTTTTTCATTGATTTCATCAAAAGGAATTAGATTTTTTGTACTCAATGTATTTCCGTGTTTATGAAGAAACAAATCTTTTATTTCTTCAAACGTAAACCCTTTTTCATTAAGAATTCCTCCGGCACGGTCGATGATACCAACAATTTTTACGCCCATCTGAGACAAATAATAGGCTGCCGAGGCACCTACATTCCCAAAACCTTGGATCACCGCACGTTTTCCTTCAACCGCTCCCCCATAAATAGTGTAATAATGACGTACCGCTTCAGCCACCCCATAGCCGGTAATCATATCGGCTACCGTATATTTCCTGTGTACATCGGGCGCAAATTGGTGGTTCTCGATGACTTTAATCACACCTTGTCTCAATTGCCCAATTCGGTTAATCTTATCGGCTTCAGTTGGACTAAAATGTCCATTAAAAACTCCTTCTTGCGGATGCCAAACACCACTTTCTTCAGTGATTGGTATTACTTCATGAATTTCGTCTACATTCAAATCACCTCCGGTTCCATAATACGCTTTCAACAGTGGAGATACCGCTTTATACCAACGTTCCAAAACTCCTTTTTTCCTCGGGTCGCTTGGGTCAAAGTTAATTCCAGATTTTGCGCCTCCTATGGGTGGTCCGGAAACCGTAAATTTCACTTCCATGGTCTTTGCAAGGCTTAATACTTCATTTTGATCTAGGCCGGGGCGCATACGAGTTCCTCCCCCGGCAGCACCGCCACGTAAGGAATTGATTACAGTCCAACCTTCAGCTTCAGTTTCAGGATCGTTCCAATGGAATACAATTTCAGGCTCTTTTTCTTCGTACTTTTTAAGGAGTTCTTTCATTCAGAATAATCTAAAGTTAATTTTCGAACATCAAAATTGATGTTTAACGTAATGAGCAATGCATTTAATCGCGTCGCTACTTCAATATAAGCCCACAAAGATAAAAAATTGAGAGGGCCGGGTATTAAATTATGGTAAAATTTCAGGGGACGTAAATCACCCCGCCCGAATGATCTTTTGAAGCTCCGGTAACACTCGACAAACAATTTACTTCGTTTCTTAATTTCAAGATCCCCAAAAACCCAAAAATAAGTGCCTCCTTGTATTCAACGATGGTTTTTTCCGGAATTTCAATGGACGTTGAAACCATTGATTTCAGTTGATCGATCAAGAATTTATTATGGGCTCCCCCTCCGGTTACCAAAATACGATTCATAGGCGTTACCACCTTTTCCAATTGAATGGCGATATGCCTTACATAGGTTGCCAAGACGTCTTCCGGCCGAAGATTACTGCGCTCTAAAATTGGAAATACATGCTCCTTCACCCATTCTATTCCAAGGGATTTTGGTGGCGCCATGGTGTAATAATCCAAAGCATTTAATGCGTCTAGCACTTCAAAATTCACAAGTCCGGAGGAAGCAAATAATCCTTTATCGTCGAAGGGCCTTCCCAATTTTTCGGAATATGTATTTAAGACAACATTGACAGGACAAACATCAAAAGCCAAGCGTTTTCCATCCTTTTGAAAGGAAACATTCGCAAATCCCCCTAAATTTAAACAGCAATCGTATGCACCAAATAACAAGTGGTCACCAATAGGAACTAACGGAGCTCCTTGCCCGCCTAACGCAACATCTTGCACTCTAAAATCGCAAACCACTGTTTTCTGAATGAGGTGCGCCAGATTCCTTAAATTTCCTATTTGCAGCGTAACTCCCTTTGCCGGTTCATGAATAACTGTGTGCCCATGACTGCATACTGCATCTATAGATTGGAGGTGGTGTCGATGGATAAAATCATTAATTACCTCGGCGAGATAACTCGTGTACTCGGCATTTAAACCATGAAGTTCTTCCGAGGGAAGATGAATTGCCTCCTGCAACTTTTGCTTCCAATAAACCGGATAAGCAATCGTCTCAGCTTGTTGTATATTGAATTCCCAAACCTTTGAAGGGTTTAGTTTAAAATTACATAAGGCCAGATCGATGCCATCGAGGGAAGTTCCGCTCATCACTCCTACTACGGAATAGGTATTTTTCTTCATTGAGGTAAAAATAAGCTCTTTTATTGAAATTCTCTTTTCAATAAAGTATCTTTGCAGCGCTTTACGAAAACGATTTAGTTTAAAAACCTTTATTATGGATTTTACCCTTTCCGAAGAACATCAAATGATCCGCGATGCGGCAAGAGATTTTGCAAAAACCGAATTACTTCCCGGTGTTATTGAACGTGACACACACCAAAAGTTTCCAACCGAGCAGGTAAAGAAGCTGGGAGAATTAGGATTTCTTGGAATGATGGTAGATCCAAAATACGGCGGAGGCGGTATGGATACCGTTTCTTACGTGCTTGCCATGGAAGAATTGAGCAAGATAGATGCCTCTGCATCGGTAATCGTTTCCGTAAACAACTCGTTGGTGTGTTATGGATTACAAGAATACGGCTCTGAAGAACAAAAGCAGAAATACTTAACCAAATTGGCGACCGGAGAATCCATTGGAGCATTTTGTCTTAGTGAACCGGAAGCAGGAAGTGATGCTACTTCGCAACGTACTACGGCCATCGACATGGGAGATCACTACATCCTGAATGGCACCAAGAACTGGATTACGAACGGTGGAAGTGCCGATTATTATTTGGTCATTGCACAAACCGACCGAGCGAAAGGACACAAGGGCATCAACGCTTTTATTGTTGAAAAATCTTGGGACGGTTTTGAAGTTGGACCCAAAGAAGACAAATTAGGAATTCGTGGAAGCGACACCCACACGCTTAACTTTAATGATGTGAAGGTTCCAAAAGAGAATCGTATCGGTGAAGACGGATTTGGATTCAAATTCGCCATGAAAACCTTAAGTGGGGGCCGAATTGGTATTGCTGCTCAAGCACTTGGAATTGCGGCAGGAGCTTATGAATTAGCTCGTGACTATTCTAAAATCCGCAAATCGTTTGGCACCGAAATCTGTAACCACCAGGCCATTGCTTTTAAACTGGCCGATATGCATACCGAAATTGAAGCTGCGCGTCATTTGGTAATGAAAGCTGCTTGGGATAAAGACCAAGGCAACAATTACGATATGAGTAGTGCCATGGCAAAACTTTACGCCAGTAAAGTTGCTATGGAAACTACTGTAGAAGCGGTTCAAATTCATGGTGGAAATGGTTTTGTAAAAGAATACCACGTTGAACGCCTTATGCGCGATGCGAAAATCACTCAAATCTATGAAGGAACCAGCGAAATCCAAAAAATCGTGATTTCCAGAGGGTTGCTTAGGGATTAATTAATTCTGAATTTATTATAGGAAGAAATTCCAAACCACACCGAACCGTATCACGGCATCGCGGTATGGATAATCGGGCGCAGAATAATGACTACTGGTGCTGCTGAATAGTTGGTTAAAGTGTTCCCAAGTAAAATAGATTCTCGTTTGACGTACTTTCGCCTGGAAGAAAATATCCATTAAGGGAAATCCCCCTAATTCCTCGGTGTTTTGCACATAGAATTCGGCCAAAACAGGATCATACCCATTCATGTTATAGGCAGTAAAGTATTTGAAGCCGATTCCGGTTTGAATGAAAGCTGCTTTTTTGAACCATTCATCTTGATAATAAAGCGACTGCCTGGTAATTATTTGAGGAACATTGAATACCTCTTCCCCACTAAGTGCTTGTTGATACATTACCGTGTTCATCAAGCCAAATTTTCCATAACGAAACTCGCGTTCAGCTTTTATTTTGAGATAATTGATCCGGTCGTTAAATTGCTGTGGAGTAGGCGTTGCATTTCCTTCAGCAATCGCAAAATACGCGTAATCGTCAATTCCAGTATAACTTAGGGTAGCATTCAACAATTTCTTCGAAAGAATCTCCAACTGAAGCTCTTGCGTTTTTACATTATTAAATTGGGTTTGCCAATTATAGTCCACATAGTCGCTTTGATATAACAAGAAATTAAAGTTGGGAGCAACACTGTGTATCTTTATCTGACCCTTTACCGCATTATCTTCATCAAGCTGATAAGAGGCTCCACCAATAAGTAGATTTCCATCGAAATCACCTGAAACATTCAGGGCCGCTTTTCCAAAAATTTCAAAGCCTCGATATTCTTTTTCAAAAGAGGCTCCTGCCTGCACTAGGTCGCCTTTAATTCGGTTCGTGATGCTACCGGCATCCAATTCCAGCACCGAATTATACCCATAATTAAAATCTGTATACCCCAAAAATGCCGAGATTTTTCCCAAGACCGAGTTATTCAATGTCGCATGTGCCTTCGCTTGAAAATCTTCGAGTTTGGTTTTTTTCTTCAAATTCTCGGTGAGATAGGAATCCCCAAAACCATCGTATGGATCGTCTTGACGGTATTCATAGAACTTGTCTTCATAGCTAAGGGTAGCACCAACACTTAAAATATTAAACCCCAAGCTGTCCTTTTGAGCAATAAGATCATACTCCTGCAGTCCAAAAAACCGCAATCCTTCCAACTTATTTTCGGCATCTTCAAATTTTACATCGAGCCTGCCACGATCCACAAATTCCGGGTTGTTCGCTTCAAACAATAGTTTAGAATTGGGTGTTAGCCCTCCATTTTCTTGATTCAAAACATCCTGTGCTGCCAAATGGGCTTTGATGCGGTAGCGCTTATTCTTAGAATGATATTGTGAACTAAACTTGAAATTTCCATTACTGGTGAGCACGTGCTGGTATTTTCCCAGGGAGCGAACTCCTTTATACGCTACCGAAAAATTAAACTGTTCACTCGTATTTACCGTAAAGAGTGCATCCATCTGCTGCCCTTGAGAGAACGCGGTCTTAAAATACAGTTCTGTTAGGGGGGTTGGCACGTGGTAATACAAAATATCTTTGGCATCCTTATAGTTGATGTGATGCGATTGCGCTACAAAGAGCGGTTTTAAGTTTTCTTCATCAAAGGAATAAGCCAAGGTGTTGTAAGTTTGTCCCACATTGGCAAAGGGTAATAATTCAAAATTGTCCCTCCTCAAATAATTGAACTTATACATTTTTGCTATGGACAAAGTCGTATCCACTAAGGTTGTATCGTTGTCAATCGAAACAATTTTGTAAAGATCAATCGTAGGTTTTGGAGGCTTTGGAGGCTTAAACCCTGCCGGTTTTGTGGGGTCTTTTTGAGAAAACACAGTTGCCCAAGTCAGCAAAAAGAAAAGGAGCAGCGGTATTTTTTTCATAGACGAGAAACTTGATGGGCAAAGTTAATTTTTTTAATGGAATTGTGTATTTTTAATTCTCATGCTTTCACTTAAAATCAATTCGGATTTATTGGAATGTGGTACCGACGAGGCAGGTCGCGGTTGCTTAGCTGGACCAGTAACGGCTGCTGCTGTTATTCTTCCGGAGGACTTTACGCATCCTTGGCTCACCGATTCAAAACAACTTTCGGATAAGAAACGGAGGGAATTGAGAACCCTTATTGAAAAAGAAGCGATTGCCTTTGGCGTGGCTCATGTCATGATGGAAGAAATCGATAAAATCAATATTCTAAATGCTTCGATCTTGGGGATGCATCGTTCAATTGCACAACTTTTTCCCACACCCGAGTTTATTGCGGTAGATGGCAATCGTTTTAAACCCTTGGAAAAAATTCCCCACCAATGTGTTGTAAAAGGAGATTCAAAATTCCTTCACATTGCGGCAGCCTCGATTTTGGCAAAAACCTGTCGAGACGATTACATGGAACAAATAGCCGAAAAATACCCTCAGTACGGCTGGAGTCAAAACAAAGGATATCCTACAAAAGCACATCGTGAGGCCATTCGAGCCCATGGAACCACTCCTTTTCACAGAAGAAGTTTCAAATTACTTCCCGAACAAATCAAACTCCCATTATAACTGTTAAAAAGAAGTCGATAAACATTTGTTCGATCATCGATTATTGACAGAAAGCTTGTTATTTTTGTGTATGCATTTTATGGGGAAATCACTTTATTTTCTGGGAGCACTCTTCTTCCTTTGGTCTTGCGGAAACAATTCCAATGAAGCACTAGAGGTAGTCGATTACATACCGCAATCGACCGAAACGGTTGTGAAAATCAAACGCCTTGAAACCACTCTGGAAGATTATGATCAGAACCCTTTCTTGAAACAGCTTAAGAATGAACCTTTTGCTCCCTTTTTTAAGCAGTATGCTCCTTTTTTAAAGGCGGTTAAAACCACCGATGAGATTCTGCTTTGCAAGGGGCGTGTTCGTGATAGTTTGTATGATTTTACCCTTATCGGAACTCATAAGGCATTTCAATTTTTATCAGATTCAATTTCCGAAATTCAGAATTCAAACATTCAAGTTGAAAAACACCAGATTCTTAAATCGGTTCTAGGAAAAAACACGATCTACAGCACAAGACTTGACAGCATCCTTATTTTAAGCACTTCCGAAAAGGTATTTGCCGAAATTTTGGCGAATAAAACAAATGAACAAGTTGCTTTTCAAAAAGCTTTTAAAGTGAAAAATGATAAAGAACTCACCTATGTGCGTGCTTTAAAAAACAGCACCGAAAGGGCTTGGGGAACAACAGCATCGTTCGAATTACAACTCTTGCCAGATGGATTGGTGGCACATGGCGTTCTTTTAGACCAGGATAGTTTAAGACAAAAAATAGCGGTGAGTCGAAATCAGATTCCCCAAAAAACAGATGCTCCGCGCGTGATTCCATCCAATGCAAAAAGAGCACTTTCTTTTTCTTATAGCAATGCGGAAGCATTAGAACACAATCTAAATTTCGTAAGAAACGATTCCTTAGTATTGGATCCAATATTTGAAACTTCGAGTGAAATAGTACAGATGAAACTGAACGAAGGCAACGCTCTAGTGCTTAAAAGTCTGGACACAGGACTTAGCTGGGATCATCTGGCTCGATTTGTATCCGAATCGAGCACCTATCGCGATGTGAAAATTTATTCCTTGTCTGAAGAGTATTCCGGTTTCAATGCCCTAAATCCCATTTTTGAAGCTGTTACATATAAATGGGTCTTTGAATGGGAAGAATTCATCTTTTTTACGGAAACTTCAATCAGCGCTGAAAATTTAATCACCTCCTTGCTCAATGAAACGGTTTTGGCTAAAGGCGCCTTGTATGAAAGTACGGCCACTTATTTAGCACAATCATCTTCGATTATTTCATACGAAATGCAGGGAAGCATCGAAGGAATTACCGCATCGCTCTTGGATGTGCAACGAAGTACTATTCAATCGTTTCCACTTGTGATCACACAATTAATTTACGATCGTAATTTTGCACACCTCAACCTAATTGCAAAACAAACTTCGGCAAAAGCCACCACGCAAGGATTGATACAGCAACTGGCAGTAATTCCTCTTGAGAAGGACCTATTGCTGCCTCCAAAATTTTTCACCAATCATAATACCATGGGACAGGATATTGTGGTGCAGGATAGGGCGAATCAGCTGTATTTTATTTCTCCGAATGGAAAAGTGCTTTGGAAAAAACCCGTAGACGGAGCTATTTTAGGCAGTATTCAGGAAGTAGATCTCCTACGAAACGGTAAAAAGCAATTGGCGTTTACCACCAAAAATAGTTTGCATATCATCGATCGAAACGGAAATCCGGTAGCACCTTTTCCTAAAAAATTCAAAGATCCCATCACCCAACCGCTTGCAATCTTTGATTACGATAACAATCGAAAATACCGATTCATTATCGTTCAAAAGAACCAGGTTTTTATGTACGACAATCAAGGAAAAACCGTAGAAGGGTTCAACTTCAAAAAAGCGCCTACCACGATCGTCCTTCCTCCTCAACACATTCGCATTGGCAATAAAGATTATATTTTAATTGCAGAGGAAAGCGGAACCTTAAACATCCTAAGTCGTGTAGGGACCGTTCGAGTGCCGGTTTCGAAGAAATTTAAATTTAGTGACATTCCTGTGGAACGCGAGGGGTCCAATTTTGTCGTGATTACCAAAGATCCATCCAAAGAAACCATTGCGCAGAATGGTCAAATTACTTCTCAAAATTTGGATGTTACTTCACAGTATTGGTTTACGATATCCGGTAATATGAAAGTTACTTTAGACGACAATCTACTAAGAATCGATGGGAAACTGACAGAACTGCCTGTTGGCGTATTTCAAAAACCGCAGATCTTTACTGTTAATAATAAGCGCTACATCGCTGTGACTGAAATAGAAGAGAAGAAAGTATATGTTTTTGATAAGGCCGGAACACTTTTGAAGCATTTCCCGGTTTACGGTTCGTCCCAGGTAGATCTTGGGGATGCCAACCGCAATCAGAAGTTAAACATTCTTGTAAAAGGACAGGAAAACGAAATACTACTCTATCAGGCTAATTAAGGATTGCCTTCTCACGAAATGTAGCTTCGAACAATTCAGCAAAGTGATGCAATAATTTCTGCTGAACTTCTTCCATCGAAACCTCCGCTCTCCCTAATTCAACATTTAAAGAAGTCACTGCTTTTCCTTTAATGCCGCAGGGAATCATATGATCAAAATAACCCAAATTAGCATTCACATTGAGTGCAAAACCATGCATGGTCACCCACCTGCTCGCACGCACACCCATGGCGCAAATTTTTCGAGCAAAAGGAGTTCCAACATCCAACCACACTCCGGTTTCACCTTTGGAACGTTCGGCTTTTAAACCATATTCTGCCAAGGTTAAAATTACCATCTCTTCAAGAAATCGAAGGTATTTATGGATATCGGTAAAAAAATTCTCCAAATCTAGGATCGGATAGCCCACAATTTGTCCGGGACCATGGTAGGTAATATCCCCTCCTCTGTTGATCTTATAAAAGGACGCTTCAATTTCCTTTAATTTTTTCTCGTCGATGAGAAGGTTGTCGAAATCACCGCTTTTTCCCAAGGTATATACGTGCGGGTGTTCTACAAGAAGAAAATAATTAGGAGTTTCCAAAGAAAGCGCTTCGCGGCGATTCTTTATTTTAAGATCCAAAATCTGTTTAAAAAGTACTTCCTGATAATCCCAAGTTTCCTTGTAATCCTTGAGCCCTAGATCTATTATTGTTACTGTTTTATTCAAAAAAATATTCACTTGATTTTTAGCAAAATAACGAAATATATGGAATTTTACATTGGATTTTTCTATATTTATGGACTTGTTTAGGGCGACTTAAAAATCCTCTGTCGAAACTAAATAGTTAATCAATATCAATTTTATTAAATCCTTTTTATGATTAAGAAAACTTTACAATCAGTATTAACGTTGGCCCTTGTGTTTGTCTGCCTTGGAGTAAATGCCCAAAACGCAGTGAAACCTTGGGATGTCGCTTCAAAAAGTGACACAGAACAACTAGAACTTGAATTCCGAAACAGCATGCCTTTAGAATTTAACATTTATTCCTTAGATGTGAATTCCTTAAAAGAAGCATTAGCCGAAGCGCCTAAAAGATTTTCAGCAAATTCAAATGTCATTGTTGAATTTCCGGTAAACAATGGTTCTTTAGAACGTTTCCGTGTTTACGAATTTTCAAATTTTGCATCTGAATTACAAGAAAGACACCCAAACATTCGCTCTTATACGGCACAAGGAATAGACGACCCTAGTGCAATAGCGCGTTTTAGTGTTTCTCAAACCGATGGATTCCATGCCATGATTTCTTCAGTGCATTACAAAACCATCTACATCGATCCTTATACTACATCCGGCAACTATCACATTAGTTATGCGGCAAGTTCATTGGAACCGGATTCGAGAAGTTTTGACTGTTTGATGCAAGAACAATCTCTAATTGATCCGACCTTAGAAATTTTTAATGCCGACGACGGTTTACTTAGAACCTATCGCCTTGCATTAGCGTGTACCGGCGAATATGCTCAATTCCACTTAAGCAACCAAGGAATCGATCCTGGAGCAACCGATGAAGTGAAAAAAGCGGCGGTTCTTACCGCTATGAATACCTCGATGACTCGTGTAAATGGAATTTACGAGAGAGACATTGCGGTTCACATGGAGATCATTCCTAATAACGAAGACATTATTTACCTAATCGCCGCAAGCGACCCTTACACCAACAACAATGGTGGGGCTATGTTAGGGCAAAACCAATCGACCATCGATGGAATTATTGGAAATGACAATTACGATATTGGACACGTTTACAGCACCGGTGGTGGTGGTATTGCCGGTCTTGGTGTAGTTTGTGTACCTGGAAACAAAGCACGTGGAGTTACCGGTTTACCACAACCCATTGGAGATCCTTTCTATGTAGATTATGTTTCTCATGAAATGGGTCATCAATTTAGAGCAAACCACACCCAAAACAATTCGTGTCAACGAAATGGCGCAACCGCTATGGAGCCTGGAAGTGCTTCGACTATTATGGGGTATGCAGGTATCTGCCCTCCCAATGTTCAAAACGTTAGTGACGACTATTTCCATGCTGTAAGTATTCAAGAGATATGGAGTTTTATTTCTGCAGGTTCAGGAGGGTCATGTCCCGTGGAAACGGAAACAGGAAATTCACCTCCAACGGCTGACGCTGGACCAGATTATACCATTCCAAAATCTACCCCCTTCATCTTAAGAGGAATCGCTACAGATCCTGACGAAGGTGACGTGCATTCTCACAATTGGGAGCAAATGAATCCTCAAGTTGGACCAATGCCTCCACAGAATACTTCTGTTGTAGGACCTATGTTTAGATCTAATGTTGCCCTTGCTTCACCAGATCGTTATATGCCTGCTATTGAAACTGTATTGGCCGGACAAACTCAAACTACTTGGGAAGTGGTCCCTTCTGTAGAACGTACGATGAATTTTAGATACACCGTTCGAGATAATGTTGCAGGTGGAGCTTCTTCTGCAAGCGACAATACTGTGATCTCTGTTCATGGAGCTTCAGGACCGTTTGTAGTTACTTCGCAAGATGCTGCTGAAACGTGGCAAACACAAACCATGGAAACCATTACTTGGGATGTGGCCGGTACTGATGCTGCTCCAGTAAGCTGTGCAACGGTAGATATCTTATTCTCTACAGATGGCGGGTTTACCTACGATGTAGTAGTTGCAGACGATACTCCTAACGATGGAAGTGAAGAGGTGAATGTTCCTAATGTGAATACCACAACAGGAAGATTTATGATTATCGGATCTGATAATATTTTCTACGATGTGAATGGTGGTGTTATTACTGTTGAAGGTGAAATTTTGTCTACTTCAGAGATGAACTTAGCTAATTTTGCTTTATATCCAAACCCATCTAATGGAACATATAATATAGCTTTCACACCAAATTCGGATGACAAAATCACTATTTCTTTATACGATCTAAGAGGTAGAATGATCAATACTCAAGAATTTGACAATGCTACAACGTCAGATTTATTTAGAACAACCCTTGAATACGGAACTATAAATAGTGGAATGTATTTTGTAAAGATCAAAAATGGATCTAGTGTTGTAACTAAAAAATTAATCAAGCAGTAGTAAACTTTCTAAGTTACATCAAAAAAAAAGCTGTCGAAATCGACAGCTTTTTTTATTTACAACGAACTGTGTTGCGTGATATTATTTAATTCATGAGAGGGATGTTCCATTTTAAAGTCAAGGTTGAAAGTAACAGAATTTTTTTCTTGAAGTACTTTCAGGCTCCCCTTTTCCACTGGGTAATACCCCGCTTCTCCTTTGCAATAACAATGCTTACCAAATAGCAACTTCACGTCTTGAAGGGATGCATCCGAATAGGTCCCAGCTTCAGTCCCTTTAGGAATCATGAAATGAATGGTTTCAGAGTAGTCACCATCTGCAGCCCCCTCGGGTCCTTCTTTTAAAAACGTATACACCACAACGGTATGCTCACCTTCCACTATTTGAGGATACAACGCCCCGGTTCCATCTTCCAACACATTAAGCATTTTATTTTTTTGAACTTCCACCGTGCAGGTACCTCCGGCAGGACATTCACTATTCACTTTTACAATTTTATCATTCATGGACGTGTTGCTTTCAACCTTTGTCTTGCAGCTGCTAAAGATTACAACCGGCAAAAAGACGAGTAAAACTTTTAATTTCATATAAATTTATTTTCAAGTTATTATATCAATATATTACTTTTCTAACTCAACTTCGATATCTAAAACATCGGGATTTCTCATGTAATCTAAAAAGTTTCGCTCCAGCTCCATGGTTTTCCCATCTAATGAATACGTTGCATCCTCAACCGAAGTCGACTTTATTTTCTTTGGAAACGTATACTTTATCTTATAGGCAATTCCAGACATAAAGGTACCCGCTTTTTGCAAGCTATCCAATTGCTTTTGGTGTTCTTCTGTATCATTAATAAAGGCATCACGTTTGAAAACATTTTTCTTATAAGAATACGAAACCCCAATCGCATCCTTTTTGTTCTCCTCTTCCTTGCTGTTTGAACCAGTAGCTGCCGCATTCCCCGGAATAAATTCGGAAGACTGCTGAAAGCCTTTCATTAGGTTATTTGCTTCTTGAATTTGGGTGAAGTCGGTAAAAATATCAACCACCATTTCATTCTCCGTAGGATTAGCCTTAATATGTAGCTGATAATCCTTCATGGCTTGCAGGCGTTCTTGATTTGACTTAGAAAGTGCCGCAATACTATCTTTTCGGTCTTCGAGAAGATCCTTAAACTTTATGATGGTGTCTTGAGCTTCCATTTGGTTTTCTGCAGCCATCTCACCACTCATGGCCATTATTTGACCTAGATCCACACTTATCGACATACGACCTGTACCATCTTCTTTTAAATTCATGGTCTCGGTAAAAGTACAACTCACTAATGCGGTTGAAAAAAGCAAGAGAATAAATAGCTTACGAATCATTGTTAACGATTTGGATTATTAAGAATAATGAGTGCTGCGATGACTCCAGGAATCCATCCACATAAGGTAAGTAGTAATACAATTACAATAGAACCACAACCTTTATCAATTACAGCTAAAGGAGGAAAAAGTATAGAAAGCAGGACACGCCAGATGCTCATAAGACAAAATTAAGATTAATATTCAACCTATTGGTCGATGCGCTTTAATTTTGTTACAGGACCTATATTTATCTATCTTCGTTTCATGAGAATTTGGTTTTTATTTGTGCTTCTTGTTATCGCCCAAATTGGTGTTGTTCAAGGTCAATATCAGTTTCAGGGAAAAGTAAATGAATCGCTAAGTGACGGACAGATTTTTCTTTCCATAGTAGATAATTACCGAAAGATTTCCGGAGTTCATGATGAACAAATACTCAATCAGACTTCGGCCGATAGCCTAGGAAACTTTTTTTTTAGCGGCAATAACTTACCTGAAGAAAATCGCATCTATCGCATTCATGTGGATACCTGTTCAGAGAACGAACAGCGACTGAATCATTTCTCCGGACATTGTCCTAACAGCCGTGAAGTACTTTTTATTGCGAATAATCAAGATTCTATCTCTTTCCCGTTTTCGTTTGAGCAAGAAATGTTTTGCAAGGCTGAAAGCAACCATGAAAAGGCCGTCGCATTACTAAAAATCGATTCTGTTAAGAACGACATGAAATTTGCTTTTTCCACCTATTCTAGCGAGGCAAATATTGCCTTAAATACAAAGAAATGGGTTCAAACACTTCAGCAATTTGGAAAGGAATTGAACGAACCCTTGGCCGAATTATATGTGTACTCCTACCTCAGCGACCAAAGTAATTTTTTATACCCCTTTTACCTCGAGGATCTACCTTCTAACGAATATTACAACAATTTAAAAACACGTCTGGAGAAGACCTATCCCGACGCTCCCTATACGGCCCAGTATATTGAAGATTTGGATGCCGATTTATACCGCACCAAATCGAAAATAAGCCCTTGGGTTTGGATTATTGGATCGGTGGTGCTTCTTGCCTTCTTACTCAACTTCTTCATTATTGGCACTTGGCTGCGTCATAAAAATAAGAAGGATGTAAGCGAAACACTAACTCCTCAAGAATTGCGGATCGCCAAATTAATGATCGAGAACAAATCGAATAAGGAAATTGCCCAAGACCTTTTTATTAGTGTTTCGACCGTAAAAACCCACATTAACAATATTTACAAGAAGCTGAACGTCTCAAGTCGAGAAGAGCTTAAAGACTTAAATATAAGTTAGTTAACAAAATTACACCCGGGGTCTAGACCCTATTTCCCTCCCCTTTTTTTAAAATATCCTTGAGCAAATAGACAATTTCGTAAGGAATTTTAAAAAGCCTAAACATGAAAACAACCTTATTTTATTTTGCCTTTGGTCTCTTAATAACTTTAGGACAAGCGCAATCGATTAATCGGGAAATTGAAATAAATGCCGCTTCCCATTTGGCAGGAAAATTTACCCACGAAAAAATCACATCCCAACCTTATGCCGAGTGGTTTACTAAAAATCATGACAATTATTCCCTTCAACAGAGTGTGATAGAACAATTATCCACTCCTTTATCGAAATGTACCCTCACCCTTTTTATGGGTACTTGGTGTGGCGATAGTAAAGAGGAAGTGCCGAGATTATATCGGGTATTGGAAGCAAGTGATTTTCCATTGGACCGATTAACTTCTGTTGCCCTGCAATTAGAAAAACCTTATTACAAGCAAAGTCCCGGTGGTGAAGAAGAAGGACTGAATATTCATAGGGTGCCTACCATCATTGTGTATAAGGAAGGTAAAGAACTTGGGCGCATCGTGGAACACCCCAGAGTGTCTATTGAGGCCGATTTACTTCAAATCATGAAGGGTGACTACAAGGAAAACTATTACAGCGTCTCTATCGTTTCTAACGAATTAAAAAAATTAGGTAGTCACGCATTTGGCAAACGGCGCAAAAAAATCGCACGCCTCCTAAAGGACGAAGTTGAACATTATATGGAACTCCACTCCTACAGCCGCTTATTGCGATCGAAAAATAAAAACGATGAATCCTTAGAAGTTCTCAAACTAAACCAACTGCTTTTCCCGAAAGAACCCCATGTCTATTTTAATTTAGGAGTGCATTATTGGGAAGCTCAAAAGTTCGTTGAGGCCCAGAAACAGTTTGATTTAGCCCTGGCTGCAGCACCCAAAAATGACGAAATGAAGGGTAAAATAAAGTTTATTACCGAAAATCGGAATCCTTAGCTTTCGCCATCCGTAGATATTAGTTAATTTTGCAGCTTAAATTTACTAGCATGCAACTTTCTGAACTGGAACTCATTCGACGTGAGAAGCTCAATCAATTACGACAATTGGGAATCGACCCTTATCCGGCGGCCCTTTATCCTGTGGACCACACGTCCAAATTAATTAAACGTCAGTTTGAAGAAGGCAAAAAAGTTGTCATCGCAGGTCGACTTATGTCGCGTCGTATTCAAGGAAAAGCTTCGTTTGCCGAATTGCAAGATTCGGAAGGACGCATACAAGTATATTTCAACAGAGACGAAATTTGCCCGGGAGAAGATAAAACCCTTTACAACGAAGTGTATAAAAAACTTCTCGATATAGGTGATTTTATTGGGGTAGAAGGAACTCTATTCACCACGCAAGTAGGTGAAAAAACCGTGATGGTGACCAAATTCACGTTGCTATCGAAATCTCTGAAGCCGCTGCCATTACCCAAAGTGGATAGCGAAGGGGTTGTTCACGACGAGTTTAACGATCCCGAGATGCGTTATCGTCAGCGTTATGCCGACTTGGTGGTGAACCCAAATGTGAAGGAAGTTTTCGTAAAAAGAACTTTGTTGTTCAATGCTATGCGAAATTTCTTCAATACCCGAGGTTATTTTGAGGTGGAAACCCCTGTTTTACAACCCATCCCCGGAGGTGCTGCTGCACGCCCGTTCATCACCCATCACAATTCATTGGACATTCCCTTATACATGAGAATTGCCAACGAATTGTACTTAAAGCGATTGATTGTTGGTGGTTTTGATGGCGTATATGAATTTTCAAAAAACTTCCGAAATGAAGGAATGGACCGCACCCATAATCCGGAGTTTACTGCCATGGAAATTTATGTGGCCTATAAGGATTACAATTGGATGATGGAATTTTGTGAAGAGTTGCTCGAATATTGCGCGATTCAAGTAAATGGCACTACTGAAGCGACTTTTGGCAAGCATACCATCGATTTCAAAGCGCCTTACCCAAGAATTACGATGGCGGATGCTATTGAAAAATTTACCGGATTTGACATCAACGGAAAAAGTGAAGATGAAATTCGAGCTGCCGCTAAAAAATTA
>JAHEMY010000158.1 GCA_024643425.1 Flavobacteriaceae bacterium
ACATGGCTACCGAAAAAGCTGTGGATGTATCTAACCTCGCCTCTGGCGTGTACATGGTACTTATCCAAAGCAACGACGGACAAACCATGAAACGACTCGTTAAAGAATAAATTAAACGTCTCTTTTGACTATAAAAAACCCCTCCAATTCCGGAGGGGTTTTTGTTTTTAAAGGCTTAAGAAGTACCTTTATAAAAAATAGAACTATGATACCTTGGCATCAATACTTATTGGGCTTAGTATTTTTACTGGCGGGGTTTTTCCACTTGCATAAACCAAAAGTTTACTTGCGGATTATGCCTCCCTACATCCCTGAACATAAATTAGCGGTACTTCTTAGTGGCATCGTGGAAATGGTCTTGGGCTTAATGCTCTTGAACAGCAATACGAAAATATTCGCCGCTTGGGGAATCATCATTCTAATGGTATTATTTTTACCTGTTCACTTTTATATGTTGCAAAATGAACGAGCTTCTTTAAACCTTCCACAATGGATGCTTGTATTAAGAATTCCATTGCAATTTGGCATCATGTATTGGGCCTTTCAATATGCTTGATCTCACACTTGAAATACAACACCAAGGAACTGAAAAGTTCGTGCTTCCATTGCCTGACGCACATATTGAATATTATCCAAACTTCTTCAATACAGCATTGGCAGATCACTATTATCTAAATTTATTGAAACACACGCCGTGGCGACAAGACGATATTAAGGTGTTTGGAAAGGTGTATCCGCAACCTAGATTAACAGCGCTCTATGGAATTACGGAACAGCCTTACACCTATTCGGGAATCACGATGCATCCACAACCTTTCCAAACGATTCATCATGAAATAGCAAATGCCATTAGTTCAAAAACTTTAGAAACTTTTACAACAGTCTTATTAAATTTATACCGAGACGGGAACGACAGTAATGGATGGCATAGTGACGATGAAAAGGAGTTAGGCATTAACCCGGTGATAGCATCAATAAGTTTAGGTGCTCAAAGGTATTTTCATCTAAAACATAAAACCGATGAACGTTTACGTTATAAATTAAGTCTCGCGCACGGAAGTTTATTACTAATGAAGGGCTCTACGCAACATTGTTGGAAACACCAATTGCCAAAATCAAAAAAAGTTGCCACCCCCAGGATTAATTTGACCTTTCGAACAATTTTTTAGGGTTAAGCGAACAATTGATTTAGCAATACCGCCAAACGGATTCCACCCTTTTGCAACTGATGTCGAACTTCGTGGGCATAGCGATACATATAATTGTAGCTCAAATTTTCGTCCTCCTTCGTATGCTCATACACATCTAGGCACAATAAACGACTTTCATTCATCCAGTCTTCAACCGAGCCAGATTGTATTTCTTCTAATTCCGAAGGTGTCAACAATTTTTCATTAGCGGCCAATTCCGAATAAGACATTCCAAATTTTTCGATAATCTTTTCATCCCATACCCAATGAAGGTTCGCATCCTCCTTGAACCAACGCACTTGAAATTGGTTCCCTCCCCGATCCTCGGCCAATCCTATGTGTAGCGGTTGATGCAAGTCACCTATAAAATGTACCAAAAGTTTTAAATAAAAGGCTTTATCCTCTTTGTTAGAATCCACCGACTTAATAATCTCCATGCATTTATTAATCGCTATGATAATATCTCCTTTTTCACTTTTAGGGTGTGCGTCATAAGAACTATCAAATGGAAAATTCACATAATGCCAAGGGCTTAAAGATTGATAGCGATCGTCACTTTTAATTTCATCGGCAAAGGTGGAGACTAAGGCTAGGGATTGTCCGTTAAGAAGTTCTTTAATTTTTTCATGAACTCCTTCTATTAAATAATGACTCGCAATTTCCCCTACGGTTCGATGTCCGGTAGGACCCCAATCTTCATTTGAATGCCCTATAAGCGAACTAAGCAGCGCGACAAGAATAAATAACTTCTTCATAATGCTTCAATTTATACAAAGATACATCCTAGGTTAAAACTTTTGTAACCGCATCGTAAAACTTCAAAACATATCTCCGCTTTTGCCGTTTAATAAGTACTTTTATAAAAATCAATACCCAATGAATAAATTCATCGCCCTATTCTTATTGATTCCCTTTCTGGGGATTAGTCAGTCGGAAACGAGAAATAGCAGAGATATTAGTGTTTCTCCTTTCATCGATGGAACCGTCATGGTGCCTGAAAATCAGGAATATCCTGCCCTAGCCATCCTTATTGGAGGCTCCGGTCCAACCGACCGAAATGGCAACCAACAAATGATGAAAAATAATGCGCTTCGCTATTTGGCAGAAGGATTATACGACAAGGGTATTGCCTCGTTTCGATACGACAAAAGGATTTTGAAACAGCTTAAGGATCGAACGCTAAATGAAGAAAGCATTCGATTTGATGATTTTATTAAGGATGCCGTTGATGTGATTGATTACTTTAAACGATCCAATGCTTTTTCGAAAATAGTGGTAATTGGTCATAGTCAAGGTTCTCTAGTGGGTATGGTCGCTGCTCAAAATAAAGCCGACGGTTTTGTTTCAATTGCAGGTGCAGGACAAGAAATTGATGATGTGATTGTTGATCAATTAGAAAAACAAGCTCCGGGATTAAAAGAAAATGCACGCGATTCTTTTGACGATATGCGCGCCAATGGTATTGCGGTGAATTACAGCCCCGGTCTCGCTTCTATTTTTCGACCTCAAATTCAACCCTTTTTAATAACCTGGATGCGTTTTAATCCGCAAGAAGAAATTCAAAAAATGGATATGCCCGTATTAATTATTAATGGAGAAAAAGATTTGCAAGTACAGGTTTCGGAAGCCGAAAAATTGAAAGCATCCAAACCTGAGGCTCAATATGAGATTATCTCCGGCATGAATCATATTTTAAAAGAAATCAAAGAAGACGACATCGCCAATAGTAAGTCGTATAACGATCCGTCCATTCCAGTGATGCCCGAAGTAATTGATTTAATTTCAAGTTTTATTCTTCAGCAATAATTATTGTATTTTGCAGCAAACTTAATTTATGCAAGATCCAATTACCGAGACCGTTTTAGACACTACTCCTTTATTAACCAGCGACACCATTGTTTTTGGGTTGCTCATGATTTCTTTGGGGTTTATTTTCTATACCTCAAAAATAACCTCAGGTTTTTGGTATAAGTTTTACAAGATCATTCCGGCTTTATTCATGGCCTATTTTATTCCTGCTGTTTTCACCTCCACAGGAATTATCGCTCCTGAATGGACTTCGATCAGTGCTGATGGCGAGGTGCTCCAAAAAAGTACTTCTTTATATTATGTTGCCAGTAGGTACTTACTGCCCGCGGCTCTAGTATTAATGACATTAAGCCTAGATTTAAAGGCGGTTTTTAATTTGGGCCCTAAGGCGCTCATTATGTTTTTAACCGGTACCGTTGGAATTATTATCGGTGGACCCATTGCCGTTTTGTTGGTTGGGACCATTTCACCGGAAACGGTAGGCGGTACAGGTGCTGATGCTGTCTGGAGAGGACTTTCGACCCTTGCAGGAAGTTGGATTGGCGGTGGTGCTAATCAAGCGGCTATGTTGGAAATCTATGGGTATAACCAAAAACTCTACGGACAAATGGTTTTTGTCGACATTGTTGTTGCGAATATCTGGATGGCCCTAATTTTAATAGGGATTGGCAAATCGGAACGATTCGACAAGTGGTTGAAAGCGGATACTTCGGCCATTGAAAACCTTAAAGAAAAAGTTTCCTCCTACGCCAAAAAAGTAGATCGGAATCCGTCCTTAGCCGATTTGATAATCCTCGGCGCCATTGCCTTTGGAACCGTGAGTGCCTCGCATTTCGGAGCAGATTTTATGAGCGGTGTATTTGAAGAATTTGTAAACGGGCTTCCACGGGGATTGACGAGAAATTCACTTACTTTTTTAAATTCCCAATTCTTTTGGATGATCTCTATTGCCACGATTATCGGAGTGGCCTTATCCTATACGAAATTGCGCTCCTATGAAGGCGCCGGAGCTAGTAAGGTAGGAAGCGTTTTTATTTATATTCTGGTTGCTACTATTGGTATGAAAATGGACCTTTCGCTAATATTCAATAATCTAGGACTTATTGTTATTGGTTTGATTTGGATTGCAGTGCATGCAGGGCTCCTTATCCTGGTCGCAAAACTAATTAAAGCCCCCTATTTTTTCTTAGCTGTGGGCAGCCAAGCCAATGTGGGTGGGGCTG
>JAHEMY010000053.1 GCA_024643425.1 Flavobacteriaceae bacterium
CCATTTCCAGATAATGTGGTTTTTCCAACATTCTCAAAAGATTCCGGATTTAGGTATAATACACCTCCTAACGCGTCACTTCCGTAAAGGAGGGAGGCAGGACCTTTAATCACCTCCACACTCGCTACTCCTGCGCCATTAATTCCCAAACCGTGCTCGTCACCAAACTGTTGGTTCTCCAATCGCACTCCTTGTGCATAAGTAAGCACCCGGTTCGAGCTTAGCCCCCGTATTACAGGTTTACCAATGGCATTTCCAGTGCTAATGGAAGACACCCCTGCAATGTTGGTAATTCCTTCAGATAAATTAAGGGCTCCACTTTTGGTGAGGTCTTTCGTGGTCACGCGCTCAACTTTCATCACATTTTCACTTTGAAGCTTGTGAAAAGGTGTGGAAATAATTACTTCTTCCATTTCAACGATGCTTTCCTTCATCGCAAAATCCTGATTAATTGTTAAGTCATCCTTAAACTCGTGACGTATCGATTGGGTTTCAAAGCCTAAGGAGGAAACAATCACAGTATAGGTTCCGTTTGGAATCTGTGTGATGCTGTAATTACCTTCAAAATTGGCAATTGTTCCTTTTTCAAATTGTGGTAAATAAACATTCGCTTGAACTGGTTCACCTTGTTCATTTTTTACCGTGCCAGACAAACTGTTTTGCGCTGCAGCCCAATAAGGAAATAGGGCACAGCAACTTAATAGTATAAGATACTTCATTATTCAAAATTTAGTTTAATAATCGTTGAGTCTAAATCAAGAATAAGAAGGTGGGCCTCTTAATTTTAAGGTATTTGATGGAGTACAATAAACCTCATGAGCGAGGCTGGTCGAAATGCGATGATTACTGTTTTTTTGCGAAGCAGGCAGGAATGTTAAGACTTCAAAATTGAAAGGAGCAAAGTGGAAATCATAGATCTTACAATCCGTGTTCTTTTCATGAATATGGAGGGTGCTATCCTTACATATTGTGTGGTGATGTTCTTCTAGTAGATGTTCAAATTGTAGAAAGCTAGGAAATACAATAGCCAACAATAAAAATAGAGCGACTAATCTTGAACGCATTAATTTATCTGGCCGTACCACTACTTCCATCTAAACATGCGTTTTAAAAATTGTAAAAAAAAAGGGTATTCTCCAAACAACCATCCGAATGTAATGAGCAGGAATTGGTAAAAGATCAGAGTGGCGACAACGTAAACCGTATTGAATACCCAGGGATTCATTTCACTGAAAAGGGTAAACCCTTTTAAAATGGGCCCCGTTATTTTTGCTGCACTACTTCCCGTGATTGCGAATACCAGAAAAATGGTAATAAATTGACCATTATCACGTACGTGCCACCGTTGTTTTAATCGCTGAAACATAGTTATCTCCGAGATCCGATAAATCGTTGGTTATAGGTTCGCTGAAAGTAGATGAAATAATTGTACAACAAGTAATTCACTTCATAGCCATAATCTACTCCAAATTCATAATTAATTTCTTGCTGATATAAGTTAGGATCATAACGTTGGAAGTTTCGAACTCGGTTGTTATATTCCGAAACGAATAAATTATTTTTTGACTCCAAGAATGTTTGTCCGTAAAACCCTCTTGGCTGCTGGGTTGCCAACCAGTTATAAAAACCCGGTTCTATGATAAGAATTTCGTATTCCAGGCTATCATTTTTAATTCTAATAGTATCATTTTCCGCAGCAACACCAGAATTTTTTGTCGCAGATTTATAACTTTCGCAACTCGCGAATGCCAGGATTAAGAGGAATATGCTTAGTAGGTATTTCATGACCTTATATTTCATCAAAGTTAATTAAAACACGACTTTTAGGGAGCCAATTTAACGGTGTTTAACAAAAAATGCTCCCGAAAGGAGCATTTTGATTATGTCTTGTATAAACTTATTTTCCTCCAAAGAGACCACCCAACAGCCCCCCTAAACCACTTTTCTTTTGATTGCTTCCGCCTAGAACCATTCCCGCAACGTCATCCAAAATACTACCGTCGTTATTACCGTCTAAAATAGATTCGATTAAACTTTGTTGTTTTTGATGACCACCGTTACTGCTCATCATTCCTCCTAAAAGACTGGAGAGTCCATCTGTGTTTTGAATGTTCTGACTGTTCTTCTGTTTTCCAAGATATCCCAAGATTAATGGTGCCGCTATCTGTAAGATATGCATTACTGATTCAGAATCCATGCCGGATTTTTGAGATAAGGCCTTGACAACATTATTTTGGGAACCACCAAATACGTGCCCTAAAATACCCATCCCATCTGCTTTCTGATCCTGGCTCACACCACCTTCAAAAAAACCTCCTAAATTATCTAAAATACTTCCGTCGTGTTTTTGGTTTAAGGCATTCATGAGCCCGGAAGCACCTTGAGCGTTATTTGTATTGCGATTCATAGCACCCATTATCAGTGGAAGCGCCATGGACATTAATTGTGAAGTTTTATCTTCTGGTTGGCGTGTTTCTCTACTTAACCCATTTACCATTTGACGCCCAATATCACTATTGAGCAAATCTAAAATTCCAGACATAGCTTTTGTTTTTAAAGTTGTCCTTGAAAGATATCAAAAAATGGTGAAAACTAGCCCAGTAGTGTTACAATTTGTGAGGCCAATTCAGCACCAATTCGATCTTGAGCCTCGTTGGTGGCGGCACCAATATGCGGACTCAAAGAAATTTGATCGTTCATGAGGATTTTAATTTCCGGAGTAGGCTCATTTTCAAAAACATCTAAGGCCGCAAAGGATAATTTTTTATTGTCTAAAGCTTCAATCAATGCTACTTCATCAATTACTCCGCCACGAGCAGCGTTTACAATAGCTGCTCCATCCTTCATGCCGGCAATTTCTTTTGCACCCAAGACGTACTCCTTCTGAGCAGGAACGTGTAGTGTAATGAAATCACTTTCAGCTAACAATGACTCTAAAGATTGAGATTGGAATGAAAAGTTTAGTTTCTGACCATCAAAGAAATCCAATTCAATTTCTGCTTGATCTACGTAGCCATCACTATAAATTACTTTCATTCCACAGCCTAAGGCAATTTTTGCAACTTCGCGACCAATGCGACCAAATCCAATAATACCAATGGTCTTTCCTCTTAGTTCACGCCCTTTTGCATAGCTTTTTTTAAGCGTATTAAAAGTAGTGTCTCCTTCCAAAGGCATTGTCCTATTTGCATGATACAAAAAACGAACACCTCCATAAAGATGTGCAAACACTAATTCGGCAACCGATGCTGATGATGCCGCCGGTGTATTTATTACGTGCAACCCTTTTTCTCGAGCGTAAGCCACATCGATATTGTCCATTCCTACACCACCTCGTCCAATTAATTTAATACTAGGACATGCATCGATAATGTCTTTCCGCACTTGAGTCGCAGAGCGAACCAGGATGGCATCGATCTGGTGTTCATTGATATAATTGATTAGTTGCTCCTGAGCCACTTTGGTGGTTATTACTTCAATTCCTGCAGCTTCTAATCCGTCGATTCCACTTTGGGATATTCCGTCGTTTGCTAATACTTTCATTGCTTATGATTTTCTTTCAAATTCTTTCATTACGTTCACTAAAACCTCAACACTCTCTAAGGGAAGAGCATTGTACATAGATGCACGATAGCCACCCACACTACGATGACCGTTGATGCCATTGATACCGGCCACCTTGCTTAATTCATCAAACAACGCTTGATTGGCTCCTTCAATAAGATTGAAAGTCGCATTCATATGAGAGCGATCCTCTTTATTGGCAAATCCTGTGAATAAAGGATTACGGTCAATCTCTCCGTACATGAGTGCCGATTTTTTGTTGTTTATTGCTTCTATGGCTGAAATTCCACCAAGATTCTTTAACCATTCCAAGGTGAGCATGGAAACATAGACGGCAAATACGGCAGGTGTATTAAACATGCTCTCTTTTTCGATATGAACCCGATAATCAAGCATGGAAGGAATGACTCTTGTTACTTTTCCTAAAATCGCTTCCTTCACAACTACCAAGGTGGTTCCTGCCGGTCCCATATTTTTCTGAGCTCCTGCGTAAATCAAGTCAAATTTTGAAAAATCCAACTGTCTTGAAAAAATATCGCTACTCATATCACAGACCATTGGTATATCGATGCTTTGGAATGATTTTATTTGTGTTCCAAAGATGGTATTGTTACTGGTACAATGAAAATAATCGGCATCCGAAGGAACGGCGTAGTTTTTTGGTATATAATTGAAATTTTGATCTTTAGAAGACGCCACTTCAATTACTTCTCCAAATAATTTTGCCTCTTTTAGTGCTTTGGAAGCCCATGTTCCGGTATTTAAATAGGCCGCTTTTGATTCCATTAAATTATAAGCCGTCATTAAAAACTGAGTGCTGGCACCTCCTTGCAGAAAAATTGCTTTGTAGCCTTTATTTTCAAGTCCTAATAACTCCAGGGCAAGTGCGCTGGCACGATCCATCACTGCCACAAAATCTTTACTTCGGTGTGAAATTTCAATAATCGACAAATTTGAGTTATTGAAATTGAGAATAGCCTCGGAAGATTGTTGCAACACTTCTTGAGGCAGAATGCATGGCCCTGCACTAAAATTATGTTTTTTCATGGTGTGATAATTACGGATACAAAGATGTAAAATCTACAAGCAATTAAGGTTAAAATCGAAACAAATTATCCATACAATTTCAACAAAAAGCCTTGATTTTGCTACGAAAACCTTTTCGATTTTATTTTGACGAATTAGGATAGCCCGTTCAGAAAAGCCAAGGTATCAATACCATCGGCATAATCCCATAATTGGGGTGATTGTGTAGACCCAAATGAAACCGTCTCGAGATTATTTTGTTTGGAAACTACGCACTGAATTTCCTCTTTCTTTTGCTGAAGTTGTTCATGAAGTTTGGATAGATTGTTATAATACTCATAATACACTACAGCAATTGGAGAGGCAAATCCGGGATCCTCCTTTAGGAGCATGAATTCATTGTCCAACAAGGGGATATTACTCATCAAGTAAACCGTTTTATTGTAATCGTAGTTATTCATGTATTTATCGTTATTGATGATTTCTTTCCAACGATACATAGCTTGAAAAAATGGTTCAAAATCATAACCCTCAGGAAGATACAGCTTTGAAACATTACGACATCCTAATCCAAAATATTGAAAAATATCATCGGCAAGCCCTTCCAAGTCTTTTTTTGATTCTAAACCATCCAAAATCGCAACACTGTTTCTGTTTTTGCGAATAATGTTTGGGTATTTCCCAAAATAATACTCAAAATAAGTAGCGGTATTGTTACTTCCTGTTGCAATAACTGCATCAAATTTGGTGAGTTTCTCTTCACTAAATTGAATTCGATCCTTAAATCGCGGTTCAATTTCGATTAATTTATTTGCAATGAATGGAAGTAGTATACGATCGTTGGAGGACAACTTAGCTAAAACGTGATGTCCGGAAATTAATACTGAAACAAAATCATGAAAGCCAACCATGGGAATGTTGCCAGCCATGATTATGGCTACTTTCTTAGGAGTTCCAGAAGGGAAGGAATAAGATTGAGTCCATTGCATTAAAGATTGTTGATTTAATGCTTCGCTCCAACTTTTCAATGCCTGTTTTATGTTTTGAAAAGTAAACCATCCATTGTGATGGTATGCCCTTTCAATCTCAGGGAAGGACTCATGACTTTCGTTGGACACATCTGCTAGGAATAACCCAAGTTGCTCAAAAGCGTTAATTCTTTCTTGTAATTGCATTCTTTGTTTGGAGTTCGCCTGAATAGGCATTAAATTTGCGCAAATTTAGAAAAAGAATTGCTATGGCCATTATAATCACAGATGAATGTATTAACTGTGGGGCATGCGAGCCGGAGTGCCCTAATACCGCTATTTATGAAGGAGCCGATGATTGGCGCTATGCCGACGGGACCGAATTGAATGGCCGCGTGGTATTGCCAAACGGTAAAGAGGTGGATGCCGGTGAAACGCAAGAGCCCATAAGCGATGAAATCTATTACATAGTTCCTGATAAATGTACGGAATGCAAAGGGTTTCATGAAGAACCTCAGTGTGCCGCGGTTTGCCCAGTGGATTGTTGTGTTCCGGACGATGATCACGTCGAGACGGAAGAAGAACTTCTTGGGAAACAAAAATTTATGCATCAATCATAAAAAAAAGAGCCTATAGACAGGCTCTTTTTTTATTCTACTTGCTCGTTAATTTCAATCCAGTGTCGATCTGGGTCTTGAACATATATTTGCCGAAGCCCATCCGGACGAATGGCAATTTGTGATTTTGTCCCGTTCCAATCCCAATAAGGAACGTTGTTTTTGTTTAATTGAAGGATTAAAGAATCTAAACTTTTAAGTTTTAGAGCAAAATGAACTGCTTTATTGGGTTGATATTCTTTCGCCGATTCCATTTGAATTAGGTGTAATTGATACGGGCCTCCTAATGAAAACCATTTAAGAACAGGGTTTTCATAGGGGATTTCAATTTCTTCGAGCTGCAGGATATTCTTATAAAACTCCTCACTTTTTTGTAAGTCCGCCACCACCAAGGCTGTATGGTCGTAAGACAATTGCAGTTCTTGAGCAAACATGCTCGTTCCTACGCAAAAAAAGAAAATGGTAAAAATTGCCTTCATTGTATAAAAATTAAGCCTCCAAAAAGGAGGCTTGTATTTAAAAATTCAATTAGTTAGTTGTATGACTTAATTGCTTTTTTTTGTTTGGTCTGCCGCTTTCAATCGAGCTTTTTCAATAGCCGCTGGAGATTTGTCGTCTACCAAAACTGCTTTTTGAGTTTGTTTCTTTTCTTCAGCTTTTATCTGATTCTTTTTAACATTAGCTTCTCTAGCAGATGCATTTCTTTTCTGAATTGCTTTCTCTCTAGCTTCCATTTGAGCCTTTCTTTGCTCCGGAGTAATTGCTTGAGCTTCTTTTTCGTCGGCATTCATCAATTTCGCAGGAGCTTCTTTCTTTACCTGTGTTTTCTTTTGAGCACGGTCTGTAGCATCAACTCCTTGGGCTTGTACAGCCAAAGTGGATAGCGCGATAATGCAAAAGGTTGTAATTATTTTTTTCATAATTGTTTTAGTATTTAATTTCAGTTCCCTCAAAAATAGGAATTTAATTTATAAAAAGCTTCAGTTGAGATAAAATATTAATTACCCTTTCCTGATTTTAATTTAACCATGCCTTTTGGGCGACTTTCCAATTTCTTACGATTCGCTTCTAATTCTTGCTCTTGCGCCTTTTTTCTCTCTGCTAGTGCTTTCTGTTCAGCCATTGCTTTTTCTTTTTCTGCTTGAATAGACTTTTGAAGCGCTTCTTCTTGCCTTTTTTTTGCGGCCATGATAGCCGCTTCGTTTTCAGCATCTATTGTAACACTCTCCGCAATAACTTCTTTGTTTTTTCCTGAAGTAATAGCTTCATTGAACTCTTGGTTCTCTTTTTCATTGTCTTCAACCATGACAGTCCCTTTTTCTTTGTCAACTTCCTTGACTTCTTTCACAATTACTTGGCTTCCCTTTCGCTCTACCACTTTTTTAACGGTGGTTTCTTTTTTTACTGTTTTGTTTTCCTGCGCATGACCCATTAAACAAAATGGAATCGCAAGCAATAAGGATACGTACTTTAGTTTCATAACGGTTAATTTTAAATTGATTCCTAAGTTAGTTATTTTCTGTAAAATAGTAAAAAGCATTAAACAAAATGTTCGTTAAGTAGGAGTTATATAATATATTTGCACCCTTAAAAATTCACTCAACACATTTTATTGTATGAAAGCAGGAATCGTAGGATTGCCTAATGTTGGTAAATCAACTCTTTTTAATTGCCTCTCAAATGCGAAAGCACAGAGTGCTAATTTTCCATTTTGTACAATCGAACCGAATATAGGTGTTGTAAATGTGCCGGATCCGAGACTATCAAAACTTGAATCTTTAGTAAATCCTGAGCGCGTTCAACCTGCCACTGTGGAGATTGTTGATATAGCAGGTTTGGTTAAAGGAGCAAGTAAAGGAGAAGGATTAGGAAATCAATTTCTTGGAAATATACGTGAAACTGACGCCATCCTTCATGTTCTAAGATGTTTTGACAACGATAACATTGTTCATGTGGATGGTAATGTGAATCCAATTCGCGATAAAGAGACTATTGATATTGAACTTCAACTTAAAGATTTTGAGACAGTTGAAAAGCGCATCGAGAAAGTATTCCGCGCTGCTCGCACCGGAAATAAAGAGGCTCAGAAAGAATTAGAGGCTTTGGAGAAAGTAAAAGCGGGACTTGCATCAGGAATTTCTGTACGAGCCATTAGTCTTACCGACGAGGAGCGTGAAGAGTATATCACTTCCGTTCAATTTATTACAGATAAGCCGGTAATGTATGTTTGTAATGTAGATGAAGCTTCAGCAGCCACAGGTAATGCTTATGTAGAACAGGTTAAAAAAGCAGTAGCGGATGAGCATGCAGAAGTTTTGGTATTAGCTGTTGGAATGGAAGCCGATATTACGGAATTGGATTCATTTGAAGAACGACAAATGTTTCTGGAAGATTTAGGATTGGATGAACCGGGTTCAGCAAAACTAATCCGAGGGGCGTATAAGTTGTTGAATCTACAAACTTACTTTACGGCCGGTGTGAAAGAAGTTCGCGCATGGACCATTCCTGTCGGAGCCACAGCTCCTCAAGCAGCGGGAGTAATCCATACCGATTTTGAAAAAGGATTCATTCGCGCCGAAGTTATAAAATACGACGACTACGTTGCTTACGGAAGTGAAGCTAAAGTGAAAGAAGCCGGAAAGCTAGGCGTAGAGGGTAAGGAATATATTGTTAAGGACGGAGACGTTATGCATTTCCGTTTTAATGTTTAGCACTTAATCCTTTTCTAAAGTTCTTCGAAAGTCTCAACGATGTATTTATAAGTATCGCCGAACTCCTCTTTCTTAGAGCCTAAAGTCCATTCTAAAAACATATACAACTGATCGGCTCCTTCAATGAAGGTTACTAGGTAGTAAATATCAATTTCAAGTCCAGCAGGAAATGCTATTAATTCAATTCGCTCGGCAGGCATTCCATTAATCTCAAGTTTTTCCAATGGACCTCTTCTTTTGATAGTCATTCCCGATGTAAATGCCGCCAACTGAATGGTTCGGTAGTTTCCAATAACACCTAAACTGTCGGCATAGGTGCTTGAAGATCGGAAGTTGTTGATAAAAGCAGTTTTGTCCTCATCAATAACAGCCAAGTATTTCTCTTCATATATGTTCTCCAACTGTAAGTTCGCATCAGGATTTAAGGTGTTGGTTTTTTTCATGTCCCCCGGAACATGAATACTGTATAGATTGTTTACCGTGTCTGTCCTAAACTCGGAGGTGTCAATGTTATAGTCCATTTTACCATTTGAATTCTGACAAGAATATTGAGTTAGAACAATAAGTAGGATCAAGCTTATGGATGATAATTTCTTCATTAGAAAGGATTCTTAAAATTTATGGATGAAAGGTACTTAAATCGTGAAAAATGGAAATGCGAATCCCCCATTTTTCTTAACAATTATAAGCTTTTTTTGTTAATTACTTTACCCTGGTTTGGTTTCAATTTTTTACTCGAAATTTTATCTTAGCAGCTATAGAACCCCTTATTATGGCAGAAACACAATATACCGAGGATAATATCCGATCACTCGACTGGAAGGAGCATATACGTTTACGTCCTGGGATGTATATTGGAAAGTTGGGCGATGGTTCGTCTCCAGACGACGGTATTTATATTTTGCTGAAGGAAGTTATCGACAATTGCATCGATGAATTTGTGATGGGTGCCGGAAAAACCATTGAAATTCGTATCAAGGATAAGGAAGTGAAGGTGCGTGATTATGGGCGAGGGATTCCACTTGGAAAAGTGGTGGATGTTGTTTCTAAAATGAATACCGGTGGGAAATACGACACCAGAGCATTTAAGAAATCGGTTGGACTAAACGGTGTTGGTACGAAAGCAGTAAATGCCTTATCATCTTTTTTTCTAGTAGAATCGATTCGGGACGGAAAAATGAAGTCTGCCGAATTTAATTTGGGCGATTTGGTGCGTGATCCTGAATCGGAGGAATCCGCCAAGCGTCGCGGCACTAAAGTGGTTTTTAGTCCTGATGAATCGATTTTTAAGAACTACAAATTTCGAAAGGAATATGTAGAAAAAATGCTTAGGAACTATGTGTATCTCAACCCAGGCCTGACCATCGATTTCAACGGAGAGAAGTTTTTCAGTGAAAATGGATTAAAAGATTTATTGGAAGACAATATGTCTCAAGACGATATGCTTTATCCCATCATTCATCTAAAAGGAGAAGATATCGAAATTGCACTTACACACAGTAAGAGCCAGTATAGTGAAGAGTACCACAGTTTTGTCAATGGACAAAACACCACACAAGGAGGAACGCATCAAGCAGCTTTTCGCGAAAGTCTGGTGAAGACCATTCGTGATTTCTATGGCAAGAATTACGATGCAAGTGATGTGCGTAAATCGATTGTGGGAGCCATCAGCATCAAAGTAATGGAACCTGTGTTCGAAAGCCAGACGAAAACGAAACTGGGATCTACCGATATGGGAGGAAAGCTTCCAACAGTGCGGACATATATCAATGATTTCATTAAAACGAATCTCGATAATTTTTTACATAAGAATAGCGATGTTGCAGAGAAGATTCAGCGAAAAATTATTCAGGCTGAACGAGAGCGCAAGGAATTAAGCGGTATTCGAAAACTTGCGCGAGAGCGTGCCAAAAAAGCGAGTGTACACAACAAGAAGTTGAGGGATTGTCGCGTTCACCTTGGGGATTCAAAAAATGAACGAAATTTAGAAACAACGCTCTTTATTACCGAGGGAGATTCTGCGAGCGGAAGTATCACCAAAAGTAGGGATGTCAATACCCAAGCGGTATTTAGTCTAAAGGGAAAGCCCTTGAATTGCTATGGACTTTCGAAAAAAATAGTTTACGAAAACGAGGAATTCAACCTGCTACAAGCTGCGTTGAACATCGAAGATTCTTTAGAAGACTTGCGTTATAACAACATTGTAATTGCAACCGATGCCGATGTGGACGGTATGCACATTCGATTATTGCTCATTACGTTTTTCCTTCAGTTCTTTCCTGAAGTAATAAAGGAAGGTCATTTGTATATCCTGCAAACGCCGTTATTTCGAGTTCGAAACAAAAAGGAAACGATTTATTGTTATTCCGAAGAAGAACGCGTAGCGGCTATTGAAAAATTAAAGCCTAAGCCTGAAATCACACGATTTAAGGGGCTAGGGGAGATTTCTCCTGACGAATTTGTGCATTTTATTGGTGAAGATATTCGCCTCGATCCGGTGATGTTGGATAAGGCCATGAGCATTGAAGAATTGTTGTCGTTTTACATGGGAAAGAATACGCCCGACCGACAAGAGTTTATCATCAACAACTTAAAGTTTGAACTAGATAAAGTAGAGGAATAATCCATGAGTGAAGAGATAACGAACGAGGACGAATTAAATGAAAACTTGTCTCCCGAGGAAGTAGTTGGGGATTCCGAAGAGACGATTACTCGGGTCACCGGGATGTACCGGGATTGGTTTCTGGACTACGCTAGTTATGTAATCTTAGAGCGCGCGGTACCTGCCATCGAGGATGGATTTAAACCTGTACAGCGCCGAATCATGCATTCCATCAAAGAATTGGACGATGGACGTTATAACAAGGTGGCAAATATTGTAGGGCATACGATGCAATACCACCCGCATGGAGATGCGAGTATTGGTGATGCCATGGTTCAGATTGGTCAGAAAGATTTACTCATCGATACCCAAGGAAACTGGGGAAATATTTATACCGGGGATAGCGCAGCTGCGCCACGATATATTGAAGCTAGACTCTCGAAGTTTGCTTTGGACGTTGTTTACAATTCAAAAATCACAGAATGGCAGGCCTCCTACGACGGTAGAAAAAAGGAGCCCATCAATCTTCCGGTAATGTTTCCCTTGTTGCTTGCGCAAGGAGCGGAGGGAATTGCTGTAGGCTTATCCACCAAGATTCTTCCGCACAACTTCATCGAGCTTATCGATTGTTCTATCAAGCATTTACAAGGAAAGAAATTTACCTTATTGCCCGACTTTCCTACTGGCGGACTCATGGATGCTTCGCAATACAACGACGGACTAAGAGGGGGTAAGATTCGTTGTCGTGCATTGATTAGTCAGCAGGACAAGAATTCATTGGTAATTACCGAGATTCCTTTTGGAACGAATACCACAAGCTTGATCGATTCGATTCTAAAGGCAAACGACAAAGGGAAAATCAAGATTAAAAAAATTGAAGACAATACGGCAGCCAATGTCGAAATTTTAATCCAATTGCCCAGTGGGATTTCCCCCGATAAGACCATCGATGCCTTGTATGCTTTTACCAATTGTGAAACCTCGATATCCCCCTTAGGATGTGTGATTGAGGATAATAAACCACTTTTTATTGGTGTATCTGAAATGCTTCGTCGTTCGACCGAACGCACCGTACAATTGCTCAAGAATGAATTAGAGTTTCAATTAAACGAGTTTGAAGAACAATGGCATTTTGCTTCCTTGGAACGTATTTTCATTGAAAATAGAATTTACCGAGATATTGAGGAAGAGGAAACCTGGGAAGGGGTTATTTCGGCTATAGACAAAGGCCTTCAGCCACACATTAAACATTTAAAGCGCCCGGTAACGCAAGATGATATTGTGCGCCTCACTGAAATTCGAATCAAGAGGATTTCAAAATTTGATATCGATAAAGCCCAACAGAAGATCGATGCGCTTGAGGATCAAATTGCACAAATAAAGCATCACTTAGCCAATCTAATAGATTATGCTATCGATTACTTTAAGCGATTAAAGAAAGATTACGGTGCGGGCAAAGAACGTAAAACAGAAATTCGATTGTTTGACGATATCGAAGCGACGAAAGTAGTGATACGAAATACAAAGCTCTATGTAAATCGGGAAGAAGGCTTTATTGGTACAAGCATGAAGCGAGACGAGTATGTCACGGATTGTAGCGATATCGACGATATTATTGTCTTTACGGAAGATGGAACCATGATGGTTACCAAAGTGAGCGATAAAACTTTTGTTGGAAAGGGGATTATCCATGTTGCCGTTTGGAAGAAAAAAGATAAACGTACGATCTATAACATGATTTACAAGGACGGTACCCGAGGTGCCACCTATGTGAAACGCTTTGCGGTGACTTCCATTACTCGAGATCGAGAATACAACCTTACCGCAGGGTCTAATGGTTCTAAGGTGCTGTATTTTACGGCAAACCCGAATGGGGAGGCTGAGGTTGTGACGGTGCTACTTAGACAATCCGGCAGCATTAAAAAGCTTAAATGGGATTTGGACTTTGCCGATATTATGGTAAAAGGAAGAGATTCTAAAGGAAATATTGTGACCAAGTATGCTGTCAAACGCATCGAACTGAAAGAAAAGGGCCTTTCGACCTTAAAACCAAGAAAAATATGGTTTGACGACACCGTTCAGCGATTAAATGTTGATGGAAGAGGGGAACTTCTCGGGGAATTCACAAGTGAGGACCGGTTATTAATTGTGAGGCAAAACGGTATTGTAAAAGCGGTGATTCCTGAAGTGACCATGCATTTTGACGACGATATGATTGTTTTGGAAAAGTGGGATCCTAAGAAGCCCATTTCGGTGATTTATTGGGAAGGTGAGAAAGAATTGTTCTATATCAAACGATTTGTCATTGAAAATCCGGACAAGGAAGAATTGGTAATTACCGAAGATTCAAAGTCGTATTTAGAGAAAGTATTCACTGATTACCGACCGATGGCCGAAATTGTTTTTGTGAAAGACCGAGGAAAGGATCGCAAAGAAAATCAATTAGTGAATATTGAAGAATTCATTGCGATAAAAGGAATTACAGCGATGGGGAACCAACTTACGAAGGAAAAAGTACTCGAGATTAATGCGTTAGAATCGAAGGAATATACGCCTCCAAAACCGGTTCCTGCCGATGAGATCGAAGTTGTTGATGAAGAAGAAGTAAAAAGTTCTTCAAAGGGCTCTACACAAGAAGGAGCCAAGTCTTCTAATGATGAGGATGATATTCCACCACACACGGATAGCGAAGGGCAGATTACACTGTTTTAGTGTAAGGAGTTTTAATAAAGAGAAATACTATTGCTCATTACGAATAACTCTTAGAAATAAACGAATTACTGGGATTGCAGGGTATCTAAACCCTAAGCACCTTTGTTATTCAATTTTTAAAGCCTTTCCTCGTTGTTTTTGCTGTGAACCAACAATATTGTACTCGAAGCTATATTCGTTGCCTTTCGTGCTAAGGATTTTAATATGAATGGCCTTTTCCTCTGCCATGTTTTTAGGGTTTAGCTTTTCTACGATATATTCGCAATCGTTAATCCAACGGATAGAAGACGTATCCGACTTCCCTCTGAAATAATCAATTTCAATGCTGTCGTTGCGCATAAACGTGGTAGTTTCTACTTCGGTACCCACCAGTGCTTCAAAACGAAAGCTGCCCTTCTTAAAATAAGCACAATCGCGTTCCGGTTGAAAACACGATGCAAATAAAACGCCACAAAGGCTTAAAATTATCGGAATGATCTTCATGTAAACAAAGTTCTTAAAAAGGCAGGAAAACAACTAACGATACGACTTAAATGTGCCGTCCTTATAAAAAATAACAATTCTGTCTATTTCATTTTCTTCGGAAGTGGGCACAATAGAAACAGGATTTGATTCTTTCTTTTTTTCGTCTGGACCATTGATGTAATTTTTTGAAGGAAATGTTTCAGCATCTTTAGATGAATCCTGTTTGGGATCGGACAGGGTAGGGAAGTTTCCTTTCCCGTTAAGCAACCAATACAATTCGACCTCAGGAAACTGTTCTAAAACTTTTAATACAAACTCAAGACTTGGCTTATTTCTCCCTGATAATAAATGTGAAATGGTCGATCGATTGAAGTCAATTAAATCGGAAAAAGCAGTAGCCGATAACCCGTAATAATCGAGTATTTTCTGCAATCTTTTAGCAAATTCTGAGCTGTTTACCATTGTAATGTCAAAGATAGCACATTAAGTGTTACAGATGTAAAGATGGCGTGTGAAAATTATTAAAAACGGCACAATACCCTCTATAATATTTTAAATTAAAAGTTTTAATAATTATATTTAAATCACTGAAAATAAATAATATAAGTGTTTGAATTAAAATTCAATATTAAAATTGATTTTCGTTCTGTAGATATCCCTGTTAATTGTTTACATGTACTCACAAAACAGTTGTATGTTTTGTTTACAAAAGTAAACTTTACAATGTTTACCTTTGTCATCACGCCTTACCTATGGAGATAGAAATTGCATATAATCATTGCTTAGAAACTCGGCTTTCAGGTCGCTATATTTCTTTGAAACATATCCTTCCTTTGATTGAAGAATTGCCATCAATTTTTAAATCAGAAATCGTTGGTAAGTCGGAAAAAGGAAACCCAATTCTAACGATTCGATTTGGACATGGGAAAAAGAAAATTTTTGCCTGGTCACAAATGCACGGTAATGAATCGACAACCACCAAAGGTGTTTTTGACTTCCTAAATTTAATTGTGAAAAAAAATGACTTTGAAAAAGAAATAGAATCCTTTTTAAGTCAAAATACGGTTTTGTTGGTTCCTATGTTAAATCCCGATGGAGCAGATTCCTATACCCGACATAATGCAAACGATGTTGATTTAAATCGAGACGCTAAGAATCAGTCGCAAAAAGAAATACAGGTCCTTATGAAGTTGTTTCATGAGTTTAAGCCCGATTTATGCTTAAACCTGCACGATCAGCGAACAATCTATGGCGTGGGGACTTCATTCGTTCCTGCGACGATATCATTTCTTTCACCTGCTGCAAA
>JAHEMY010000005.1 GCA_024643425.1 Flavobacteriaceae bacterium
AGCGAGCATCATATAACCCAATTGAGACATGGTAGAATACGCCAAGACTCTTTTAATATCGGTTTGGGTCACGGCAATTATCGCAGCGAATAATGCAGAGAAAGCACCTACATATGCGACTATATTCAAAGCAAACCCATCTTCCACAAAATAATACATGGGGAACAATCGCGCGACTAAGAATACCCCGGCGACCACCATGGTTGCCGCGTGAATTAAAGCCGAAACAGGAGTGGGTCCTTCCATGGCATCGGGCAACCAAATGTGCAATGGGAACATCGCCGATTTCCCCGCACCTCCTATAAAAATAAGTATGAGTGCCCAAGTAATGGCCGATAAACCCATAAAGGATGTTGCCCCCCAATTTAGGATGGCACTGCCTTCAGGGTTGGTTAAGGATTGGAAGTCGTAGGTTCCTGTGTAATACCCCATCATCAAAATTCCGATTAGGAATCCTAGGTCAGCAAAACGGGTCACAATAAATGCTTTTTTTGCCGCTGCCACAGCAGTTGGTTTGGTATAATAATACCCAATGAGTAAGTATGAAGAAACCCCGACTAATTCCCAAAACATATAGATCTGGAATAAATTGGTGGCAAGAACTAATCCGTACATTGAAAAAGTAAACAACCCTAGAAATGCATAAAACTTCGTATAGCCTTCATCTCCTTTCATATATCCTTGGCTGTATATATGTACCATCAAGGAGACTACAGAAACCACAATCAACATCATTACTGAAATGGGATCGATGAGGATTCCCATGTCTATTTGCAGGGTCTCGGTAAAATGCATCCATACAGTGCTGGAAACAAAAGTCTGATAGACTCCGTCCAATTTTCCATGAACGAAAAAGTATTGATAGGCGGTTACAAACGACAATACCGTTGAGATCAATAGACCCAACGTTCCAATATACCCGGAAATAGGAGGGTTAATCCTTTTATAGAACACACCCAGCAACAGAAAAACTGCTAAGGGGATCAAGGGAATCGCAAAAATGTAGTTCAAGTCCATAACTTTAGTACTTCATGGTTTCAATATCCTTTACTTCAACAGCGCTAATTTGCCGGTAAAGGCTAATAATAATTGAAACCGCCAATGCTGTTTCGGCTGCTGCCACCGCTATAATGAATATTGCGAAGACGACGCCTTCTAACATGTCGGGATATAAATATTTGTTGATTGCCACAAAATTCACCACCGATGAATTGAGAATTAATTCAATGGAAATTAATATGGAAATCAAATTTTTTCGTGTAATGAAGCCATAGACACCAATGAAAAATAAGAGGGTCGTCACCGTAAAAATCTCATATATACTTACTCCTGGTATCATGGTTGTTTGGTTTCAGAATTTGATGTAAGGGTTCCTTTTGCCAGAATGATCGCGCCTACCATGACTGCCAATAATAAAATACTAATCACTTCAAAAGGCAAGATGAATCCTCCTTCTTCATAACTCAATAATTTGGAGCCAATGTCGTGGGTAGAAGTTGTGGTTTGATTCCCAATTACTTGAAAATCGTGCATATAGATGGTGTACAAGAAAACCCCAAGTCCTGCCAAGCATAGCAATCCGGTTGCCAATTGCTTCGGAAATTTGGCAATCTCCAATTCAAGTTCGATATGGTGAACCAGTAATACCGAAAAGATGATAAGTACCACAATCCCACCTGCATAAACCGTAAGTTGAATGGCTGCTAAGAAATTGTAATCCATCATAAAATAAACTCCGGCGATACTGCAAAGAACAAACAGCAAATAAATAACCGACCGAAGCATTTTTCTGCTAATCACAGAAGCTAATGCGAATACGATGGCAATTATGGCGATTACGTAAAACAGAATTCTTTCCATAGTATTAATCTTCTACGCCCGCCCTTACTTTGGATCCGGGTTTATTCAACACTCTCGTTAATTTGGTTCTATCGTATACAGAGTTTTCAAAATTTTGCCCCCATTTTATAGCATCTGTTGGACACGCATCAATGCAGAGTCCGCACATAGTACACAAGCTTAAGTGGTAGACAAATTTGTCGATCTTTTTCTTTTTCTTTCCGGTCTCCTCGTCGATTCCTCGGTCCCAAATAATTTCGATGGAACCGTTGGGACATGCGATTTCACATTTTTGGCATCCTGTGCAGGTATGTTCGTTATTTTCATCGTGAGGCATGATTACTTCACCTCTAAATCGGTCGAACATTTTTAAGGTGTCACGGTTATCCGGATACTGTTGGGTAATCGCTCCTTTTCGAGATTTTAAAAAATATCCGCCGGTAACCTTCATCCCTGTGAGTAAGGTTTTGATTCCGTTATATATGTCTGAGAAATAACTCATAATCGTTAAAACTTAAGGGTTAGATTACCCCATACTAAAAGGGCCATCAACACAATATTCACAAGGTTGATTGGTAACAGGTATTTCCACTCCAAGGTTAAAAGCTGATCGACGCGTAAGCGAGGAAATGTCCATCGAAACCACATCATCAAGAAAACCAAAACAAAGGTTTTCATGAGAAACCAAAAAACGCCGAGCCAGGGCAAGGATTCGGTAATTCCAAAAGGCGACAACCATCCGCCAAAAAAGACCGTAGTTGCAATGGCGGCGATAAGAAACATATTAATGAACTCGGCTAAAAAGAAATAGGCGAATTTCATTCCCGAGTATTCCGTGTGGAATCCCGCTCCAAGTTCCGATTCGGCCTCTACCATATCAAAAGGTGCTCGATTGGTTTCAGCTGTACCTGCAATCATATAAATCATAAAAGCAATTATGGCCGGAATATGTCCTTGAGCGATAAGCCATCCCTCTTTTTGAACTTCAATAATTTCAGAAAGTTGTAAACTTCCGGTAAGTAATATCATGGTAAGCAATGAAAGTCCCACGGAGAGCTCATAACTTATGGTCTGGACACCACTTCGCATGGCCCCGATCAAGGCAAATTTGTTGTTGCTGCTCCATCCTCCCAGCAAAATTCCAATAACTCCAATGGAGGAAACAGCAATCAAGAAAAAGATTCCAATGTTAATATCGAATGCCTGAAATTCTCTTGAAAATGGAATTACGGCAAGCGCCATAAGCGCGGAAATAATTACGAAATACGGGGCAAGATTATACAGAAACTTATCGGCTCGATCGGTTCCTGTAAGCTCCTTGGAAACTAATTTTAAGGCATCGGCCATGGTTTGCAACAATCCTTGATACCCAACTCGATTGGGCCCAACACGAAGTTGAAACCAAGCGGCTACCCTTCGCTCTAATAAGACTAAAAACAAACCCAATACGGCAAATATGGTGAGGTAGACAAGTGCAATAAGTACCATCTCCACGCCACTCGCTACACTGGGATTCATGGCGCTAAAAAGCCACTCGTGAATTGTTTTTGTAATGCTTAAAGGCACATTCATAATTTTTTATTTAGCGGTCAATATCCGGTATTACCAGATCTAGTGTTGCCATGGTTGCTACCAGATCACCAATCTTTCCTCCTACGGTTATATGATTAAGGAGCGACAGGTTTGAAAATCCCGGTGATCTAAATTTTAACCGATAAGGATTCTTCGTTCCTGTGCTTATAATATAAACTCCCAATTCACCTCTTGCCGTTTCAACCCTTTGATAGAACTCGCCTTTAGGCAACTTAATCACCGCATTGGTGGCCACGCGATGCTCCCCTTCAGGAATGTTATCAATGAGTTGTTCGATAATGGATAACGACTCCCACAATTCGGCAATACGCACTTTGTAGCGTGCAAAAGTATCTCCGGCTGTTTCGAGGCATTCATTAAATTTCACTCGATCTAAGGCACTGTAGGGATGGTGTTTCCTAACATCGCATGAATAACCCGAACCTCTTCCCACAGGGCCGGATGCGCCAAAAGAAATTGCATCTTCTTTTGAAAGTATTCCTACGCCTTGTGTTCGTTTTTGAAAGATCACATTATCGGTAAGCAGGCGATCGTATTCAGGGATTTTTGTTTTGAAATGTGTTATAAAAGCTTTCACCCTATTCACGAAATTGGGATGGATATCGTACATCAATCCTCCGGGAACATTATAATTCATCGTGAGCCTTGCCCCGCAGGTTTCTTCCATGATATCGTTAATCATTTCACGATCCCTGAATCCATAGAAATAAGTGGTAAGGGCTCCAACATCCATTCCCATCACACCCCACCAAAGACAATGGGAGGAAATGCGGGTAAGTTCACCAATAATGGTACGAATTACTTTTACACGATCCGGAATCTCGAGCTCCAATGCATTTTCTACCGCAAGACAAACCGCTTCGTTATTGATGTTTGCAGAGAGGTAATCCATTCTATCGGTTAAATGAACGATTTGCTGGTAGCTGTCGCGTTCACACATCTTTTCAATGGATCGATGGATATAGCCCAAGTCGGGTTCCACTTTTTTTATAATTTCCCCGTCAATAGTTAACAACAACCGCAGCACACCATGTGTGGCCGGATGCTGAGGACCCATGTTAATAAAATACTCCTCAGATTTAAAGTTGTTGTTGGCGATGACGGTTTCCATATCCGTTTATTTAATAATCATATTAATTTCATCCTCATAATCCTTTCGCAAGGGATAACCTTCCCATTCTTCGGTCATAAATATGCGTTTCATGTTTGGATGGTTGTTAAATTGAATTCCAAAGAAATCATATACCTCACGCTCATGAAATTCGGCCGTAGCCCAAATATCCGAGACGGTATCTATGGTTGGGTGTTCACGATCTTCTGTTTGAACCTTTACCACAATGTTATGACGATGGATGGTCGACTCCAAATGATAAACCACTCCCAATGCTTGGCCCCAATCTACTCCTGTTAAGCAAAACAGATAGTCGAAATGGGTTTCCGGAGTTTCCTTCAATTTTCGCATCAAATCATGGAGCTTCGCAGGGACCACCGTAATCGTAAGAAATTGGGAGCCTTCTTCGGTGCATTCGATTTCAGGAACCCAGGAGGTAATTAGTTGCTGTAGTGCTTCATTTGTCATGATTCCTCTTTGTAATATCCTTCGTCAAATCCTTCAATAGGATTCTTTTTATGTTTTAAACTTTCGGTCCGAATTTTATCCTGCAGCATCAACATTCCTTGCAACAAAGCCTCAGGCCTTGGGGGACATCCGGGCACATATACATCAACCGGAATCACATGATCTGCTCCCTTCACCACCGAATAGGAATTATAAAAAAACGGTCCTCCCGAAATGGCGCAGGCACCCATAGCAATAACGTACTTAGGTTCGGCCATTTGGTCGTATAGGCGACGCAGCACAGGAGCCATTTTATTTACGATGGTCCCTGCAATGATAATTAAATCGGCTTGTCGAGGGGATGGTCTGGCTACTTCAAAACCAAAGCGAGAATAATCGTGTCGTGCCGCTCCTGTTTGCATCATTTCAATCGCGCAGCAACTGGTCCCAAAATATAAGGACCATAAAGAATTGGCTCGTCCCCAGTTAATAATTTTATCCAAAGATGTCACCACAATATTGGCTCCATTTCCTGCGGGAATTACATCACCGGGAAAATCCTCCGGAACTTTATATGTACTATCTACTCCCATTTCAATGCGCCTTTTTTCCATGCATAGAGCAACCCAAGACCGAGTATCCCTAGGAAGATTATTATTTCAATGAGGGCAACAGATCCAAAAGATTTAAATACCACTGCCCAGGGTACCAAGAATGCAATTTCCACATCAAAAATGAGAAATAAGATCGCGAAGAGGTAATAGCCCACTTTGAATTGAACCCAAGTAGCACCAATGGTTTTCATTCCACTTTCATAGGGTTCTCGTTTTTGAGCATTATCCGATTTGTGAGAGATTAGGTTCGACAAGAAATTGGCGCCCGCTACCAGAACAATTCCGGCTATCAAAAACACTAAAATGGCTTCGGTTCCCATGGTCAAATTAATTAATGAACTTCATACGTATCTCCTGAGAAGAACAAATCATCTGTTTTATGGAAGGAAGACTTTGCTTTCACTTGCTCCATGGATTCATTCTCCCGCTGCTCAAAAGTGATGTCCTTATACATTCTTATAATACCAGTGACGATTGGGTCCTGCATGCGCACCAACATTTGGTGTAATGTAGGATCGGATTCTGTGGCGTCATGCACCAAAATATCAGCTTCTGTAACACCGTTCTCTCCAATGGTTGCTACCTCGAGTTTCAATTTATTTAGAATTAATCCTTTATTTCGGTCTGTTCCGAAAATCATGGGTTTTCCATGTTCCACATACAGTTGCTTGTCGGCTCTTACGGCCTTGTCGGTAAACTGTGAATACGCTCCATCATTGAAAATGGGGCAATTCTGCATGACCTCAATTAAGGATGTCCCTTTAAATTTTTCAGCGTCTATAAAGATCTCTGTCATTTCCTTTGGAGTGTTTCCTCCAATGCGCGCAAAAAATCGTGCTTGAGCACCTATTGCCAATTCTCCTGCGGAAAAAGGTGGCTGGGTATTTCCATAGGGAGACGACTTCGTCTTTTGTCCTACCAGCGATGTTGGTGAAAATTGGCCTTTCGTAAGTCCGTAAATTTTATTGTTAAATAGGATAATATTCAAATCGATGTTTCGGCGCAAGACATGAATAAAGTGGTTCCCTCCAATTGCCATAGAGTCTCCATCTCCTGTAATGACCCATACACTGAGGTCGTTATTCGCTAATTTCACTCCCGAAGCTATCGCTGGAGCTCTCCCGTGGATGCTATGCATCCCATACGTATTCATGTAGTAAGGAAAACGCGAGGAACATCCAATTCCCGATATAAAGACGACATCCTTTCGGTCTATTCCCATTTCGGGTAATGCCTTTTGAACTGATCTCAAGATCACATAGTCGTCGCAACCGGGGCACCATCGAACTTCCTGGTCACTTTCAAAGTCTTTGTAGCTATATTTTTTTTCGGCTGTTGTTTCCATATCACTTGAGTAACTGTTTAAACTTCTCCATCAATTCGGCATTACCAAATGGCAAGCCTTGTATTTTATTAAATTGAATGAGTTCGATATCGTTAAATTTCATGCGCAATAAATTCGCAAACTGCCCCCCGTTTAACTCACAGACCACAATTTTCTTGAATTGCTTTAATAAGGTCTCTGTATTTTTGGGCAATGGGTTGATGTAGTTGAAATGAGCATATCCAATTGAATCATAGCCTTCCTCATTCATATGTTTTACGGCAGAGTGAAGGGACCCGTAAGTACCTCCCCATCCTACAACGAGTAAGTCGCCGCTAGTGGCAAATTCAGTAGTAATTTCAGGGATATAGTCTTGTACCCTTTTAATTTTTTCAGCCCGAATCTTGGTCATATATTCATGATTCTCAGGTACGTAGGACACATTTCCGCTCACGCGATCTTTTTCCAAACCGCCAACTCGATGCTCCAACCCGGCAGTTCCGGGAATGGCCCAATTTCGAGCTAGGGTCGCATCGTCACGATCGTAGGGATGCCAATTTTCGGTGGCTTTTGAAATGATTCGGTTATTGATTGGTGGCATATCTTCCGTCGAAAGAATTTTCCAAGGAGCCGAACCATTTGCTATGTACCCATCGGTTAATAAAATCACAGGGGTCATATGCTCTAAAGCCAGTTTTGAGGCTTCATAAGCATAATTAAAACAATTGGAAGGAGTACTTGCCGCAATCACAATTACCGGGCTTTCTCCATTTCTACCATACAGTGCCTGCATAAGATCGGATTGTTCTGTTTTTGTGGGGAGCCCTGTAGAAGGTCCACCCCGCTGAACATTTACAATGACTATAGGTAGTTCAATCATCATGGCGAGTCCGATGGCTTCCCCTTTCAAGGCGAGCCCAGGTCCGGAAGTAGTGGTTATTGCCAAATCGCCTGCAAAGGAAGCTCCAATGGTAGAAGCAATTCCTGCGATTTCGTCTTCAGCTTGAAATGTTTTAACGCCAAAGTGTTTATGTTTGGCCAGTTCGTGAAGAATATCGGAAGCAGGAGTAATTGGATAAGACCCTAAGAACAATTCCAAGCCCGATTTTTCAGCAGCAGCCAAGAAGCCCCATGCCGTTGCAGTGTTTCCCATTATAATGCGGTAGGTTCCCGGATTCATTTTGGCCGGGGAAATGGTGTATGCATTGGGAATTAACTCTAAGGTCTCTGCATAGTACAAACCGGTATTGAGAACTTTGGTATTGGCCTCTATGATGTTGGGTTTGGATGCAAATTTCTTTTCAAAAAATTCAATGGTATGTGCAGGAGAACGATCGTACATCCAGTAGACCATTCCTAAGGCAAACATGTTTTTGGTTCGAGTAATCGATTTATTATCTAGGCCTTCAATATCCTTTAATGCCTCTTTGGTAAGGGTGGTCATTTCCACTTCGATCACCCTATAATTAGACAAACTTCCGTCGTCTAAGGGATTACTTTCGTAGTGGGCCTTTTCTAGATTCTTTTTGGTAAAGGAATCGGTATCCACGATAATGGTGTGGCCCGGCTTCACCGCATACAAATTTGTTTTTAGGCCGGCCGGATTCATGGCCACCAATAGATCCACTTCATCTCCGGGAGTGCTTATCTCTACACTACCAATATGAACTTGAAAACCCGAAACTCCGTACAAGCTTCCTTGAGGAGCCCGAATTTCGGCAGGATAATTAGGAAAGGTTGCAATATCATTTCCAAACATGGCCGAGGTATCCGAAAATTGAGTTCCGGTTAGCTGCATTCCATCGCCTGAATCTCCAACAAATCGGATGACAACGGATTCCAGTACTTCGGCAAGATTATTCAGTTTTGAATTCGCCATAACTATGCATATTTAAACGCGTGAGCACATTAAAAAAGGAACTAGGCACATCGTGCAAGAAAACCAAAGATAGATTCCCATTTTAAAAAGAAAGCTGACTTTTATCACATTTGAAACCCAAAATGAAATTTACATTTACATCCATTAACCAGTAAAACCCTGTAAGGATGGCTATCATGATAACCGATGAATGCATTAACTGCGATGCCTGTATATCAGAATGTCCGAACAATGCAATCTACGAACCCGATCAAGAATGGTCGTATTCCGACGAAACCGCCCTTAGTGGCACAGTGACAACTCCCTATGGAAAAGAAGTGGATGCTGAAGCAGAAAACGAACCTATTTCCGATGAGTTTTACTTTATTGTAGCCGATAAGTGTACGGAATGTAAAGGATTTCACGACGAGCCACAGTGTGCCTCTGTTTGCCCTGTAGATTGTTGTGTTCCGGATACCAATCACGTGGAAGCCGAAGATTTTCTTTTGAAAAAGAAAGCTTGGTTACACGGGGAATAATAGAAACCAATCATTCAACCTGACCTTTTGAAAAGCGGGCTAATTCGTTAGCCCCGCTTTTCTATTTTCTTCATCTCCTAAAATAAAGTATGGTTTGGATCGAATAGCATCCAACCATCTTTCCAAGTACCTGATAATCTTGTTTTTTACTCCTAAAAAATGATATGCGTCATATATTTTCACGGGTACTATTTCTACTTTCAACTACTTATTCTAACTCGATTTTTTAACAAAACCCAAGTGTTATGGAAAAAGATTTCCAAAAGCTTATCTGCGATGCGAATGAAGCGGTCGCCAGAGTAGCTCACAAAACCAATGAAGTCTGTGCGATTTACCCAATCACACCTGCTTCTCCGATGGGTGAACATGTTGATGTTTATAGTTCCAAAGGACAGAAAAATATATGGGGAGACATCCCTAGAATTGTGGAAATGCAAAGTGAAGGAGGGGCTGCCGGAGCTGTTCACGGATCCTTACTTGGCGGTGCTTTAACCACCACGTTCACAGCGTCCCAAGGACTCCTTCTCATGATTCCTAACATGTACAAAATTGCAGGGGAATTACAGCCCACTGTGATTCACGTGGCCTCAAGAACGGTGGCCACCCATGCTTTATCCATATTTGGAGACCATTCCGATGTTATGGCAGCCCGACAAACAGGTTTTGCCTTATTATTTGGTGGATCCGTACAAGAAGCACAGGATTTTGCACTCATTACTCAAGTAGCCACCTTAAAATCAAGGATTCCATTCCTTAATATTTTTGACGGATTTAGAACTTCCCATGAAATATCGAAAATCGATGCTATTTCTGATGCAACCATAGAGGCAATGATGCCGGAAGATAAAATTATGGAGCATAAAAAACGATCCTTGGATCCAGATCATCCTACTATTAAAGGAACTTCTCAAAATCCGGATGTGTTCTTTCAAGCACGGGAAGCGGCCAACCAATATTATGAAAAGGTCCCTGGCATCGTAAAAGAGACCATGGACGAATTTTACGCACATACAGGTCGCAGGTACCTCCCTTTCCAATACATAGGTCATCCGGAAGCGGAAAAAGTAATAATCATAATGGGAAGCGGACAAGGCCCTGTTATTGAAGCGGTGGATACCATGGTGAAAAATGGTGAAAAAGTAGGAGCTATTTTAGTTCGACTATACCGTCCGTTCTCGGTAAAACATTTTATTGAAGCATTACCAAAAAGTGTAACTAAGGTGGCGGTTCTTGACCGAACCAAAGAACCCGGAAGTGCCGGAGAACCCTTGTACCTCGATGTAGTTACTGCATTTGTAGAAAGTGAAAGAACCACGCCAAAAATTATTGGTGGGCGTTACGGGCTCTCTTCAAAAGAATTTGATCCTGCGATGGTGAAAGCCATTTTTGATGAGTTGGACAAAGAAAAACCTAAAAATCATTTTACCATAGGTATTAATGATGATGTGTCGCATACCAGTTTAACAATTGGTGATCGACTTCATACCGTTAAAACAACTTTTAACTGTATGTTCTATGGATTGGGATCTGATGGTACGGTTGGAGCCAATAAAAACTCCATTAAAATTATCGGAGAAACCACCGATAACTACGTACAAGGTTACTTTGTATACGACTCGAAAAAAGCCGGGGCACAAACCGTATCGCACCTTCGATTCGGACCCGAACCCATTCATTCGACTTATTTAATTCATCAAGCCGATTTCATTGCTTGTCATCAATTTAATTTCATAGAAAAATACGACCTCTTAAAAAACATAAAAAAAGGAGGAACTTTCTTATTGAATGCTCCTTTCTCAAAAGATGAGATTTGGGATCGACTGCCTATGAAAATGCAGGAAGAAATTATTGAAAACCAATTGGATTTCTATGTGATCGATGCCACGGCAGTGGCGCAAAAGGCCAAGCTTGGAAAACGAACCAATACTGTCTTGCAAACCTGTTTCTTCGCAATTTCAGGGGTACTTCCTAAAGAAGAAGCAATCCAAAAAATTAAGGATGCTATCGTGAAATCCTATGCCTATAAGGGAGATAAGGTAGTGAAGATGAATTTCCAAGCCGTAGACACTGCGTTAGCCAATTTGGAGAAAGTAGACTACCCCGATGTTGTCACAAGCCATGAAGCATTAAAGCCTGTCATGCATTCTGAATCCGATCCTTTCGTTCAAGAAGTGTTGGGTAAAATATTAGCAGGGCAAGGGGATAGCCTTCCTGTAAGTGCCTTCCCAATTGACGGAACATTTCCTACGGGAACTACCCAATTTGAAAAACGAGGCATTGCCGATTTCATTCCAGTTTGGGACGATACCGCACTTTGTACGCAATGCAACAAATGTGTTGCCATTTGTCCGCATGCCGCCATTAGAGCAAAAGTGGTTCCCAATTCAGAATTAGTGGGAGCACCGAATTCACTTAAAACGGCCCCTGCCATTGGCCGACCTTTTACCAGTGAAACCGATTCGTACATCTTACAGGTTTCCCCTGAAGATTGCACCGGTTGCGATTTATGTGTCGCCGTTTGTCCTGCTGAGAGTAAAGAAATTGCCAATTTCAAGGCCATCAACATGCATAAGAAACTGGAGGTAGAAGTCGAAGAGGATGTGAACTGGGATTATTTTGCTCAATTGTCTAATTACGACAGAACGGCCCTTCAGATTACAAACATGAAAGGATCGCAATTTCTTGAGCCATTGTTTGAATTTTCAGGAGCTTGTTCCGGATGTGGAGAGACCCCTTATATTAAATTGTTGACCCAATTGTATGGTGATAGCATGTTAATAGCGAATGCAACCGGATGTTCTTCCATTTATGGAGGAAATCTTCCAACAACTCCTTATAAGAAAAATGATGCCGGCCGTGGACCAGCTTGGGCAAATTCGTTGTTTGAGGATAATGCGGAATTTGGTTTGGGAATGAAACTCGCATTAACTAAAAAGCAAGAAATCGCTGTGAGTTTACTCCAATCTTTAGAAAAAGAAGTTGGATCGGACCTTGTTGAAGCTATTTTAAATAATGCTGAAGAAAACGAATCACAAAAAGCAACCAAGAATTCAGATATTGAACGTTTGAAAGAACGACTTCAAGGTCTGCTATCGAATAAGAGTGCTAAGAAATTGAATGAGCTCACCGAATACCTACGAAAAAAAGCAGTTTGGATTGTTGGGGGTGATGGTTGGGCTTACGATATTGGATATGGCGGTGTAGATCACGTCTTGGCTTCCGGTGAGGACATAAATATCATGGTATTGGATACTGAAGTGTATTCAAATACCGGTGGACAGACATCGAAAGCAACCCCATTGGGTGCGAGTGCCAAATTTTCGGTATCAGGAAAACGAACCGGTAAAAAAAGTTTGGCGTTGCAGGCAGTTTCCTATCAGAATGTCTATGTAGCCCAGGTTGCCATTGGCGCCAAAGATATACAAACCCTTAAGGCCATTGAAGAGGCAGCAGCCTATCCGGGGCCTTCAATCATCATCGCATATTCACATTGTGGAGAACATGGATATGATTTAAAAAACGGAGCCTTACAACAAGCCAAAGCAGTCGAAACAGGTTATTGGCCGTTGTTTAGATTCGACCCTTCAAAACCGAAAGGCAAAAAGTTCAAATTAGACTCTAAAGAACCAAGTGCACCGCTTCGCGATTTTATGTACAACGAAACTCGTTTTACACGCGTAGTGAAAGAAGATGCTAAGCTTGGGGAGGCTCTGTTGAATCAAGCCCAAGAAGAAGTGCAGTCGAAATGGGAACGTCTCGAACTTTATCGGGACATGTAAAATGTTAAACGCTAAATTCACAAAACATGAACGACCAATCGCGTGAATTTTTTGATAAGGCCTATGCCAAACTAAGCGAAGCAAATAAAGAACTTTATCGCCCGGAAGAAGACATTGTCTCATTCTTGGTGTGTAAAAATGCTCAATTTGCTGTCGAGAATTACCTCAAGGGGTATCTTCTGAAAAATGGTATTGACGTTGCGCCTTACAAAACCATCGACACCCTCTACAAAGAATGTGTCCGCATTAACAAGCGCTTTGAGAAAGTAAATTTGAATGAGTTTACTTGTCAACGCATTGAAAGCGGAGCCAAGTATTGCAATGAAGTTCCTAAAGTGAGCCACTGCTTTCATGCAGCCAATCACTTAGATACTTTCTTGCGAGAGGAAAATGTTCTTTAGAAAAGGGATTAACGTCCTTGTATGTCCCTAAGATTCATTAGGGCAGGTTCACCCATGCTTAAGAAAACATGGGTGAACTTTTTTTAAACTTAATGCTAACTTAAATTGACTACTTTTTCAATTTGTGGAGCATGCTTTTTTATGGTCATTTCCACACCGCTTTTTAGGGTCATTTGATTGACCGAACAACCCACGCAAGCACCCTGTAATTGGACTGTCACCGTTTTTCCTTCTTCAATGGAAATCAAAGAAATATCTCCTCCGTCACTTTGAAGAAAGGGACGTATTTCCTCAAGCGCTGCCTCTACTTTTCCTGTTAATTCTTGATCTGTCATTGTTATTTTTTTACGGCACTACATCCTGCCATGGTCGTTATTTTAATTGCTTCCGTTGGAGGGAGGTTTTCATTTCTCAACACGGTTTGTTCTACCACTTTCTTGGTCACTTCTTCAAAGGCATGTCCAACAGGAGAATTTGTCTGCAAGGCTGCGGGATGACCCACATCGCCGGATTCTCGTATGCTTTGAACCAAAGGAATTTCACCCAAAAATGGAATCTCTAGATCTTCTGCTAAATTTTTAGCGCCTTCTTTGCCAAAGATGAAATATTTATTCTCAGGTAATTCTTCTGGTGTGAAATACGCCATATTTTCAATGATTCCCAATACAGGAACTTGGATATTTTCCTGTTGAAACATGGCCACCCCTTTACGCGCATCGGCCAAAGCCACATTTTGCGGGGTGCTTACTACCACCGCACCGGTTATAGGAAGCGACTGCATGATGCTTAAGTGAATATCTCCGGTTCCCGGAGGCAAGTCTAAAAGCATAAAATCGAGGGTCCCCCAATCTGCATCAAAAATAAGTTGATTGAGTGCTTTCGCTGCCATGGGTCCTCTCCAAATTACCGCTTGATTTGGTTTTGTGAAAAAACCAATGGATAAAACCTTTATACCGTAATTCTCGACTGGTTTCATTTTACTCTTACCATCCACTTGAACCGACAAGGGTCGTTCGGCAGCAACATCAAACATAATGGGAATGGAAGGTCCATAAATGTCGGCATCCAAAATCCCTACTTTGAAACCCATCTTCGCAAGGGTTACCGCCAAGTTTGCAGTTACCGTAGATTTTCCAACACCTCCCTTACCAGAGGCTACAGCGATAATGTTTTGAATTCCGGGAATGTGTTTCCCCTTTATTAAGTTTGGATTTTCTGGTTTTTGAGGTGCCTCAACTTTTATGTTCACAATGACCTCCGCCTCAGAAGAAACCTGCTCTAAGATTACTTTTTGCACATCGGCTTCTGCCCGCTTTTTAATATGCATGGCCGGAGTGGCCATTTTCAAATCGACGATCACCTCATTGGCAAAAGTTACCACATTCACAACCGCCCCGCTCTCAACCATATTCTTTCCTTCTCCGGGAAGAGAAATGGTTTCCAAGGCTTTTAAAATATCCTGTTTACTGAATTTCATGCTCGATATTTAGAATTATTCTAAAGTGCAAATATACAGGGAAAACTTGGTTTTCTGAAGCGCAACAATTGAAATGATTTATAGCGAAATAACGATAAGAAACCTTACGATTTCAATTCGAGGGTAGGATCCCAAAACAGCTTCTCAAAATCTTGAATTTGATTGTCGATAACCACAACTCCTTCACTTTCCAAAAGTTGCTGCATAAGATTAGTCCCCGAAAAATGATGTTTCCCGGTTAAAAGGCCTAATCGATTCACAACACGGTGTGCTGGGACATCGTCTTGATTGTGCGATGCATTCATGGCCCAACCCACCATGCGTGCACTTCCTGCAGCCCCCAGATAACGGGCAATAGCTCCGTAACTCGTGACCCTTCCATAAGGAATGACCTTAGCCACTTCATATACTTTTTGGAAAAAACCTAAGTCTTTAGCCATTACAAATGCTGGAAGATTTTAAAAAAGGTAATTACGGAAATAATTGCTGTTATCATTCCAATGAGGTAATTCATATTAATGGTAAACATGCGTTCTCCACGTTCTTTGGTGAAAAACTGCGCATAGATAAAAAGCATCATAAACGTTCCTAGACCTGAAGCGATCACTGCAAACCACAATGACATTTGATCGAAAGAAAACCATCCAAAGGACGCAAAAGTAATGCTCACATATACCCAATAAGGCAAAGGCAATAAATTTAAGGCGCCTAGCAAGATTCCGTAAAAAAATCGGTTGGTTTTAGAACGTTCCATTTCCTTAGGAATTTCTCTCCGCGTATCTCTGGCAATAAAAAAGAAATACAACGTAAGACAAATAAATATGCCCAAAGCAACCTTTTGCAGGGTATCGACTACTTCGGGATGGCGGTCTAAATAACGGGCAAAGATTAGTGCAATAAACGTCTGGAAACAAACTGTAACACAAACTCCGGCGGAGAATAACAAAGCAGTTTTTCGTCCTTGTTTCATGCTTATTTTAGCGGCCGTCATGTTCAGCAAGCCAGGTGGAATTACTCCAATGGCAGCGGCTAGAAACCCGATGGCGAAATTTGCAAATAAAGACATGTAGGTTGGTTTGCTTGGGGAAGATACATAATTATTTGGAAGCCAATTGAAATCTTAGGTAGGTGATTTTCTTGCCCTCTTCCAAATATTGTCCTTCATAAAAGGTCTGAATCGAGGTAACTTCCTCAGGAGCACCAGTACTTCCGTACACATCGTGGTGCGCGTACAGTATTTTTTCATTTAAACCGTGTAGGAGACCAAGGGTATAGCCATGCATAAATTCGCTGTCGGTTTTTAAGTGAATAAGACCTCCGGGTTTTAAGACTTTTCTGTATTTATTAAGAAACTCAACATTGGTAAGTCGGTGTTTGGTGCGTTTGTATTTTATTTGAGGATCGGGAAAGGTAATCCATATTTCATCTACTTCGCCTTCATCAAAACACAGGTCGATTAATTCGATTTGAGTTCTCAGAAAACCTACATTAGAAAGGCCCTCCTCCAAAGCAGTTTTAGCGCCTCTCCAGAAACGAGCTCCTTTGATATCGATCCCCAAAAAGTTCTTTTCCGCATATTTTTGAGCCAGATTTACCGAATATTCGCCCTTTCCGCAACCAAGTTCAAGGACCAAAGGATGGTCGTTTTTAAAAAATGCTTCCTTCCAAGCTCCTTTGTAATCAAATTGTCCTTTTTGCAAGTTCTCCCGCTCCGGCTGGATTACATTGGCAAAGGTTTCATTCTCTTTAAATCGCTTTAATTTGTTTTTGCTTCCCAAATCTTAATGGTTCTTTAAATTTTCGGTAAAATTACGGAAATATATAGCTGGGGAAAGAATGGTTACTTTTGTTTTTAAGGAATTATTACAAGCAACACCGAATTTCGATTCATTTGAACACTAAAAAGAACATATTGGTTGCACCGCTGCACTGGGGACTGGGTCACGCCACACGTTGTATCCCAATTATAAATGCCTTGCTTAAAAAGAACTATGAAGTCACTATCGGAAGTGATGGTGCTGCCCTTGAATTACTTCGGAAAGAATTTCCCGAGTTGCCATGGGTTGCATTGCCAAGCTATGAGATTAATTATCCTAGAAATAGCACATTTTTTAAATTAAAACTTCTTTTGAAGTTGCCTGAGATTAAAAAGGTGATGGCTCAGGAGAAAAAGATAGTAAAGAAGCTTATTGCGGAAGGAAGCATCCAAGGCATTATTAGCGACAACCGGCTGGGGGTGCGAAGTAAAAAGGTTCCTTCTGTTTTTATTACCCATCAATTGAATGTACTGAGTGGTAACACTTCTTTTTTTAGCAGTAAGCTGCATCAACGCATCATAAAGAAATTTGACCTTTGCTGGGTTCCCGATCTGGAAGGCACAATCAATTTGAGCGGAATATTAGGGCATCCAAAAAAAATAAATTTTCCGGTAAAGTATATAGGTCCGTTAAGCAGAATGACTCGAAAAGAGGTCCCCATGAAGTTTGATGTTTTGGTTTTATTATCCGGCCCGGAACCTCAACGCACCTTATTGGAGGTGAAAATGCTAGAGGTGTTTCTCGCTTCCGAAAAAAAAGTATTTCTGGTGCGTGGCGTGGTAGAAGCAAGCAAGGAAATCTATCGAAAAGACAATATCACGATTGCAAATTTCTTGCAAACCAAAGATCTTGAAACCATAATAAATTCGAGCGATGTAGTGGTGAGCAGGTCGGGATATACCACCATTATGGATCTTGCTGCCATGGAAAAAGATGCGTTTTTTATTCCAACCCCGGGCCAGTATGAACAAAAGTACCTGGCAAAAGAATTAAAAAATAAAGGGATCGTTCCTTCTTGCTCCCAAAAAGATTTTAGCTTAGAAAAACTACATGAAATTCCCTTGTATGCGGGCTTGAAACATTTGAAAATGCCTGCTCAATTTGATGGATTATTTGGACTTTTCGAGGGTGAATGAAAATTCGGAACCTACGCCAAACTGACTTTCAACATAGATTTTCTCCTTGTGAGCTTCAACTAGATGTTTCACGATGGACAATCCTAATCCACTTCCTCCAACCCGGCGATTTCCGCTTTTATCTACACGATAAAACCGTTCGAAAAGACGTGGAATATTTTCCTTTTCAATTCCTTCTCCGTTATCGGTAACGCGAACGATGATCTTGTTCTTTATTAAATTTTCAGCACTCACTTCGGTGGTGCCGTCTTCTTTGCCATATTTTATGGAGTTTTCCACCAAATTCGTAAGCACTTGTTGAATCCGTTCACGATCTGCATAAACCATGATACTTTCTGTATAATCTAAATCAAACGTGAGGGTAATATTTTTCTTGGCGGCCTTCATTTCCAACAAATCGAACACATTCTGCACCAGTTCAATAATGTTGAAATCCTCTTTGTACAATACTAAATCACCCACTTCCAGCTTGGTAATCATATCCAAATCCTTCACGATATAAATGAGGCGCTCAACTCCTTTGTTGGCCCGCTGTAGGTACTTTTTACGAACCGTTTTGTCCTTCATCGCACCATCCAGAAGTGTGAGAATATATCCCTGAACTGTGAACAAAGGTGTTTTAAGTTCATGGGAGACATTGCCCATAAATTCTTTTCGATAGTTCTCTCGATCGATTAAGGTTTCGATTTCCATCTTTTTATCTTCGGCAAAGCGTTCTACTTCGCGTGTAAGTGTTGCCATGTCGGTGGTGATGCGCTTTTTGTCGAAGGTACTCGCATCCAATAGCTTCACATCGTTGTAAATTTTCTTTACCTGATTGTAGATAAATTTTTCAACGCGATGTTGTATGATGAAAAAGGAAACAAGGTAACAGGCCACAAAAAATATTGCCATAAAGCCATAGTTTATCTCACCTTGCGTATAAAAAAAAACTCCCAACAAGATCGTTAGGAATAGTGTAATAAACGTCGAGGTAAACCCTGCAAACTTATATGTCTTCTTAAATATTTTGGCCATTAAACAACAAACTTATACCCCACTCCTTTTACCGTTTTAAATCGATCGTCCCCAATCTTTTCCCGAAGCTTCCTAATATGAACATCGATGGTGCGTCCCCCAACGACCACTTCATTTCCCCAAACCGTATCCAAAATATCTTCCCGCTTGAATACTTTTCCCGGTTTTGAAGCCAATAATGCAAGCAATTCGAATTCCTTTCGAGGCAAAATAATTTCTTCTTTGCCTTTAATTATTTTATACTCTTCACGGTTGATTACCAGATTTCCTAATTTGATGTTACTATCAACGATTTCCGGTTCCTTGAACCTTCGAAGTAAAGCTTTGACCTTACTTACCAGTACTTTTGGTTTTATGGGCTTGGTGATGTAATCGTCGGCACCAGCTTCAAATCCTGCTACTTGAGAATAATCTTCCCCACGAGCGGTAAGAAACGTAATGATGGTTTCAGAAAGTTCAGGGATGGCACGTATTTTTTCACACGCTTCAATTCCGTCCATTTCAGGCATCATCACATCCAAAACAATAAGGTGGGGTTGCTGTTTTTTTGCCTCCGCTACTGCTTTAACACCGTTCTCGGCAGTAAAAATTTGATAGCCTTCAGCAGAAAGGTTATATCCTATTATTTCTAATATGTCCGGTTCATCGTCAACGAGCAGAATTTTTATGTCTTTCTTCTTCATTATTTGTGTTTTTCTGAAAGGTTAAAGATACATTTTAATAAGAATCACCTGCTTCAAGATCAATATTGTTAACGATTAAGTAACATTATTAAAACAATTTATGAAAATTACTTGAAATACCGTTGTGTAGTTTGCTTTCAATCTAAAAAAGAATGCCTTTACAATAATCTTACACGAAAACTTAACCCAATCAATACATACTTAGGAAAATAGGAAGTGGTTTTGGAGGTTCTAATTTATAAATGGACATAAGCTTCTCATTAAAAATTGGCACATTATTTCTCAAATTCTAATTTCCTTAGCTACATTAGCAAGTACTCTTGGGCACTTTCTATTTGTATGCGTGTCCCATCGCAACGATGTTTTCTAAACAACTTCCCTTCACCGTTATTCTCAAACCTTTTTAGGTTTGAATGATGGTGCTATTCTACATTGGGAGTGATGACAAGAATTACAAATTATTCTTAATCCTCTAAAATTTACTTTATGAAAACATTTCAATTCATGATTTTTTTAATCATTGTTCAGTCGGCTGCAGGTCAGATTGCAAGCACCAGCTTTGAAGAACCTTTGTCAATTTCAGGCTCCTATACCGACACTGGCGACCCTAGCATGGCGCATAGTTTATTGGACAATTCGAACGAACCTTTGGTTAATTGGGTGAGTGCTGGTGGCGAACTTGGTTATCAAGCATATTATGTTCCTTACGATTCTCCCGGAGTTGGCCTTACCGATGGTGATCCTGTGGGTGTTTCCGATTCGGTAGCAACCATTGGAAATTATTCGGATGGTGCACAGGGGTATCGCATGAGCGATTGTGATGGAAACTTTATTCTCGAATTTGAACCGGTAGATCTTAGCGGAGTTACAAACCCGCAAGTATTTATCGATTTCTTTATCGCCGCTACAGGCTATGAAGGCGACGGCACTGAAAATGCTTCTGGATCCGATAGGTTGCGGATTTATGTGAAAGACCTAAGCCTAGGTACCGAAGTTGACGTGCTTGACACTACCGGAAACGACATCAACGATCTGGGCATCGAGGATTCTTGGATTACGGGAATGGCCCTATTAAACGAAAATAGTCAAGTTCAATTGGTGATCGAAGCACGCAATAATTCGGCTGCCGAGGCCTTTTTCTTCGACAATGTTCGTTTCGAAGGGACCCTGGCCAATACGACTTTTAACAATCCGGAAATTAGTATTTATCCTAACCCGGTGAAGGATATTCTCATTGTTCAATCTAACTCAAAAGAAACAAAAGAAATAACGATTTATGATATTTTGGGCAAGATGATTTGGTCGAAAACCACTCAAGAAGACATCCTGTATTTAGATCCTTGGAGCAGTGGTTTGTACTTTATTAAAATTAAACAAGGCAAGCATATCACCACCCAAAAGCTAGTGGTTCAATAACCGGCAGGCATGAAAATCTTAAAGCTTTCATTTCGGTGGAAGCTTTATTATTTGTGTATTTTTGATACATAGTTCGTTTGAAACATGCTAGAAAATGGAATTTTCGAAGTAAAGGATCGGTCTTCGTTCGAAAGACGTGCTCTAAACACTTTTAACTATCAGTACCACCAAGTGCCTGTTTACCAAGAATACTGTAATTTTCTTGGGAAGAATCCCGATTCGGTAAAAGTTATTGACGACATCCCTTACTTACCTATTCAGTTTTTTAAAACGCACCAAGTTCTATCTTCAGAAAAAAAACCTTCCGTAATTTTTACTAGCAGCGGCACTACGGGAAGTAGTGTAAGCAAACACTTTGTCGCCGAAGAATCCCTATACCGTAAAAGCTATTTACAAGGGTTTGAACATTTTTACGGTGCTATTGAAAATTGGACCATTCTTGCTTTATTACCTTCTTATTTAGAGCGAAGTGGTTCATCATTGGTCGTGATGGTAGATGATTTGATTCAACGAACAAACAAGCCTTCCAGCGGTTTTTACCTGCATAACCTTGAAGCCTCGCCCATCAGCTTATCGATCTTGATAACCAAGGAGAAAAAATTTTACTGATTGGAGTCTCCTATGCCTTGTTAGATCTTATAGAACTGACTTCATTCCAGCTTAAAAATACCGTTATCATGGAGACCGGAGGGATGAAAGGAAAGCGAAAAGAACTCATTAAAGAAGCCCTTCACATGCGGCTTCAACAAGGTTTTGGCACTACCCAAGTTCACAGCGAATACGGGATGACCGAATTACTTTCACAAGCCTATTCGAAAGGAGATGGTGTTTTTCATTGTCCTCCTTGGATGCGAGTTAGTACGCGGGACCCGGAAGATCCCTTCACTCGTGTAATGAATAAAACAGGAGGGATTAATGTAATCGACCTCGCCAATCTTTACTCCTGTTCTTTTATTGCCACTCAAGATTTAGGACGTGTCGATGCAGATGGTAATTTTCAAATTTTAGGTAGGTTTGATCATAGTGACCTACGGGGTTGTAATTTGATGGTCTTATAATGACTGAACAACAAAATACAAACAATGGATGTCTTTGGCCCTTTTTATTTGGCCTGTTTAGCTTTCTTGGAACCACCTTGCTTACAGCATTTACAGACCTCGGACTTATACTTTCGTTTATAATCTCCATCCTTGTTTCCGTATTTGTGACCATCAAGATCCTTGGGCCGGCAAAGATCTCCTCTCTTTTTAAGAATATCCTTCTAATTTTTCTACTGGTGTTTGCTGTACGATTTATCCTCCTTTCGCTTTTAGAATTTGCCAGAACCACCCTAAAAGAAGATCGAAGCATGAACTTGGAAGAAGGGGTTGAAAAGGCTTTTATTTATGAAAATAACGATACCATCATAGTCTATTCTAGCCATCATATTTGGAAGGATAATTACGGGCATCAGTACAACGGGAACCTTACTGTTAGAGAAAAAGATTTTATTCGGCTTTATAATTATTTAGACTCTTACCGTCCGAAGGATGTGACTAATTTTTGGGGGAAACTCTATGCCCACATGGATAAGACCGATAGCCCAAGTTTGGATCTAGTGCTCGATACCTTTGCCACAATACATGCAAAACACCAATTGAACCAAATGGAGTTTGCAGAAATGGTTATTAGTTGTATCCAAGATATTCCTTACTCCTTTGTATTTCAAACAGAATGCTTCCCCCCGGATCAATACGAAGAATCCATTCGTGAATTACTTTTGGAATGCCCCGAATGCTGCATCGGAAACAAAATGTTTGGCATACAAAATCCCGTCTCCTTTATTCAAAATCTCAAAGGGGATTGCGATACGCGTACCGTGCTTATCTACTCCATCCTAAAATATTTCGATTACGACGTCGCCATATTAAATAGTGACTTTTACCGACATTCAATTATCGGTCTCAATTTGCCCTCTTCCGGTGAATATCTCATGCACCACGGAAAAAAATATGCGGTTTGGGAAACCACAGCAAAATATTATACCGTTGGTCAGTTACCGGCTAACTTTGATGATATCACCCATTGGAATGTAATACTAACCAGTAAATAATACGATTATGAACAAGCAACTCTTCACGCTAGCCCTTTTTGAAATTGTCCTTTCCATTGTAATCACGGTGGTGATTATCTATGTTTCTTACAGTATTTTACACCGACTTTTCTTTAAGAATTTAAGCCTAAAAGGCAATAATATTTCTTTTACCATTTTTACCTCAGGAATCGTAATGAGTATTGGCATGATACTAAGTGAAATACTGCCATCCATCACAAACGTGGTACGGTTGGCGACTACGCAAGCCGAATCCATTGAACTAACCACCATTATTCTGTATTCAGGTATTTACTTGTTTATTGGGTTTGTAGTTGCCATAGTAATAAATGCGGCGGTTTTTATGCTTTTTTCCCTACTCACGAGGGGCATTGATGAGTTCAAGGCCATCCAAGAAAATAATATTTCGGTCGCGATATTGGTCGCAACAACGCTTGTGAGTATAACCCTCATTGTAAAAGAAAGTATTGCTTTGCTTATTAGCTCTTTGGTTCCTTATCCGGAAGTATCAAACTTTTTATAAAGGGTGTAAGTTAAGAATGGAGATTACGACCAAATTAATGTTATGAAAAGGGATCTACTCCCTTTATGTTCATAATTGGTTGGTTAGTTAGTTGAAAACCTCGTTTCTGCGAGGTTTTCTCTATTTAATCGATAAACTTTAGAATAAAGTAATTCTTCTTTCCGCGTTGGAGTAGTACAAACTGATTGTTGATCAAGTCGCTGTTTGAAATTGAATAATCCTCTGAAACTTTTTCCTTGTTGACGGAAATTGAGTTTTCTTTCAAAGCGCGTCGTGCTTCACCATTGGATTTTAGAAAATTAGATTTTTCAGCGAGCGCAGCAATCACATCGAGTCCTGAGGCTATCTCATTTCGGCTCAATTCAGCCTGAGGCACTCCTTCAAAAACATCCAAAAATGTTTCCTCATTTAATTTTTTCAAATCGTCTGAAGTAGATTTCCCGAATAGAATTTCTGAAGCACTCACCGCATTTTCAAACTCTTGTTCACTGTGGACGGTGATGGTTACCTCTTGCGCCAATCGCTTTTGAAGCACTCTCAAATGCGGTGCCTCTTGATGCTCCAACACTAAAGCTTCTATGGTTTGCCGATCTAAAAAAGTGAATATCTTAATGTATTTTTCTGCGTCTTCATCACTTGTATTCAACCAATATTGATAAAATTTATAGGGAGAAGTTCGTTTTGGATCGAGCCAAACGTTTCCTCCTTCACTCTTTCCAAATTTACTTCCATCGCTTTTAGTGATTAGAGGACAAGTAAGCGCGTATCCTTTCCCGCCTCCTATTCGGCGAATAAGTTCTGTTCCTGTGGTGATGTTTCCCCATTGATCGCTACCTCCCATTTGCAAGGTGCAACTTTGGTTCTGATATAGGTGCAAGAAGTCGTAGCCTTGCACCAACTGATAGGTGAATTCGGTAAACGACATGCCATCATTCCCTTCTCCGGAAATTCGATTCTTCACCGAATCTTTGGCCATCATATAATTAACCGTGATATGTTTTCCCACTTCGCGAATGAAATCCAAGAAGCTAAAATTTTTCATCCAGTCGTAGTTGTTAAGCAACTTCGCCTGATTATCGGCTCCCGATGAAAAGTCTAAGAATTGTGACAGTTGATTCTTTACACATTCTTGGTTATGACGTAATGTAGGTTCATCCAATAAATTTCGTTCACTCGATTTTCCGGAAGGATCGCCAATCATTCCGGTAGCTCCTCCCACCAAAGCGATAGGTTGGTGACCACATCTTTGAAAATGTGCCAAAAGCATAATTGGCACCAAATTTCCTATGTGCAGGGAGTCGGCTGTTGGATCAAATCCTACATAGGCACTTCGCATGGTCTCATTAAGATGTGCTTCCGTATCGGGCATCACATCGTGAATCATTCCTCTCCAGGTAAGCTCTTCAACAAAATTTTTCGGCATTGTCATAAATTTTGACAAAGATAGGAGGATGGTATTAAAGGGGAAAGTTTCGGGAGAAAAACTATTGCTTCACAAAGTTTTTAAAGAATACGCCTTTCGAGGTTTTAAAGCCAAGCGTATAAAAACCTTCCGGCAGCATAGAAATATCAAGCGATTCTGCTGTGTTACGCTCTAAAAGAATTCTTCCCGCCGCATCAACCAGCATCAAAGAAATTAAATCTTCATTCCCAGAAAAATACAGCACCTCTTTCGCCGGATTAGGATAAACAATCCATGTAGCTTCGTCATTTTCAGAGACGCCTAAAAGGCAATTCTCGCTAAAAATGGTCGTTTCATCTTTACGCCAAAACGATTGTCCTTCAGAAAATTCGGCATCATCCACTTGGATGCAGCCTAATCCAGGGTTTTCTTCAGCATTAAAATACTGCACATTCAAATTCGACCCAGTTTGAAAGTTTAGGGTTTCAAGCTGGTTTCCTTTACAGACTAAGTAATTTAGATTTTCAAGATAGGAAACATCCAAATTTTGGATAACATTGTTGGAACAATCCAGATAACTAAGCAAAGGATTTTCAACCAAATCAATAGTACTAAGGTCGTTATTATTAAAATAGAGCTTCTCAAGAAGTTCATTCTCACTCACATTTAAGCTGCTTAATTGATTCGAAGAAACATTCAAGTTTTTAAGTGCCTGGTTTTGGGTTACGTCAATCTCTGAAAAAAGATTGTGGGTGCACCAAAGGCGTTCCAAGTTTGGATTTCCACTTAAATCCAAGTCCACCAAATCATTAAACTCGCAATTAATTATTTCTAAGGCTGAATTTTGTGAGACATTCAGACTGGTGAGGTTATTAAAAAAACAATTAAGCTCTCGAAGTTGCAAATTTTGAGAAAAGTCCAACGCTGTCAAAGAATTCTGATTACAACTTAGAATAATCAAATTTGTAAAGGCTTCGATGCCTTCCAAACTTTCAATCGCTTCCGCACGCACATACAGACGTTCTATTTGCAGGGCTTCGGAAGTTTGTATCTCACCGTCGCTATTGAAATCGGCAGAGCGGTCCGGAATGCCATCTTCATCAATATCCACTACATCTTTAAACAACAGTGCATTCTTAAATTGGACATCCGGAATCGTAACAATTTGGGACCACGCACCTCCTCCTATTCCAAGAAAAAAGAGCACTAAAATTCTAAGATTGAACATATTATTCTTGTTTAAAGCTCTTAAAGATAAGCATAAATATATTTTGATTAACGTTTTGTCTAAAATATTAAACACTTTTTTTGAAAGATTAGTTTACCTTCGTTATATGATTTTAGTTACCGGAGGTACTGGCTTGGTAGGAGCTCATTTATTGTTTCATCTCTTACAAGAACACGAAACTGTGCGAGCAACCCATCGCAATTCGAGCAATTTGGATGCTGTAAAAGAAGTTTTTTCCTTTTATACATCCGAGGCGGATACCCTTTTTGCCAGAATCGATTGGGTGGAAGCTAATATTACCAAGATTCCTGAATTGACTCAAGCATTTCATGGAATTACCAAGGTTTATCATTGTGCCGCATTTATAAGTTTTGATCCTAAGCATTTTCGCGCGCTTAAAAAAGCGAATATTGAAGGCACGGCAAATGTGGTTAATCTGTGCTTAGACTTTAAGGTTGAAAAGTTGTGTTACGTTAGTTCGATTGCTACTATAGGTCATGCGCTATCCGGAAAACCTGCTTCGGAAATAGACCCTTGGAATCCAGAAGATGCGCATAGTGTTTATTCCATTACGAAATACGGTGCCGAAATGGAAGTTTGGCGAGGAATTCAAGAAGGGTTGAAAGCAGTGATTGTAAATCCGGGAGTGATTCTAGGAGAAGGTTTTTGGAATTCAGGCAGCGGCGCGATTGTCAAACGAGCGTCGCAAGGGACTTCTTTTTATACAAAAGGAAGTACAGGATTTGTGGATGTATTGGACGTGGTGGGCTGTATGATGAAATTAATGAATGGTCCCATTTCGAATGAAAATTACATCCTAGTTTCAGAAAATCTAAGTTTCGAAGCCCTAATGACTAAATTTTCCAAGGCTTTCGGACACAAAGCCCCTCAATATAGAGTCCCAATCCAATTCCTCTACTTCCTGAACTTTTTAGATTTTGTCTCTGCAAAAATCTTTCGTACTAAAAGAAAGCTATTACGAGCAACCATTCGGTCAATGTTCACTGCTTCTGAATACAGCGCTCAAAAAATAAAGCAGGAATTGGGATACTCCTTTAATCCCATGGATGAAACCATAAAACGAATTGCAAAGAAGTACGCCAACTAATTTTTAGCTGGTTCAATTAATTGGATTGGCGTTGCTGAATCTTTTACCTCTCTTCGCACCTCTCGTGCGCGGTCCAAACTGTCTTTTTGAAGTTTCGCCTTCTCTTGAATAATGGAATCTAAGGTGGCTTTTTGCTCGCTTAATTCTTTTTCCACCTCATTAAGGATCTCCATATACTCATTTATCTGGGAAGCGTAATAGGTGTTGCTTTGTGCGAAGCTCAAACTGTCGATATTGAATTTGTTGTAAATAACAGAATCTAATTGAACCCCCGAATCTCTGAGAGTCCGATTATTGATACTTCGGGCTGCATTCCCGGTATAAGCTGAAACCAGAATTTGCACCATTTTGTCCTTTGGAATGAGTTGTTCCGGTTTTTCCGGTCGAATTACATTCTGACAAGCGCACAATACAACTACTATGAGGATTCCGTAAACTTTCATGCTCTGTTGAAGGTTAGACGCTCTCCATGTGTTCTATTTGGGAAATGCCCATTCTCGTAAGCGATTCGGCCATTAATTAAAGTATGAGTCACTCGTGATTTAAAAATAGAGCCTTCAAAAGGGGACCATCCACATTTGTACAAAATATTGCTTTTGTTCACGGTCCAAGGAGCATTCAAATCGACCAATACCAGATCTGCTTTGTACCCTGCACGTATGTATCCGCGCTCCTTTATTTCAAATAAAATTGCAGGATTATGCGCAAATTTCTCTACAATAGTTTCTAACGAAATTTGACCTTTGTGATGCATTTCCAATAACGCTACTAAAGCATGTTGAACAAGTGGACCGCCAGAAGGCGCCTTGGTATATACTTGGTTCTTTTCGTCGAGCGTATGAGGAGCATGATCCGTAGCAATTACGTCGATGCGATTGTCAAGCAAGGCTTTCCATAAGCCGTCTTTATCTTTTTGGGTCTTTACCGCCGGATTCCATTTAATTTTACTCCCTTTCGTTTGATAATCTCTATCGGTAAACCAAAGGTGATGAATACAAACTTCAGCCGTTATTTTTTTGCTTGATAAAGCTTTTTTCTTATCAAATAAATGAGTCTCTTTTTCGGTCGATAAATGGAATACATGTAATCGCGCACCTGTTTTCTTTGCAAGCTTTATTGCATTCGAACTTGACAGATAACATGCCTCTTCACTTCTTATGATTGGATGCATTTCCATAGGAATATCATCCCCATACTCCTGCATGTATTTTTCTAAATTCTTTTTAATGGTACCTTCATCTTCACAGTGTACAGAAATCAATAGCTTGGATTTACTAAAAATTTCTTCCAACACCTTTGGGTCATCGACCAACATATTTCCTGTAGAAGATCCCAAGAACAATTTGAGCCCTGCCACTTTTGTGGGATCCACTTTTAAAATTTCACTTAAATTATCGTTGGTTCCACCGAACATAAAGGAATAATTTGCCCAAGAAGTTTCTTTTGCAATTGTAAACTTGTCTTCCAGCAATGCTATGGTTGTTGCCTGAGGAACGGTATTAGGCATTTCAATAAACGAGGTAATACCCCCAGCGACCGCAGCTTTAGACTCCGATTCGATGGTTGCTTTATGTGTTAATCCGGGTTCTCTGAAATGCACTTGATCGTCAATCATTCCAGGAAGCAGGAATAACCCATCAGCTTCAATAATCTTTGTCTGTGAGGATTTTGCACTAATGGAGGTCGCAATTTCTAAGATGCGATCACCTTCCACCAAAACATCTCCTTGAAAGATGCTTCCTTCATTAACAATATTGGCATTTTTTATTAATACCGATTCCTTCATATTTCAAGTCGTTTAAATAAACTTTTTATTTTCATGCTTATGACGCCAAAAATCGCTTCGGAAATAATCCCTGCACTCATCTTGGATTCTCCTCTAGTCCTGTCGGTGAAAACCACCGGAACTTCAACAATTTTAAAGTCACTTAGGTACGCTTTGTATTTCATTTCAATTTGAAATGCATAACCCACAAATTGGATTCGGTCCAAATTTATTCTTTCAAGCACCTTTCGATGATAACAAATAAACCCGGCCGTGGTGTCAAAAACATTCATACCGGTCACCAATCGAACATAGCGTGATGCTCCCCAAGACAATAAAACTCGACTCATTGGCCAATTTACAACGTTGACCCCTGTTTTATAGCGCGAACCAATAGCAAGGTCATACCCTTCCTTATCACACGCATTATAAAGCCGAATCAAATCGTTTGGATTATGAGAAAAATCTGCATCCATTTCGAATACATACCGATAGTCCCGCTCCAAGGCCCATTTAAAACCAGCAATATATGCGGTTCCAAGACCAGATTTCCCCTTCCGCTCTAATAAATGCAAGCGATCAGAAAAGGATTCTTGTAGCTCCTTCACTTTTAACCCCGTCAAATCCGGAGAATTATCATCTACCACTAAGACATGAAAATTCCGTTGGAGCGAAAATACATTTCGCAACAACTTTTCGATGTTCTCAATTTCGTTATATGTTGGTATGACAATTAGGGCTCCGGTCATGCTCCCATTTTGAACAAATGTACCCTTTTTTTAATTATTGGTTTACCAGTAATTTTGCTAATTAAGAAAAATTTATTCCCCAGGCTCACTTCCTTTTTTTGACTCAAAAAACTATTGTATCGTAAAATTTTCAATTACTTTTAAGCACTTAGCGGCTATGGAACTTGAACTTAGAAATCTTGATCAAAACCATTGGATCACCCTTATTTACGTAGGAGTGTTTGTGCTGTTGGCAGTCACTCGCAGTCTTTATCCAAGAAGGTTTCATGAGTTTTTTATGCTTCCGGTAACCGATAAGTATTTCGCCCTGGAAGGGAAGAATTACGAAATAGGACATCCTTTTAATTTCTTACTTTTTTCGGTACAGACACTGTCCTTTTCTATTTTTATTTATCTATGCATTCAAAATTCAAGCTCCCAAACGACCGTGCAAAATCCGTGGTTGTTTATTCAAATTATCACAGGATTCCTCGTTTTTGTAATCTTTAAATTCTACTTTGAGAAATTAATGGCCCACGTTCTTAATTTCGAGACATTTATGACTGGCTATCTTTATGAAAAATTAAGTTATGCCAATTTAATAGCGTTGTACTTAATTATTTTTAATCTCATCCTTACCTATTCGGTTTCTTTGAATATGCAGATCATTAAAATTACGATTTACATTCTTTTGATCTTTCAGGCTATATCCATCATTTCCAGTATTAAAAGAAACAACACTGTAATTTTTAAAAATATCTTCTATTTTATTTTGTATCTTTGCGCACTTGAAATTGCACCCTATATTATACTGTATAACGTATTCGTGTAATTAGGGTTTAGATAAAATGTAGTCTATGAAGGTGAAAACTATTTTGGTATCTCAACCAGAACCTAAAGTTGAAAATTCCCCCTATTTTGAATTGATTGATAAACAAAAGGTTAAGATTGATTTCCGACCTTTTATTCACGTTGAGGGAGTTTCCAGCAAAGATGTTCGAACCCAAAAAGTAGACCTGACAAAATACTCGGCCATTATTCTCACCAGTAGAAATTCTGTGGACCACTTTTTTAGAATTGCAGAAGAATTGCGATTCAAAGTGCCGGACACGATGAAATATTTCTGTCAAAGTGAAGCCGTTGCATATTACCTTCAAAAATATGTCGTGTATCGCAAGAGAAAAATTTATGTAGGGAAACGAACCTTCACCGAACTTTCTCCACTTATCAAAAAATATAAAAACGAAGCATTTTTACTGCCTTCTTCAGATAAACTTAAACCGGAAGTGCCGGATGTTTTAAATGAATTAGGAGTAACCTGGAAACAAGCTACTTTTTACAAAACGGTAGTGAGCGATTTATCCGATCTTCGTGATGTATACTATGACATCTTGGTGTTTTTTAGTCCTAGCGGAATTCAATCGCTATTAGAAAACTTTCCTGATTTCAAACAAAATGAAACGCGTATTGCCGTGTTTGGAAATACGACCATTAAGGCAGCGACCGATAATGGATTGCGCGTAGATATTAAAGCTCCTACTCCGGAAACTCCTTCCATGACCATGGCATTGGAGAAATACATAAAAGAAGTGAACGGAAAGAAATAGTTCTTTTCCCAAACAATATCAAAAAAGGCGGTTTTTTACAAAACCGCCTTTTTTTTTAATCGAAATACATCTTAATTTACACCAAAGGACCTCCTGAAAGGATTGCCTCACTGGCATACTCTTCGAACTTTTTAAAGTTTTCTTTGAACGAATCGGCAAGTTTCTGAGCTGTCTTGTAATAGCCTTCATCGTTGTTCCATGTCTGTCTTGGGCTCAATACAGAAGTTGGCACATTCGGACATGTCCTTGGCTGATGCACTCCAAATACAGAATGCACGTGATAATTATCTTTATTAGCCTCTTCCAACGAACCGTCCATGGCTGCCGTAATCATGGCTCTTGTATATTTTAGTTTCATACGTGATCCAACGCCATAAGGTCCTCCGGTCCAACCGGTGTTTACCAACCAAACATTAACCCCCGATTTCTGCATCTTTTCACTTAACATTTCAGCATACACGGTTGGATGTAAAGGCATAAATGGAGCGCCAAAACAAGCAGAAAAACTTGGAACAGGTTCATCGATACCGGCTTCCGTCCCTGCAACTTTAGCCGTATAGCCACTAATAAAGTGGTATGCAGCCTGCCCCGGGGTAAGCTTTGAAATTGGAGGCAACACACCAAAAGCGTCTGCTGTTAAGAAAAATATATTTTTTGGATTTCTTCCGATGGAAGGGACTTGAATATTATCAATGTGATCCAATGGATAACTTACACGTGTGTTTTGCGTAATCGAAACATCTGCAAAATCAACTTCTCCTTTATCGTCCATAATCACGTTCTCTAGGATAGCCCCAGGCTTGATAGCGCGATAAATGTCAGGCTCATTTTCTTCCGAAAGATTGATCACTTTCGCATAACACCCTCCTTCAAAATTAAATACCGTATTCTCTTCTGTCCATCCGTGTTCGTCGTCACCAATTAGTTTTCGGTTTGGATCTGCCGATAAAGTGGTTTTTCCCGTTCCTGATAATCCAAAGAAAATCGCGGTGTCTCCATCTTCCCCAACATTGGCAGAACAGTGCATAGGAAGCGTATTTTTAAAGACCGGTAGAATAAAATTCAATGCAGAAAAAATTCCTTTTTTGATTTCACCGGTATAACCGGTTCCTCCGATAATGGCTATTTTCTTGGTGAAATTTAAAATCGCAAAATTATGTTGTCTCGTTCCATCACGTTCAGGGTCTGCCATAAATCCGGGGGCATTTACAATAAGCCACTCTGGGTTAAAATTGACAAGATCCTTTTGCTCTGGTCTCAAGAACATATTGTAGGCAAATAAATTACTCCATGGGTATTCATTTACCACCCGAATATTTAATTGATAATTAGGATCTGCACACGCATAACAATCTCGAACATAGACTTCTTTTTCAGATAGATAATCCACTACACGGTTATAAAGCGCATCGAATTTATCCACATCGAAAGGAATGTTGATATTCCCCCACCAAACGCGATCTTCGGTAATAGCATCTTTTACAATAAAACGATCTTTTGGTGATCTTCCTGTGAATTCCCCTGTATTAACAGCCAAAGCTCCACTACTTGCTTCTAATCCTTGACCTTTTTCTAATGTTTCTTGATGTAATTGCTCTGAACTAAGCTGATACTTCACTTGGGCATTTTTTATTCCATAAGCCTCAAGCGAAATCGTTTTCGTAACTTGATCGTTATCTACCATAACTGTATGATTGTTGTGACTGCAAAAATAAAAAAACGAAATGGGATATCTTACCTAAAAGGATAATTTTCTCGTTACTTTAACTTATAGATTCCGTAACATAAACAAATCCAACCCCCAATAAATAAAAGTCCTCCGAGCGGAGTTATCGGACCTATTATTTTTGATGAAATAGGCAGAAAATCTTTCAAAACTAACAGGTAAATAGAACCTGAAAACAATACGATTCCCCCTACAAAAAACCGAAATACCCATCGCAACGTCACTTCCGATAGCGGCTTAGCAAAACTCAAAACCAGAAGCGCCAAGACATGAAACATTTGATACCGCACTCCGGTCTCAAATGTTTGTATTGAAGCATCGTCCACCAATTGCTTTAAACCATGTGCTCCAAATGCTCCTATCGCAATGGTTAAGGCTCCTAAAAATGCTGCTGTAACTCCAATTTTTTTGTTCAATTTGTTCATAAGTTCACAATCCAATTTAGTACTTTCGTTCCATTCAAAAATTCCTTACAAATTTAAAGAAATCATTGGGATGCGTCATATTTTAATTATTGGAGCCGGTCGGTCTACCACAAGTTTAATTAAATACTTACTGGAAAAATCTTCCGCAGAAAATCTCTTCCTTACCATCGGAGATATTTCAGAAGAACACGCCAAAAAACTCACGAAAGGCCATCCTAATGCCCAAGGCATCTATTTTGATGTTTTTAATGCCAAGCAACGCGCCGAACTCATTCAAAAACACGACCTCATAATCTCCATGCTCCCCGCAAGCATGCACATTGAAGCCGCGAACGATTGTCTCAAATTTGGCAAATCGATGGTGACTGCTTCGTATGTGAGCAACGAAATGCAGGCTTTGGATGAAGAAGTTAAGAAACGCGGACTTGTTTTCATGAATGAAATTGGCGTGGATCCCGGTATCGATCACATGAGCGCCATGCAAGTGATTGACCGAATTCGGGAAAAAGGCGGCAAGATGCTTTTGTTTGAATCGTTTACCGGAGGACTCATCGCTCCTGAAAGCGACGACAATTTATGGCATTATAAGTTCACCTGGAACCCAAGAAATGTGGTGGTGGCCGGACAAGGTGGTGCTGCCGAGTTTATCCAAGAAGGGACTTATAAATACATTCCCTACCACCGATTATTTCGCAGAACTGAATTTCTGGACGTAGAAGGCTTTGGACGTTTTGAAGCCTACGCCAACAGAAACTCATTGAAATACCGAAGCATCTACGGACTAGACGACATTCTTACGTTGTACCGTGGAACCATGCGCCATGTAGGATTCAGTAAGGCATGGAATATGTTTGTTCAATTAGGAATGACCGACGATAGCTATACCATTCCAGATTCTGAAAATCTTTCCTATCGAGCCTTCATCAATTTATTCTTACCCTACTCGCCCACCGATTCCGTTGAATTAAAATTAAGACATAACTTGAAAATCGATCAGGACGATCTAATGTGGGGAAAACTAGAAGAACTAGATATCTTCAATCCAAATAAGACCATAGGGATTAAAGATGCTACCCCTGCCATGGCCCTTCAAAAAATCTTAATGGACAAGTGGACCCTGAAACCTGAAGACAAAGACATGATTGTGATGTATCATAAATTTGGGTATGAATTAAACGGTGAAAGAAAACAAATCGACAGCAGCATGGTCCTGACTGGTGACGACCAGACTTATACGGCTATGGCAAAGACTGTTGGACTTCCTGTAGCCATTGCTGCCCTTAAAATATTAAACAAAGAAATTACAACGCCGGGCGTTCAAATTCCTATTTCCAAAGAAGTTTACGGCCCTATTCTGGAAGAGTTGGAAGGCTATGGAATTGTTTTCAAAGAAAAGTTTACCAAATACTTGGGATACAATCCAAACAACGTTGCCGGATAGTAAAAAAGCCACTTTAATAAAGTGGCTTTCTAATTTTTTAAAGAATATCTATCTAGCGACGGTCTAAGAACATCATAATGAAATATAGCAAGGTTGCTAATGAACCAATAGCAGCAACCACATAAGTTCGCGCAGCCCATTTCAAAGCATCTTTTGCCCCTGAAAGTTCTTGTTGCGTGACCATGTTTTTATCCTCGAGCCAAACCAGTGCTCTTTTACTGGCATCAAATTCTACAGGAAGCGTAATAAAAGCAAATAAGGTGGTCATTGCAAAGAGGATAATTCCAATAAGAAATAATGTCTGCCCAAGAAGTGATCCTGAAGCGGCTAGAACCAGCCCCGCCATGATTACAAAATTTGATAATTTACTCGCCACACCAACCATAGGAACAATGGCCGAACGCATTTTTAACCAACTATAGGCTTTTGCGTGTTGCACCGCATGACCACATTCGTGCGCAGCTACAGCCGCAGCGGCTGCATTGCGCTGTTGGTAAACACCTTCGCTTAAGTTTACGGTTTTATTGGCCGGATTGTAATGGTCTGTTAACATCCCGGGCGTTGAAATTACCTGAACATCGGTAATACCATTATCTGAAAGCATTTTCTCGGCAATTTCTTTTCCACTCATTCCATTTTGAAGATGCACCTTGGAGTATTTAGTAAACTTACTTTTAAGTTTATTACTCACATACATGCTAATCAGGAACACAAGTCCTGCCATGACATAATATCCAATCATTGATATAAAATTAGGGTTACACTAATATAATAACAAAAATGTTGCCAATTAATAGGTCTGACATTTCGGCAAGTTGTTACCGCCGGTATTTAATTTTAAAAAAGAGTAAAATAAAAGCCAGTATGGCAGTAATCACATTAGCTAGGATTACAGCAATACTTTCGATCAAAATTCCATACACCAACCACAATACAATTCCTACGAAAAAAAATGCGTACATACTAAGCGATAAGCCGTCCACATTTTTGGTTTTCCAGGTTTTATATACCTGCGGAAAGAAGGCTCCCGTAGTTAGCGTCGCTGCAATAAGGCCAATTACCTCGGTGGTATCAATTACCATTATCCTACAATGTTGATAATTTTTCCGGGAACCACAATCACCTTTTTAGGAGTTCTCCCTTGCAGTTGTTCTTGCGTTTTTTCATGCGCCATAACCGCCGTTTCTATTTCCGAAACGCTAAGGTCTAAGGACAATTCCAATTTAAAACGCATTTTCCCATTGAATGATACTGGGTATTCCTTGCTGCTTTCAACCAAATGCTTCGCATCAAATTTTGGGAATGCCACTGTTGAAATACTTGTGTCATGACCCAATAAGTTCCAAAGTTCTTCAGCAATGTGAGGCGCATAAGGTGCTATTAAAATCGCAAGCGGCTCCAGCACTTCTCGTTGGTTGCATTTTTGCGCAGTGAGTTCGTTCACGGCAATCATAAAGGTTGAAACTGAAGTGTTGAAACTAAAGTTTTCAATATCTTCTTCTACCTTTTTAATGGTTTTATGAAGCGTCTTTAACGCATCTTTACTTGCCGATTCCTCAACCACAAAGAAGGCATCTTCACTTCCTGAATGATACAATTTCCAGAGTTTCTTTAAGAAATTATGCACCCCTGTAATCCCTGCTGTACTCCAAGGTTTTGCCTGTTCTAAGGGTCCTAGGAACATTTCATACATCCGCAAGGTATCCGCGCCGTATTGCTCGCAAATATCATCCGGGTTCACCACATTGTATTTGGATTTGGACATTTTTTCCACCTCTCTAGACACCTTAAAAGTACCGTCGGTTTCTGTGATGAATGTAGCATCCTTAAATTCCGGACGCCAATTTTTAAAGGCTTCAATGTCTAATTCATTTTGAAGGTTCACCATGGAAACATCGGCATGAATGGGTTGCACCGGGCGACCTTCAATTTGACCTTTACTAACCAACGTATTCTCCCCCTCTATCCTATGCACAAAGGCACTCTCTCCTAAAATCATCCCCTGATTGATCAATTTCTTTACGGGCTCATCCACGCTAAAGAACCCACGATCGAACATGAATTTGGTCCAAAATCTGCTGTACAACAAATGACCTGTAGCATGTTCGCTTCCCCCCAAATACAAATCGACTTTCTGCCAATACTGCAACGCCTCTTTCGAAGCAAACTCAGTATTATTCTTTGAATCCATATATCGGAACATATAACAGCTACTTCCTGCCCAACCCGGCATCGTATTCAACTCAAGAGGAAATACGATTTCATTATCGATCAACTTATTATGAACGACTTCATTCTTATTTGTGTCCCAAGCCCATACATCGGCTCGACCCAAAGGAGGTTCTCCATCTTCGGTTGGAAGGTATTTCTCTACTTCCGGCAGGGTCAATGGCAAATGCTTTGCATCGATCATCTGCGGAAGTCCACTTTTATAATAGACAGGGAAAGGTTCACCCCAATAGCGCTGTCTACTAAATACCGCATCTCTTAATCGGTAATTGATCTTTCCGGAACCTTGATTTTTCGCTTCTAAAGCTTCAATGACTTTTTGGGTGGCTTCAGCATACCCTAGTCCATTAATGAACTCACTATTTGCAATGATGGTATTTTCTTTATCGGCATAGGCTTCTTCACTAATATCGATTCCTTCAAAAATATTGGGAATGGGAAGGTTGAAGTGTTTCGCAAAATCGTAATCCCGCTGATCCCCACATGGAACGGCCATTACTGCCCCGGTTCCATATCCTGCCAATACATAATCTCCAATCCAGATAGGAATAAGGGCTCCGGTAAAAGGGTGTTCGGCAAAAGCGCCGGTAAACACTCCTGAAATTGTCTTTACATCGGCCATACGCTCGCGCTCACTGCGTTTCGCACTCGCTTCGACATAGCTTTGTACTGCTTTTTTTTGTGCTTCCGTAGTAATTAGATTCACAAAATCATGCTCTGGAGCCAAGGTCATAAAGCTCACCCCGAAAATGGTGTCGGGACGCGTAGTAAAGACCTCTACGTAGTTATCGAAATTATTTATTTTGAATCGAACCGTCGCCCCTTTAGAGCGTCCAATCCAATTGGTTTGCGAGTCTTTCAATGGCTGTGGCCAATCGATGGTATCCAACCCATCCAACAGGCGTTGAGCATAAGCCGTGATTCGCATGCTCCATTGTTTCATCTTTTTTCGCACCACAGCATAACCTCCCCGTTCGGAAACCCCATTCACAATTTCATCGTTGGCAAGAACAGTACCCAGTTGCGGACACCAGTTCACTTCCGTTTCCGCCAAATAGGTAAGTCGGTATTGTAAAAGTATCTTTTGTTGTTCTTCAAAGGAAAACGATTGCCACTGTTCTGCTGAAAATTGAACTACATCTTCATCACAAACAGCTTGCACTTCTCGATTCCCTTCTGCGGCAAAAAGAGCGATCAAATCGTCAATGGGACGCGCTTTATCTAGAGTTTTATCGTACCAACTTTCAAAAAGTTGAATGAAAATCCATTGAGTCCATTTGTAATAAGCCGGATCTGAAGTTCGTACTTCACGACTCCAATCGAAGCTAAACCCTATTTTATCGAGCTGCTCACGATAGCGCGCAATATTTTCTTCGGTAGTTTTTCGAGGGTGCTGTCCGGTTTGAATGGCGTATTGCTCTGCAGGAAGTCCAAAACTATCGTACCCCTGTGGGTGCAACACATTGAAGCCTTTGTGTCGTTTATATCGTGCATAGATATCACTTGCGATATATCCTAGCGGGTGACCCACATGCAGTCCTGCTCCCGATGGATAGGGAAACATATCAAGGACGTAATACTTAGGATTGCTACTATGGTTTTTGGCCTGAAACGTTTGGTGCGCTGCCCAATATTTTTGCCATTTAGCTTCGATGCTATTAAAGTGATACTTACTCATATTCGATACAAAATTCAAGGCCTCTTTCAAAAGTTAAGACCGCGGCAAATTTAAGCCTATTGTACGAAATGCCTAATAAGATTTCCAGAAAGTATTGTACTTTGCCTTTGGGCATTCAGTCTTCCGCTTTATAAAATATGTTTACAGACTAAAGAGAAAAGTTTAAACGTTAGGTATTCGTAGAAGTAAAAAACCTTGTATTTTTACGTCACCAAAGACACCCTTCATGGCCGCTTCCTTTGAAAAATATCAGAAACGTCGTTTAATTTCCTCCTATATTTCGGTGGTGATAAGCATCTCGCTCGTATTGTTTTTATTGGGCTTACTGGGCTTATTGGTGTTAAATACTAAAAAAGTTGCGGATCATTTTAAGGAAAAGATCGCTTTGACTGTTTTCTTGAAAGACACTGCCAAACAGGTCGAAATTGATCAGCTACAACAAAGCTTAGCCTTAGCCGAATACACTAAAAGTGCCACTTTCGTTTCAAAAGAACAAGCGGCAGAGGAGCACAGTGCCACCATAGGAGAAAATTTTATGGAATTTTTAGGATACAATCCGTTGCAAAATAGCATCGATGTGTATTTATTAGCAGATTTTGTGTCACCCACCAAGCTGGAAGAGATTCAGTCTGAAATTATCACAAAGGATTTTGTCGATGAAGTAATTTACGATAAGCCATTAATCGTTCTGCTGAACGATAACATTACCAAGATTAGTTTTTGGGTGTTAATTATTAGTGCACTCTTCCTATTCATTGCAGTTTTATTGATCAACAGCTCGATTCGACTTTCGGTATATGCAAAGCGATTTACTATAAAAACCATGCAAATGGTAGGGGCGACCAAGAGCTTTATTCGGCGACCCTTTATTTGGAGGAGCATTAAATTAGGAATGCTTGGATCGGTGGTAGCGATTATTGGAATTGCAGGAATACTGTTCTATTTAGACAAGTATTTTCCACAAATGAAATTCATGCAAGACCGCTTATTAATTGGAGCGCTATTCTTATTTGTGTTTGGAATGGGAGTACTCATTTCATGGCTTAGTACCTTCTTCGCCACGCAGCGTTTCTTGAACTTGCGAACCGACGAACTCTATTATTGATAAAAAATGTAACTTCGGAACCTCAACAAAAGGCTATGGGAGAGAAAAAAAGAAAAGAAGAATCGCAGGATAACGGATTTATCTTCGAAAAGAAGAATTATACTTTTATGCTTATTGGCGCTGCTTTTATTGCCCTCGGGTTTATTTTGATGGCAGGTGGTGGCAGCGATGACCCTACTATTTTTAACCCTGAAATTTATAGCTGGAGACGAATCCGACTAGCGCCCGCGCTTATTCTTATTGGATTTGGTTTTGAAGTCTACGCAATCCTGGTCAACCCTCATAAAGAAGACTAACCCATGAATACTTGGGAAGCTATCGTACTAGCTATCATTGAAGGAATCACTGAATTTTTACCGGTTTCCTCGACAGGCCATATGATTGTGGCATCCTCCTTTTTTGGGATTGCTCAAGAAGATTTTACCAAACTCTTTACCATCGTCATTCAGTTAGGGACCATTATGAGTGTGGTGGTATTGTATTTCAAACGATTTTTCCAATCGATGAATTTCTATTACAAACTCTTTGTCGCCTTCCTCCCCGCTGTATTTCTAGGCTTATTGCTTAGTGATTTTATTGATGGTTTGCTTGAAAACCCGATCACTGTGGCTGTTTCACTTATTATTGGTGGTTTTGTTTTATTAAAAGTTGACGATTGGTTTGGCGATGGTGAAGAAACGGAAATCTCCTATGCTACCGCGCTAAAAATTGGCTTCTTTCAATGCCTTGCTATGATTCCCGGGGTTTCGCGCAGTGGTGCAAGTATTGTAGGGGGAATGACACAAAAACTCTCTCGTACTGTCGCTGCAGAATTTTCGTTCTTTTTGGCGATACCTACCATGTTAGGAGCTACGGTTAAAAAATCCTATGATTACTATGAAGCGGGTTTTCAGCTATCCTCAGAACAAGTTAATTTATTGATTATAGGAAATGTGGTTGGCTTCGTAGTTGCTATGATTGCCATCAAATCGTTTATCACCTACCTCAGCAAACACGGATTTAAAATTTTTGGCTACTACCGAATCATCGCTGGTGTTTTGGTTTTATTGATCCACTTTTTTGTCCAAAAGCTTACTGTGATTTAATGACTGCTGAAGATTACAAAGAAGGACAACTAATCCTTATCGACAAGCCGTTAGAATGGACTTCTTTTCAAGTAGTGAATAAAGTGCGCTGGCTCATTCGGAAACAATTTCAATTAAAAAAAATTAAAGTAGGTCATGCAGGGACACTCGATCCTTTAGCCACGGGTTTACTTATTTTATGTACCGGAAAGTTCACCAAGCAAATTGATACCTATCAAGCTCAGGTTAAAGAATATACCGGAACATTTACTTTGGGGGCTACTACTCCTTCCTACGACCTTGAAACCGAAATTGATCAACACTTCGATATTTCATCCATCACTGAAGCACAGATTCACGAGGCATCCAAAGGTTTTGTTGGCGAAATCGAGCAACAACCTCCTGTTTTTTCAGCATTGAAAAAAGACGGAAAGCGCCTGTATGAATACGCTCGTAGCGGTCAGGAGGTATCCATACCGACCAGAAAAATAAACATAACAAACTTTGAGATTACCAGAATAGAGCTCCCTGAAGTTGACTTTCGTGTGGTTTGTAGCAAAGGCACTTACATTCGATCCCTAGCGCACGATTTTGGAAAAGCACTGAATAACGGAGCATATCTTTCTGCCTTGCGACGCACTAAAATTGGTGATTTCTCAGTAACAGATGCCATAGGGGTTGAAACCTTTGAAAACAACTTAAAGAACGTATAAAAAAGCGTTAAACCTTTAAATACAGAGGTTTATTACTGTGAAATTTCCTTCTTTTGTAATGTGAATTTTAAGTATTCCTATAAAGCCTTTCTCATTACCAGCCTTTTGGTTGGCAACTTGATTTTGTTATTGGTTTCGGTGAAGCTCAATAAACGCATGGCTCCTGAAGAAGAAACGATGGCGGTGGAATATGCTGAAATTATCCCTGAAGAAGAGCTTGCGCTAGCCGATGAAGTTGAAAAGGTTGAAATAAAAACCAATACTGCTTACAACGAAGCTGAAAAATTTATCAAAGAAATTGAAAACGATCGAAACGGCACGTTTGAAGAGAATGAACCTCTTGAATCGGAAACCTACGATATCACCAGTAGTAGTAACATGGACTTCAGTAAAGCGCAAGACAAACTGGAAGAAGTAAAAGAAAAGCTCTCTCAATCCCCGGCAAAACAGAAAACCAAGCGCACGCAATCGGTGAATCGAAAAACCACTATTACATACCGACTGGTAGATCGAAAAGCAATGGATTTACCAAATCCGGTATATACCTGTGATGCGGGAGGAAAAATTGTTATCTCGATTGAAGTGAATGCTTCAGGAAAGGTCACACGAGCAACCTACAACCAAACCCTTTCTACGACAACCAATGGCTGTTTGATTGACGCTGCATTGTCCTATGCTAAGGAATCCCGTTTTAATACCAAAGCGGAAAAACCAGAGCAGTTAGGAACCATTTCTTACCTTTTCCCCGGGCAAGAATAAATTCGTAAATTTCGAAAAACAAACGATATGATCACACGATGTGAATGGTGTGGTAACGACCCACTTTATATCGCTTATCACGACGAAGAATGGGGCGTACCGGTGAAAGACGATGCTACCCTATTTGAATTCTTGACCCTTGAAACTTTTCAAGCCGGTCTAAGCTGGATAACGGTTTTAAGAAAACGGGATCATTTTAGAAAAGCATTCGATCAATTCGATTATCGAAAGATAGCCCAATACGACGAATCAAAATTTGAATCGCTCTTAACAGATTCAGGAATTATTAGGAATCGCCTAAAAATAAAAGCAGCAATCACCAATGCTCAGGCTTTCATGGAAGTTCAGAAGGAATTTGGAAGTTTTAGCAACTACATTTGGGGATTTATCGATCATGAACCCATTAAAAATAGGCATCAATCCACAAATCAATTACCAGCAAATACGCCCTTAAGCGATGCAATAAGCAAAGACTTAAAAAAACGTGGATTTAAGTTTGTGGGAACTACCGTGGTGTATGCACACATGCAAGCCACAGGTATGGTGAACGACCATCTTACCAGTTGCTTCCGTTATGCAGAAGTATAATTATAACTTAATTACTTTTCGATTAACCGTTCCAAATTCTCCCGCGAAGCTTATGAATAAGGTTCCGCTCCAAGATGGATTTAGATCTATGGAAAGCACTCCGTTGGCCACCTCTAGCTGAGATGAAAACAAAGTCTGACCTAAGAGATTATGGATCGATACCTGTACACTTCCTTCAATTTGTTTCAAACTGAAATTTACAGTCCCTGTCGTTGGGTTGGGATAGGCTCCCGAAATACTTTGTTCGGCCCAATCGCCCGCAGATAGACTTGAAACATCGATGGTCCAATATCCCTCAGGGGCAACGATAGGTCGTGCCAAAACTTTCCCTGAATTTGCCACAGCTTCAATATAGTACTCCACATTGATGTTCTCGTTTGGTATAGGCAATACCGCCGACCATTGGTCTTCTCCTTCGTCACTCATGACGACTTCACTATACGTTGACTGACCTTCCTGCCGCCAAAATAAGGTCGCATTATTAATTCCCGAAATATGTTTGATCATTGCATTTAATAGAATCGTAGATCCGGCATTGGCTTCAGCTACCGGCTGATGCACAATCCACAGAGGCTCTTCAACCCCAATGGTATGGGAGATACAATGGATCGCCCCTAGCGAGGCAATAATATTTTCTCCCGGATTATCTACATCAATTCCTACAATATTATACCCCGGTAACATTTCTTGCCACTGTGCCAATGCTGGCTCATCTACTTCAGGACGATAGGTGGGAACCATTACCGTACCATTTACAAATATTGCATTCGTGTACGTACGATACGACCCTCCTGTATCCGGATAATTCCCATTGACGCTTGGTGGTGCAGGGATCCATTTCACTTTATAAGGGGTTCCAAAAACCGACGGGTAATTATTTAATACATATTCGATATTGGCTTCGATTTGAGGTCCGTCGGCAACACCATCAGGATACTCGCTTACCAATAAGGTTTCTTCATCTAGCAGTTTCATATGCATGTCGATATGATGAATCACATCATAGGGCAACACCGGCATTTTGATGTAATTATCGATTCCCATATAGGCATTCATAATGCCATCTATTTGTTCTTCCGTCTTTGCTGAAACGCCATAAGGATTTCCCGGAGCGTTTTCATCTAAAATTAATTCAGAAGCAAATGCATTCCCCATTCCATCACTCATAAAATTACCTCCAGTATTTACCAAATCGTTGGTGCCGGTGTCGGTAATATAGATTGGAATACCCACTAAGGCAGCATGCGCTGAAGGCATAACATCGTCGTTAGGTCGCGGTCTGTTATAGATCCAATCGGTAAGCGCCAATTCACCCACATCGTCAGAATAAATAGTATTCCCGGCATAATCTCGAATCCAAATACTGTCCCAGTCCTCATCCATAAAGGTGATGTTGGTCAAGTCTATTCCATTGGAAGTGAGGTAGCTGGATACAGAAGCTTCATTTTGTGTAGTGATAATCACCTTGCATTCTTCAATGGCCGCCTCTACAATTTGCCGAAGAATATTTGGATAACTGGGCACCCATGTAATTAACAAGTATTCTACTTCTTCCCATTCGGCCATGGTGCGCACAGGCCCGGCCGGTGGATCGGTGACACGATTTCCCGTAAATTGAAATTCTGAAAGGATTGACTTTTCAGATTCAGTAAGACCTTTCGGTAAAGGTTCTTGTGAATACGCTAAACCTGCAGTGAATAATAAGGCTACAACAAGAGTGGATTTAAAGAAATGTTTCATAAAGCTATTTAAAAGTGCTACAATGTACGGAAATCACGTATTTTATTTTACTGTTTCACCATCAACTTAAATACGTCAAAAAATTAGTGCGAGAAATTTCTTCTGCTCCTAAAGAATTGAGATGGTCGGTATACAGTTGACAATCGATTAATTTATAGTGATCCTTTTTCAAAGCTTGAATTAAGTAATAAAATCCAACTTTTGAAGCGTCCGACATTGTGCTAAACATACTTTCTCCACAAAAGATCTTCTTTTCGGGAAGATCAATTCCATACAATCCTCCAACAAGCAAACCATCGTTACAAACTTCAACAGATTTAGCATGACCCAGCTCATGCAAACGTAAGTAAGCGTCCATCATTTCATCGGTAATCCAGGTGCCTCTTTGGCCGTTTCTTTTAATGGATGCGCAATGCGCTAAAACTTCCGGAAACTTTTGATTAAAACTAATTTCAAATACCTCGTCCCTTATCGTTTTTCGCAAACTCTTAGAAACTTTAAAGCGTTCCGGAAACAAAACCATTCTGGGGTCCGGACTCCACCACAAAATTGGATCACCATCTTCATACCACGGAAATATCCCCGAACGATACGCAAGCAGTAATCGTTCCGGAGAGAGGTCGCCTCCAATAGCCAATAAGCCTTGTTCTGTGGCGTTCGACACGTGTGGAAAGGAAAGCGCTTTTGAAAGGTAATGCATTGTTATTCAGGCTAGAAAAAATGTTAAAATGATTTTTTTAGTTTGAAAAATCCGAAATATTAAAGAAATTTAAAAGCTTTTTTGACACCAGCTAGATTATTTGTTCATCATTGTTTATTTTTTTTGAATCCGTCAAGAAAGTCACCTAACCCAAAACTAACCTCGCTTGTTCGTTCGATAAGCGAGGTTTTTATTTTACCATAAAAGCAACCCTAGAATAAAAACACCGGCTCCTAAAAACATGAGGAGTATCGTGTATGGCAAGATTTCCTTTGCCTTTAATTTAGTAATACCCAGTAAGGGTAATGCCCAAAATGGTTGTAACATATTTGTTAGCTGATCCCCATACGCTAAAGCCATAATTGCCTTTGGTAAAGGAACTCCCAGTTTTAAGGCAGATTCAATAACAATGGGGCCTTGTATGGCCCATTGCCCCCCACCACTCGGAACAAATATATTGACGATTCCTGCACTGAGAAAGGTATAAAGCGGCAAGGTGGTCTCGTTAGCAATGGAAACAAAGAAGTCTGAAATTTGAATTACCATTCCACTATCACGCATAATTCCCATAATCCCAAAATACAACGGAAACTGAATTAATATCCCTGAAGCACCTTTTATTGCCTCTTCTAAGGCATTCAAAAAATTTGTAAAATTGCCGTGTAAGAGCAACCCCAATCCAAGCATTAAAAAATTAAGCATGTTGGGGGTAATGATCAACTCAGATAAGGCTCCGTGGTATTGATAGATAAACGCTATTAGAATAAGCAAGCCAAAACCAATCCCCATAATTTTGGAATGATCAAGGCGTTCTGCACCTTTCAACGCTTGCGTCTTCTCAATGGAAGCCTTATATATTGGCAAATTAGTAGGCGTATCGGAAGCCTTTTTTCCAATTTGTCTCAAAACAACAGGAATTAGAATCAATAATATTCCAAAGAGCAGTAAATTTTGAGTGCTAAATACGGTCTCACTATAAGGGATATAATCCGGGAGTTTTGAAACCATAGCTTCGTTTCCCACCCCCTCCATAAAACTTTTAAGATGTCCGCTTTCGCTTACCTTTGCCGGTGCCGATCCGCTAATTCCTCCATGCCATAACATCAATCCCACGTAGCCCGAAGCTCCAACTAACGGATAGTTAATTGAAAACCCTCGTTCTTGCGCTGCTTCAGCCACTTTCCGGGCTAAGATGGCTCCAAAAATAAGCCCGAGGCCCCAGTTAAAAAAAGACACAAGCAAGGTGGTAAAACTCACCAAAACAACTGCATTTTGAGTGTTCGAAACTAAATTCGTGAGTTTCTGAATCAAGCGATTCATAGGGGTGCTAAGCACTAAAATATGTCCGAGCACCAAAATCAACATCATTTGATAAGCAAAAACCAAAAGGCTATTGTTCCAAATACCTCCTTCCCAATAAGTGAGGACTGTTAGAAAGTGATTGCCATCTTCCGGAGCAGGGGTAAAAAACAATGCCAACAAGATTGTGATTACTGTGAGGATAATCGCAATAGCAAAAGGAGATGGCAAAAACCTTTTAAAAAAAACTTCTACAACTTTAGATAGGTTCATGGATTAAAAATAAAAAATCCCACTCAAGGCGGGATTTATTTACACGATTTTATTAAAAGGGTAAATCGTCATGATCTTCATCGTTCACATTCGAAATTGGTTCGAAAGCGTCCTCGGGTGGCATTGGTGGCATTTTCCCAGAAACTGATTCCTGTAAATTCTCAATGCGCCATCCTTGGATCGAATTAAAATATTTTGTTTCGCCTTGTGGATTCACCCATTCACGGCCGCGAAGGTTAATCCCCACCTTAACCGTCTGTCCCACTTGACAACTATTTAGCAAATCGGTTTTGTCTTGAACAAACTCAATCATGATATGCTGAGGATACTGCTCTTCAGTAGTCACTACCAATTCTCTTTTTCTAAACCCATTACTACCAAAAGTTTGAGTTTCACCAATTAATTTAATTTTTCCTTGTACTTCCATTTCTTCTAATTTTCTGAATTCAATAATATATTCCATGCGCTTTCCACATCCCCCGATTCGAGTAATGCATGCGCTTTTTTATGCAGTTCTTGATTGCCGGTTGCCTTTTTTTCAGCAGCTTCCGGTAAACTTTCAATATTGGCAAGTTGCCCCAGGTCGTTTCCGGAAAGCACCTTACTTTCACGTATTACTTTCGGTAAAGCATCAACCCCAATTCCTAATGTACGTAATGGTTTTGGCACTTCAAACATCCCGTCTTTAGCACGAGAATACCAATTACCTCCCATCCTAGCGACGGCATCAATTTTTAGCGGATCGATGGCTCCTTCATGATCCAAGATTTCTTCATTGATATGAACGCGCACCACTTGTGCAATCACCAAATTTCCGGCACCCCCTTCATCCCCCATTGAAATCACATCCTTAACAATACATTCCATTTGAACCGGTGATTCACCTACCCGAGGTGGCTTTACCACTTCTGACGGAACTTCGGTAAATCCGGCTTTTACAAATTCATTGACTCCCTTGGGATATTCCGTGGAAGAAAGACTCATTTGCTGAACCATATCATAGCTCACGATATTGATGACCACTTCTTTCGTCTCCAGTACATTTTCCAACGTGTGTTTGATGGTATTACCACGAACCCGTCGAGCCGGTGAAAACACTAAAATTGGTGGATTCGCGCTAAATACGTTAAAAAAACTATAGGGCGACAAATTCACATTGCCTTCAGAATCAATGGTACTTGCAAAGCATATCGGTCTTGGAGCAACGGCACCTAATAAATAGCCGTGCAATTTTGCCGTCGTTATTTCGTTTGGATCGATACTCAACATGGCCACAAAGGTATTGTAATTGTGACGGTCTTAAAAACGACTTGACACAATAATATTAACATAATTCCATTATATTTAAACTGAAATTCTTCTCGTATGCCCAATAAAACGATCCTCACGCGTTGGTTCTTTATTTTATCATCGGTGCTAATAATTAGCCTGATTCTTTTTAATACCTACCAATTCTTCAATCAACTTAAGGATAACGAGCGCAACAAAATGAAGATTTGGGCCGCGGCCTTCGAGGAATTCCAACAGGTAGACCTTACCAACAAAGATTGGAATAGCGAGTTGATTTTGAACGTTCTTCAAAGCAACACAACAACCCCAATGATTTTACATACGCTTAAAGAAGACAAGTACGATGTAAATAATTTAGATTCGGCAGCCATTTCAAATCCGGTAAAACGACTTGAATTAATTGAGGAGTTCTCTTCAGAATACAACCCCATCGAAGTAAAATATAAAGAAGAAGTACTTCAAATTATCTATTATGGAAACTCGCCGATTATTAACAAAATTAAATATTACCCGGCTGCACTTATCGTAATTATTGTGCTGTTCTTTTTATCCGTTTATTTCTTTTACCAAACGTCAAAATCGGCCGAACAGAATAAACTTTGGGCCGGAATGGCTAAAGAAACGGCACACCAAATAGGAACGCCCCTTTCCTCTTTAGTGGGATGGGCCGAAATTTTAAAATCGGAACAAGTGAATCCCGAGTATATCGTAGAAATTGAAAAAGATATATCGCGATTAGAAACCATCACCGAACGTTTTTCAAAAATTGGATCCATTCCAAAATTGGAAGAAACTGAGTTGGTTGCGATAACACAAGCATCCTATGAATATCTAAAAAACAGAACCTCCAAATTGATCCATTTTGAGATAAAAGTACCAAATGAAAAAATCCTTGTAAATTTGAATCCACAACTATTTAGTTGGACCATTGAAAATTTAGTAAAGAATGGAATTGATGCCATGAAAGGTCAAGGAACAATTTCGCTGGAAATAAGCACCCATAACAAGAAAGCCATTGTTCGTATAAGTGATACCGGCAAAGGCATACCGAAAAAGGACTTTAAAAAGATTTTTATTCCCGGTTTTACCACCAAAAAAAGAGGTTGGGGACTTGGATTATCCCTCTCAAGACGTATTATTGAGGTGTATCATAAGGGAAAAATTTATGTTTCCAAAAGTGTCAAAAATGAAGGAACTACCATTGAAATCGATTTACCTCAATTAAACTGATGGACATTCATAAACATCTTTTGCACAGTGCAAAAATCAATAACAATTGCCCGGAATGTTTTTTAACGGAAGGGCTGGAATTTAGTTTTTCTCAAACTGAAAAAGAAACCCAATTATATAAAAAGGCAAGTGAAAAAATAGAGGAAGTTCTTTATTGTCATAATTGTAAAAATGTAATTTACCCGGTAAATTGGAACGACGACATTGAACGTGTCTATTCCTACCACAAAAAGCTCGCACGATCCATTCCTCATGGGTATCGTTTAAAATCTCTTGCTTACCTGATAATTATTTTGGATGTTTTGGTTCTAGGATTAATTATTTTCCTTCTCGTTCGGAACTAGAGATTCCGTTGAATTTTTGACGCCAAGGATTCCATTTGATCGTGATCAAGGCTTATTTTGTGCTGAAAGGTCATTTCTTTCATTTCATTCAAAGGAATTAAATGTACATGCACATGAGGCACTTCCAACCCAATTACCGACATCCCGATGCGCTTGCAAGGCACCGTTTTTTCTAAAGCTTTTGCCACCTTTCGGCTAAACTCCATTAAATCCATATAAACGGCTTCATCCAAATCGAATATTTTATTGACTTCTGTTTTCGGGACGCATAAGGTATGTCCCATCGCATTTGGATTGATGTCTAAAAACGCAATGAATTGGTCATCCTCTGCCACTTTGTAACAGGGAATTTCACCATTGATAATTTTCGTGAAGATGGAAGCCATAGTTAAACGCGGCTTATTTCAATGATTTCAAATTTCATCGTTCCATTAGGTACTTGTATTTCGGCAAACTCTCCCACTTTCTTACCTAAGAGTCCTTTTCCAATGGGTGAATCGACAGAAATCTTTCCTGTTTTTAAATCGGCTTCACTTTGTGCCACCAATTTGTAGGTCATTTCCATCCCATTCATCTGATTTTTTATTTTCACTGTAGAATGCACCAAAACCTTGGAATTATCCAGTTGTGACTCATCAATTAAACGAGCATTGGCTAAAGTTTCTTCCATTTTAGAGATTCGCAATTCAAGCAGGCCTTGTGCTTCCTTTGCTGCATCATATTCAGCATTTTCACTCAAATCTCCTTTATCCCTGGCATCGGCAATCGCTTGCGAAGCTCTAGGGCGTTCAACATCCTTTAAATGATTAAGCTCGTCCCTTAATTTTTTTAATCCTTCTGCAGTGTAATATGATACTTTACTCATAACTTCATCGTTTAATGTAATGCGCTTCCCTTTGTTTTTTCTTTGTAGACTCGTTTTGGGAATTAAAAAAATCCCATGCGCGACGGGATCTAAAGCAAATATAAGAAAAAAATAACATGTGATGGATTTGTTGTAATTTCGTCTATTCAATTTTTTAAAACATGAAGAACCTCTTCGCATTATTTGCCATACTCGTTTTAGCTTGGGGCTGCGGGAAAAACGACGATAATAACGTCAATAATAACAACCCTTATCTAACGCCGCCTATTGTAAATTTAAACCTCAACTTAAATTTACCGGAGTATAATCCTTTGAAGTTTCCTGGGAATTCTGTGTTCTTAAATCAGCAAGGAATTAAAGGGATCATCATCTACAATGTGAATAATACATTATATACGGCCTTCGATCTTACCGATCCAAATCACATTCCGAATGCATGTTCAAGAATGACGGTGGAAGGAGTAATCGCTACTTGTACGTGTGACGATGAAAATTCATACGACATTGTAACGGGGCAGCATCAAAACAATACGCAGTCGTATCCAATGCTTCAATACCGGATACAACGAAATGGCGACAATATCACTGTCAACAATTAAAACCTTAAGGTAGCACCCACCAAGAAATTGAATTTTGCTTGAGGATAATATCCTGCACCTTCAATAGTGGTAATGGTTCCCGGATTCGAAAAATCGTCATCATAGGTATAAAAATATCCGTTCGAAACATATTCAGTGTTGAAGATGTTATTCAATAAGGCCGAAAGGACCAATTGCCCTCCAAAAGGAAGTTTATCGAAGGTATAATTCACATTAAAATCGTTAACAAAATAGGCCTCTAACTTTGAGGTATCACTGTCGATATTGCCCATATACTGCTCCCCAACATACTTTGATAGCAGTGCCATTTGAAGATGTTCAATTGGTTTAAACTCCAAAATATTTCCCGCAACAATTCCCGGAGAAAATGAAATATTAGTTTTTCCAAGGTTGGTCAAACTTCCGTCAATAGAGGTAATAAAATCCACATTTTTATTGTCGCTTAAAGCAACATTGGGTCGTACACTCCATTTTTCTGAGAGTTTAATCGACGCGTCCAATTCCAGTCCGATGCGATAACTTTTCCCACTCGTAGCTCGAATAGGCGCACCAACATTATCCAACGCACCGGTTAACACCAACTGATCTCTGTAATTCATGAAGTAGGCGTTCGAATTTAATTGAAACCCTTCCGTTAAAAACCTCCAACCCAATTCAAAATCGCTCAATTTTTCGGCTGTAAATACACCTTGTTCAAAATCACTTCTTCTAGGTTCCCGATGCGCAACTCCATAGGAAAAATAAAAGCTGTGATCTTTATTCAATTGATAACTTATCCCTGCTTTCGGGTTAAAGAATTCGTAGGTTCTTTTTTCGTTTAATGGCACTACTTCCGAAGTGAGTCCGGATGTTTTATAGTTAATAAAACGCCCCTGTACATCGGCAAAGAATCCCCATTCCTTGTTTAATTGAAATGATGCTTTGGTAAATAAAGTAGCTTCATTCTTGTCTCCATTTCCGGAATAATAGCGATCCCCCGGTTCACTATCTCCTGCAAAACGCGCCCAAATTACTTCACCAAAATGATCCCCTCCATAATAACTATAATACACTCCAGAAGAAACATCCCAGCGATCCTTTTTATAATTTACATGCATATTGGCGGCATAGAAATTATTGTTAAGCCACCGTCTTCGCACTAAATCGGAGGTTTCGATAGTCTCCCCACCAATCACGACAGGTTCTATTCCATAAAATTCGAGCAATGCATCACTGGTAAAAAGCACATTATTCGTATACCACTCGTCTACATACTCTTCAAAATAACCGCGACCATGGGTGTAATTTAAAGAAAGGTTCGCACTCCAAACAGCATCAAAACGATGGTTTACAATGAATTGATAATGATCTTGATCGTAATTATCTACTTGATTTTCGTAAAATCCTTCAAAGTTCCCCTCTTCATCAAACTTAATTCCTGCAGGGTTATACGTTCGATCAGATTCTAAGGTAGCTGCATCAATTCCATACCAGGATTGATAGGTAATTTCTTTTCCTCCAAAGGCCAACGCTTTAATTTGGGTGTTCTTTGTTTTATAAATTCCTTGAAGGAAATACGATTTCAAATCGGATGATGCCCGGTCGATATACCCCTCCGAAGTAATCTTTGAAAGTCGTCCTGAAAATTCAAAATGATCTTTTAATAAACCTGTGCTAAATTTTGCGGTGTGCTTCCAAGTTTCAAACGACCCATAGCTATTTGCAAATTCGGCAAAGCCTTCTTTTTCAACTGCACTACTTAAAAGATTTATACTCGCTCCGAAGGCTCCGGAGCCATTGGAAGAGGTCCCCACGCCACGCTGCAATTGCAAACTCTCTACAGAAGAAGCAAAATCAGGCAAATCTACCCAGAACGTCCCTTGGCTTTCTGAATCGTTGAACGGAATTCCATTAATGGTTACATTGACCCGTGTTGCGTCGCTCCCTCGCACCCTTATCCCCGTGTAGCCCACACCAGCTCCAGCATCACTAGTGGTTACGACTGCAGGGAGGTAGTTCAAAAGCAGGGGTAAGTCTTGACCCAAATTTCGTTGAGCAATCTCCTCTTTTCCTAAATTAGAGTGGGTAATGGGGGAAGTAGCTTTCACCCGGATGGCCTTTAACAACACTTCATCCAGGGTTTCTACCTCTGTAGTGTCGATAGTTACAGGCTGCTCTTGGGAATGAATCGCGCTTGTGATCCAAACCAGAGCTAATGAAAGAATTAACTTTTTCATTCGTAAAACAATTACGAATAAAAGGGGTCATTATTCTCGGTTATTAAATGGTTTATGCGCCTTACGGAAATAAATCTCCAGCTCGCCAGCTTTTGCCAGGCTAAGAATTTCTGATGGATTTTCTTTTGCCAGGCTTCCTAAACAGCATTACCTGTTCCAGGTTCAATGGGTATAATCTCAGCCAATAATTTCTATCAGCACCCCTTTTGAGATGTGCGACAAAGGTATAGAATTAATCAATTTTTGGCGGCCTTCGGCTTGCTTTTTTTAAAGCATTATTTTGCTTCGCCTTTAATCGTTTCTCAATCACCGATTTGGACGGCTTGGTTTTTTTCCTTGCCTTGGGCACTTTTAAGTTTTCCAAAAGCAACTCCAAAAGTCGTTCTACAACCAATTTTTTATTGCGGTGCTGGCTTCGAGTTTCGTCGCATTGCAGTATCAATATCCCGTCTGATGAAATTCGAGACGCTAATTTTTTTTCCAGGCGATTCTTTTCTTCGAGGCGTAAGCCTTCTGAGTCCTGAATATTAAAACTAAGTTCTATTTTGGAAGCTGTTTTGTTTACGTGCTGTCCTCCCGGGCCGCTGCTTCTAACCGCCTTAAATTGTAGTTCTTTTAAAATCTGGTCCGAATCCATTAGGCATTGGGTCGGTGTTCTTTTTTTAGCAGGTCGTTTACCGTTTTAACCGGATTGAATGTAATCAAGGGGACTTCCACAAAAAGGGTATGCCATTTGGCCATAGAGCCGTTCCACAAGCCCGGAAGCTCTAAAGCCTTTATAGGCTTACCATTTTCATATTTTCGAGAAATAAACCCAGTATTTGGATCTCTGTAAGACACTAAATCGAATTTATTTCCTTGATAATCGCGAACGCCACAGACTAAATCTACAGGATTAAAATGGGTTGCTTCTTGTAAAAATGATTTCTGGCGTTCATCGGATTGGTTAATTTGTGAAGCTTCTACGATTTGAAGAGAGGTAAAGCCTTCTTCATCACGCACCCAGAAAGGACCACCCCCAGGTGCACCGGTATTTTGTACAACGCCGCAAACACGAATTGGACGGTTGAGCAATTCAATCAAGTCCGATTTTCCACTTGGAATATCCTTGACATTTAATTCGTTCCAAACAAAGGAATGCATTTCCCTCATGCGTTCCAAGCTAACATCTTCTTCCAATTCTTTTAAATAATTAAACATTCGTTTTTGAACGCTCAATAGTTTTCCGGCCAATACCTTTTTATGAAATGCGATTTTCTCTGCGTATTCTTGTGCGGCTACATTATCGATATTCTTAATGAAAATCAAATCGGCGTCGATCTCATTGAAATTATCTAGCAATGCCCCATGGCCGGATGGTCGGAAAACCAACATTCCTTTTTCATCACGAAAAGGCAAATTATTGTCGGTTACGGCCAGGGTATTGGTTTCTTTTTTCTGAAAGGAATATGAAATGTGAAATTTCTTTTTCGTCTTTCGACTTACTCGGCTTTTGATTTTTTCAAATTCTTCTTTGAACAAATCCAAGTGCTCTTCAGAGAACGTAAAATGCAAGTAAACATCGTCCCCGACAGCAGCGTAAAATGCAGTTTCATAAAGTTGCTCTTCAAAGGCTGTTACCGCATGCTTTTTATATTTGTGAAACGGAATTAACCCCTTGGGAAGGTTTCCGTAATTAAGCCCTTCTTCATTCAACAGGGCCTTCGCCAAAAGATGAAATCGCGCTCCTTTTGACGATTTTTTGTATTGAGGGTATAAAGATCTTATTTGGGCACGCACTGCTGTGGTAAAGGCAAAATCTTTAATGCCATTGAAAAATCGATCCACCTGATTTCCATCTTGATTTTTAATGTACGAACGATACGATTCTTTTTCCGGATCAAACTGATCTAAAAATTCATGAAGAAATTTAAACATCCGAGTGGCCGCGCCTGAAGCTGGGACAAATTTTACGATGTCCAGGGAATCCATATGCGATTCGTAATAATCGGCGAGGGATTGTTCTTCAGATTTTTTGACAACCTGGATGCCGTTTCCTACAGTAGCGGTGGTTACAATATCGACAAAAGGAATTCCGCGAGTGAATATTTCCAAATGCTTCACCACCTTATTGATGGTCAAGTCTGTTGCTTTAATTTGTTCAATATCCTTCTCGGTGAGCATGCTATGTAGGTTTCAAACTTTTTAAGAGGTTGACGGCTTTATCGAAACGTTCTTCCCGATTTCCGGTAAGTTTTTCATAAGGAAGATTAGCTTCCTTTAATTCTGTTTCAAACATACAAAATAGTGTCGACCTGTCATAAGGCCTATCTCGCAAATCGTCTGCTTCCCAAGGGATATCGATGTCTGTTAAAAGATAAAAATCGTAATGGTTTTTCTCTGTGGCAGTTACAATCTCTTGAGGGCAGCCCTTTGGATCGTAATAATTGCAATACACTTTCAATTCTCTGAGGTTGGTATCGCAAAAAAGAAACTGATTTGCCTTCTCCAGAGCTGCATTCTCCAAATCCATTTGTCCATATGCTATGGACATAACATCATTTGGTTCGATTGCTTTTTCAAAACGGTCCCATTTTTCTTGAAGATACTCACGCATAAATTCCGGAACCCATTTCGTGTTGAAATGTTCAGCCAATTGCCTCGCCAAGGTAGTCTTTCCAGTCGATTCGGGGCCAAAAAGTACAATCCTTAAGCAATCTGTGTCTTGCTGTTCAAGAGTTTTTTCCATGCAAAATATCCATATATGGCTATAAAGGTAAAGATCAAATATTGGAAACTGGTAAAGGTGAAGCCCTTATAAAAATAAAGTGGCACTGAAATGATATCACCAACAATCCAATAGATCCAGTTCTCAATTTTTCGTTTTGCCATAAGCCACATTCCCACAAAGAAAATGGCCGTGGTTAACGTATCTACATAAGCCGTCCAATGATTCCATTTGTCAAAAGCACTGTAAACGATAAACACAAAGATGAGGGTCAATATAAAAATGAATACAGAATACCCTTTCTCTTTCTTAGTTGTTTTGGCAATGGGTGTTGTGTGTGTGGCATCTACCTTTCGGGTCCAAATATACCACCCATACACACTCATTATAAAGTAATAAGCATTGATCATCATATCCCCCAGCAAGGACCATTTCAGCAATAAATACACGAAAATGGCGGTGCTAATCATTCCTGTTGGGAATACCCAAACATTATTTTCTTTCGAAAACCAAACCGACAAAAAGCCAAAGAGTACTGCAATTATTTCAAGAGCGATATCGATGGTGTCGTAGTTGGCATATTGCCCAAAGAAAAACTCAAAAATGGGGTTCATAGTCGCTTCGATCCGATTTTACCATTTTTAGAAAGATCAACCCACGATCTATAGCTTCAAGAGCTGTTTTCATCTCCGTCTGAAGCACCTTCATCACCACATCGTAATCCCCATAAACTTGTGTACTTAGAGGATTCTCAATAATGGTAAGTCCACTATTCCTTAGTGCCTTTATAAAATTAATAATAGCAGGTTCGTAATTGTCTTGCAGGGGTGTTAAGGTTAATTCAACAGAAATTTTCATAACGAGATATGGTTTTGTCCTTCAGTGGTCTTTTCAAAAGCGGTCCCCATCACAATTAGATCGGCTCCGGCTTCGTAGGCCAGGTGTTTTTGCTCTTCGGTTCTTATTCCTCCTCCAACAATTAAAGGAATGGTGATGTCTTTCTTAACTGCAGAAATAACGACAGGAGCTACCGGATTTAGTGCGCCACTACCTGCTTCCAAATAAATGAGTTTTGCCCCCATCAGTTCCCCGGCCTTCGCAGTATCCACAATAATTTGGAGATCACTTTGTCGAAGCGGATTTGTGTGAGTGACACGGGATACAGCGGAAGAATTCCCTCCATCGATAAGCAAATAACCCGTTGGAATCACTTCGATAGGATTTTCACGAAAGAATCGTACCGATTTTCGTTGTTGTCCAATTAAATAATCCGGATTGTCCCCCGAGAGCAGGCTTAAAAATAATACCCCGTCGGCAATTGGAGTTAGTTGTTTGTAGTCTCCCGGAAATAAAATGATTGGTTTTGCCGTATATAATTTCAATTCGCGCACTAAAGCATCCGTCATTCCTTTGGGAACTGTACTGCCTCCAACAAACAAATGACTTACTTCTTTTGGCAGATTTCTTAAAAAACGGGGCGTATCTGAAAGATCGAATTTCTCAGGGTCGAGCAAAATTGCCAGGAGTTTTTTATTCTGAAGGAAGGCATTGTGCAGGTCGTTATGGATTTTGGATGCTTTCATTGGGTTTTAGGACATAATTCTTGCATAAGCACAGGTGAATCCTTCAAATTCGTCAAAGCCAATATCGTATTGCTGTTCTTTGGATAGGTAGCTCACCGTTGCGGTAGTTTTCATGTCGTCCAATTCAAAATCTTCAACATAGATATGTTTTAAAAAGCTCACTCCTTTTTCAGCAAAACTCTTATAAAGACTCTCTTTAGCTCCCCAAACCATGGTTAATTTTCGAACCAGAGCATCTTCATTGGCTAGGGTTCTATATTCTTCAATGGGGGTGAATTTGTTTGCGATTTTTAAAATTTTTGAACGCTGCATTTCAATGTCTATTCCCACTTCAATCGAACTCACAATGATCGCAGAAAAGGTATAGGAATGGGTGATAGAAATCTTTTTATCGTCTCTTAAATGAGGCTTTCCTTTTTCATCGTAGAACAAATCAAAATCGGAGTATCCCATTTCTTTCAACAAATGACGCACACTCATAAATCCTCTTCGATGAAGATCACTCTTCATTTTGGTTACGCGAAGCCTACAATGATCGGTGAGTGGTGTATCCTTCGAAAGCCATTCGTAAGGTTCTTCAATCTTCCAAATCAGCAGTTTGGTCTCCGAGTCAATAGTTATAGTTTTGTAAAGAGGCATATAAATTCGAGGATATTCCGTACTTTTGTGCTCAAATTTTTAAGAAAATTCATAACATTCAAATATACTAATATGTCTACGAAAACCGCGACTTACGTGCCTTTTAAAGTAAAAGATCTTTCCCTAGCTGAATGGGGTAGAAAGGAAATTGAGTTGGCAGAAGCCGAAATGCCGGGGTTAATGTCCTTGCGTGAAGAATACAAAAATGAGCAACCTTTGAAAGGAGCTCGAATTGCAGGTTGTTTGCACATGACCATACAAACAGCTGTTTTAATTGAAACACTTATCGAATTAGGGGCTGAGGTTACCTGGAGTTCTTGTAATATTTTTTCAACCCAAGACCAAGCGGCAGCTGCTATTGCTGCAGCAGGTATTCCTGTGTATGCTTGGAAAGGAATGACCGAAGAAGAATTTGACTGGTGTATCGAGCAGACCTTGTTCTTTGGCGAAGATCGCAAGCCTTTGAACATGATCTTGGACGATGGTGGGGATTTAACCAATATGGTCTTTGACCGTTATCCTGAATTGGCTTCCGGAATTAAAGGATTAAGTGAAGAAACTACAACAGGAGTACACCGTTTGTACGAACGTATGGAGAACGGAACTTTGGTCATGCCGGCCATCAATGTGAACGACAGCGTTACAAAATCAAAATTCGATAATAAATACGGTTGTAAAGAAAGTG